>CAYZSE010000047.1:16714-21412 GCA_964481035.1 uncultured Geminicoccaceae bacterium | reverse complement strand
TTCGGCGAAGGCATCGCCGCCGGCACCAAGCTGCGCCACGACCACGGCAGCCAGTTCGTGTCCGACGACTTCCAGGCCGAGGTCGCCTTCCTCGGCCTCGAAAGCTCGCCCGCGTTCGTTCGCGAGCCCGAGGGCAACGGCTGCGCCGAGCGCTTCATCCGCGTCCTGAAGGAGAACCTGCTCTGGCAGCGGCGCTTCGACACCGTCGACGAGCTCCGCCACGCCCTGCACGCGTTCAAGAATGCCTACGACGCCGGCTGGATCCTCCAGCGTCACGGCTACCGAACGCCCGCCCAGGTACGAGCGGCGCAGACCACCATGGCCATGGCCGCCTGATGCAAACGCCGTGTCTCAAAACTGTGGACCGCTACACCCCGGAGCCCCACGTCCGCGGGCGGTCGTCGAGCCTGGCGAACAGGGGGGACACCGCTGCGCCGATGGCGAGGCAATGCACGAGCGGCGGCCGCGCCACACCGCGCAGCCACGCGCGCTGGCTTCCCTCGGCTGTTGTCGGTGTCGGCCGACCGCCTGCGACGCGCCGTGTCGCAGGCTTTGCCGGTCCTGGCGAGCTGCAGTGGCATGGCCCACGCCCGTGACCTTGGCGTTGAAGGTGATCGCAACGCTGCTCGAAGGTCGGTCGGGCCCACCCTCCGCGAGGAAGGTGAAGCCGACCGGCCGATGCAGGCGTGGCGGAAGCGACGATCAGATCAACGTGGCACCGATGGAGCTCTCACCTGCCAAGTCGGCGATCGCCTGCGCGCTCAGCACCTCATCGTAGATCGCCACGTCGGCGATCTGCCCCGAGAACGGATTGGTGAATGAACCGCTGCCGGAGGAGCTGCCCCAGCCGAGGCCGCCCACCTGCAGCCACTCGACGTTGCTCGTCCAATCCATGACGAGAGGGTCGGAGTCCTCAAGGACGCCATCGACGTAGAGCGCCACCCCATCCTCATCGAACGTCGCCGCGACCTCGTACTCGACGTCGGCGTCGATGTCGGCGGACAGGATCGTTTGCCCGTCCGCATTCTGGAACCGCACGTCGAGGTCGCCGCCGTCGATGAGGGCGGCGAAGTGGTTGCCGCCACCGGCGGCGCCGGACGCATCCTTGACGACCAAGCCCTGGCGCACGCTCGGGTCGGCGTCGACGAACGAGAAGACGATGGTGCCTTCCGTGATCTCCAACGCGGACAGGTCGGCCGGATCGTAGTTGTCGACGTCGGCTGAGGAACCCGAGTAGGTCTTGGCGCCCCGTTGCGAGAAGACCGGGACCGCGGCCTCCGTCACCGTCACCGTCACCGACGCCGACACGGTGCTCGTGCCGTCCGTGACGTCGTACGAAAAGGTCTCGGATGCGGCCGTGGTGCCGGTTGAGGTGTAGGTCACCGTGCCGTCACCGTTGTTCGACACGGTTCCGGAGCTCGCCCCCGCACCCGCAGCGGTCACCGTCAGCGTGTCGCCATCGGCGTCGGTGTCGTTGGCGAGGACGTCGATGACGACGGAGCCGCCGACCTGGACCGTGGCCGTGTCGTCCGCCGCAACCGGGAGGTCCGGCTCGGGCGTCACGGTGACGTCGACCACCGAGGTGTCGATGCCGCCGTTGCCGTCCTCGATCACCAGCGTGAACGTGTCGATGCCGTTGAAGTCGGCGTTCGGCGTGTAGGTCACCGTCCCGTCGGCCTCGATGGTCGCCGCCCCGTTCGCCGGCTCCTGGCCAGGCTCGACGAGCGTGACCTGCGGCGTATCGCCGTCGGGGTCGATGTCGTTCGCCGTCGGGTCGAAGTTGACGGATTCGTCCTCCGCGGTGCTAACCGCATCGTCGCCGGCCACCGGATCCCCGTTGGACGGGCTGCCGCCGCCCTGCAGCTCGACGATCTGCGCCGTCGTCAGGGCGACGTCGTAGATCTTCCGGTTGGAGATGGTGCCATCGAACGGCGCATCGAAGCCGGGAGCGCCGGTCGCACTGGCCCAGCCGCGGCCGCCCCATTGGATGAACTCCTGATTGGGGCCATCGCTCCAGTCCATCGTGACCGTGGTCGTGCTCGCGACCTCGCTGCCGTCGAGATACACCTTGCCGCCGGAATTATCGAAGGTGATGGCGACGTCGTAGTCGACGCCGGCGACGATGCCCGGCACCGTCAGACTGGCGCTGTTGCCATCCTGGAAGCGGGCGCTCAGCGTCGATCCCTCCAGGTAGAGCGCGAAGTGGTTGCCGCCGCCGGCCAAGGAGGAGGCGTCCTTGACGAACAGGCCCTGCGCCCCGCTGGTGTCCGCCGCCGTGAAGGTGAAGGCCACGCTGCCGGCCGAGATTTCGTAGATGTCGTCATGCGGCAATTCGATCACGTCGTTGGCCGTCCCGTCGAAGGTGACGGCGGCCGGCTCGTCGAAGATCGGGACCGGGAACGCGCTGACGGCGACCGAAACCGTCGCCGCCTCGCTCGCCACCGTGCCGTCGAAGGCCGTGTAGGTGAAGGTCGCCGCGCCCTCGAAGTCGGGCCCCGAGGTGAAGGTCACCGTGCCGTCACCGTTGTCGACGACGGTCCCGTCACTGGTCGTCGCGAGCGCGCCGATCGTCAGCGCGTCGCCGTCGACGTCCTCGTCGTTGGCGAGGAGGTCGATGACGATCGGCTGCCCTTGCCCGCCCGCGGCGCTGTCGTCGTTCGCCACCGGCGCGTCGTTCACCGGCGCCACGGCGATCGTGGCGGTCGCCGGCGCACTGTCCGCGAGGCCGTCGTTGGCGACGTAGGTGAACGAGTCCTCCCCATTGAAGTCGGCGTTCGGCGTGTAGTCGAACGTGCCGTCGGCGTTCAGGGTCAGCGTGCCGTTGGATACGCCGGCGACGAGCACCGCCGTCAGCGTGTCGCCCAGGTTGTCGTCCGTGTCGTTGGCGAGGACGGCGCCGCTGATCACCGTGTCCTCGTCGCCGAAGACGGTATCCTCGTTCGCCACGGGTGCGCTGTTCGGTGCGTCGAGCACCGTCACGGTGACGGTCGCCGTCGAGGAAGCCCCGCCCGCCTGGTCGTCGACCGTGTAGGTGAAGCTGTCGTCGCCGATGGACCCGCCCGCCGCCGTATAGGTGACGGTGCCGTCGGCGTTGTCGACGACGGCACCGTTGGCGCCGTCGGTGACCGCGACGACGGCCAGCGTGTCGCCGTCGACGTCGAGGTCGTTCGCGAGCACGTCGATGACCACGGGGGTCTGCAGTAGGGTCTGCGCCGCGTCGTCCACCGCGACCGGATCGTCGTTCACCGGGTTCACGGTGATGGTGACCGTCGCCGGCGCGCTGTCGCTGAGGCCGTCATTGGCAACATAGGTGAACGAGTCCTCCCCGTTGAAGTCGGCGTTCGGCGTGTAGTCGAACGTGCCGTCGGGGTTCAGCGTCAGCGAGCCGTTCGCCACGCCGGAGACGAGGGCAGCGGTCAGCACGCTGCCTTCGGCGTCGCTGTCGTTGGTGAGGACGCTGCCCGAGATCACCGTGTCCTCGTCGCCGGCCGCGGCGTCTTCGGCCGCGTCGGGCGGCGTGTTGGCGCCGGACGAGGTGCCCGCGAGAGCGGCGATCTCCGAGGCCGTGAGCACGCTGGCGAAGATCTGCCGGTCGGAGATGGTGCCCTCGAACGGCGCATCGAAGCCCGCCTCGCCGCTGCTGCTCGCCCAGCCGCGGCCGCCCCACTGCTCGAACTCGGTATTGCCGCCGTCGCTCCAGTCCATGATTAGCGGTGCGGATTCGACGAGGTTGCCGTCGACCCACAGACCGACCCCGCCAGGACCGAAGGTGGCCGCGATCTCGTACTCGGTCCCGGCCTCGATGCCTGGGACATCGAACTCCGCCGAGCTGGTGCCGTCCTGAAAGCGGGCGATCAGCGTCGAGCCTTGCAGGTAGACGACGAAGTGGTTGCCGCCGCCGCTGAAACCCGAGGCATCCTTGGAGTAGAGCCCCTGGAAGCCGCTGGTGTCCGCGGGGGCGAAGGAGAAGGCGATGGTCCCGGCGGCAATCTCGCGCGTGGGGTCGTGCGGCAGCTCGATCACCGTCGCGTTGGTCCCGTCGAACTGGACGGTGCCGGACTCGTCGAAGACCAGCGCCGAGCCCTGGCGCACGACCAGGGTGTTGCTGGTCTCGCTGGTCGCCTGATCCACGGCGTAGGGCGTCGACGAGGTCACCGCGACGAAGTGGTTGAGGCCGCCGTCGGGCGTCGCGCCGCCGTCGGTCGTCAACAGGGCGACCGGGATGTCGACGAAGCCGCCGGGCCCGATTTCGCCCGTGTACACGGTTTTGCCTGCCATCGCCTCGTTGGCGTAGAACGGCAGTTCGTCGGCGCTGACGTTGAAGGGCGCGTCGCCCGAAGCGATGAACAGCCGCGCGTCCATCTGCAGCAGCGCCACCTCTTCGCCAGGCGTGCCGGTGACCCGCACGATGGGGTCCGGACCGGTGACCGTGACCTGCGTTCCCGGCAGGCTGGCGACTTCGTCGGCCCCGGCCCCCACGATCTCGATGGTGGGCGCGGCCGTGGTGCCGCCTTCGAGGACGACCTGTGCCCCACCGAGGGTGCCGTCCTCGAACAGCGAGCCCGTGAGCGTCTCGCCGTTGGAGAAGGTGACGGCGACGGTGGAGCCGATCAGCTCGTAGCCCGAGACCGCGCCGGCGTCACCGGCCCCCGGCACGTCCTGGATCGAGTTCGGATCGACGTCGGTCGTGAAGAAGAA
>CAYZSE010000047.1:14345-16614 GCA_964481035.1 uncultured Geminicoccaceae bacterium | reverse complement strand
CGGCCCCCGGCACGTCCTGGATCGAGTTCGGATCGACGTCGGTCGTGAAGAAGAATTGCTCGCTCGCCTCGAAATCCGTGAAGTCGAGGCTCAGGACGTCGAACCCGCCGTTGCGCGGCTGCGAGAAGGGATCGACTGCCGGGTCGCTAGGCGCGACGAAGCCGGTGGCCGTCGCACCCGAGCTGGGCGTCAGCGGGCTCGCCGTGGCGTCGCCGCCGCTTCCGGTCGGATCGAACACCATGTCCGGCAGGATGCCGGTGGACAAATCGAACCGAACCGAGGTGATCTGGACGCCCGCATCGCTGGTGTTGGTGACCTGGAAGCTGCTGCCGCCGAAGGTGGATGCCGCGAGGCCACCGCCCGGCGTCACCTCGATCAGCGCGGACGCCGCGGCGGCAGAGAACGCCACCTCGAAAGTGCCGAGCTCCCCGCCCGCCGCCGTGTTGCCCAGGAGGTCCGCAACTTCGCCATCGGCGAGGGTGATCGCGAAGGTGCCGTTGTCGGCAAAGTCCCAATTCCCGCCGGGCGCCGGGACTTGGTAGGTCGCGCTGCGCGGGGAGCCGTTGGCGGTCTGATCGACCGCGATGAGGGCTGCGGCCGCGTCGTAGCCGAGGGCCGCATTCGACACCGTGACGTCCGTGTTGCCCAGCGTCGGGACGTCGATGCCGGCCGGGTCCGCGAAGGTCACGGTGAACTCGAAGGTGCCGGCACCGGCGGCCGGCGGTTCCAGGGCGCCGAGCGTGGCCGCCGGTCCCTCGCCATCGGGCGTGCCGGCCACGAAGATCTCGATGCCTTTGATCGCCGGGTTCTCGGAGAGGTGCAGGAACTCGAGATCGATCGAGCCGTCGCTCACCACCGTGTGACCGACGACGACGCCCTTGGCGAAGGCCTCGCCGGCCAACGTGTAGGGGTCGAGGTCGTCGAACGCGGCCGGCACGGCTCCGTCGACGCTGACGTCGAAGATGCGGTCGCCGGTGGGGACGCCGTTGCCGTTGAGGTCGGGCAGGCCGGTGAAGAGCTCGGCGAGGTAGAGCCGAACCTCGACCTCCGTCCCGGCAAGGACCGGGAACGCCCAGGACATCTCGCCATTGGCGTCGGTGGTGTTGTCCCAGCGCTCGATGCCGAGCACCGCCGGGGTCGCGCCGGTACCGGCGAGCAGCGACATGTCGATGCTGAGGTTCGGCTCGCCGTTGGTGGGGAAGTCGTTGTTGGAGCCCGGGTTCACGAGGAACGGCGAGTTTGCCGCTTGCGTGTCCGCGGTCCAGACCGGCCCGCTATCGGCCGCCACCGCTTCGGCGCCGCCGGCATTGACGCGGAACAGCACGGTGCCCGGCTGCGGGTCGGCTAGTTCGTTATCGTCGTCGACAACCTCCAGGCTGGCCTCGGCCGGCGAGATCACGCCCGGTGCCGAAGCACTGATCACCGCCGTCTGCGGCCCGTCTACGAGGTCGTCGTCGACCGCGCTGACCGCGAAGGTGGCGCTCGTGGAGCCCGCCGGGATCTCGACCGTCGCCGGCACCGTCGCCGCCGACGAGTCGCTGCTCGCGAGGGTCACCGTCAGCGCCGCTGCCGTGCTGCCCGTGCGGGTGACCGTGCCGGTGACGCCGTCGCCGCTCTCGGAGACGCTCGTGGGCTCGATGTCGAGGGTGAGCGTCGTCGGCCCGACCCCGCCGTCGGCGTCGCGGACGACGATGGCGCTGACCTTGGCGTTGTCGGCCGAGGCGTTGAAGTCGATGTCGATGGCGCTCGTGTTGCCGAAGGCCGAGGGGTCGACGGTGCCGGGCACGGTGAAGACGATCGGTTCGTCGATGTTACCGTTCGTCTGCGCGAGGATGTCGAAGTCGTCGAGCACCAGTTGTCCTTCGACGCTGACGTCGAAGACGCGGGCACCCTCCGCCGATTGAAAGATCTCGGCGAAGTAGATCTCGACGGTATAAGTCCCTGCCAGGACCGGTATCTCGTAGGCCAGGGCGTCCGTGCCCGGCGCCCCGCCGTAGCGCTCGGTCTCGTAGACCGTGCCGTCGAACACCGGCTGCAGGCCGTTGCCGGCGGTGCCGTCGGCGAAGGTCTGGCCGTTGAGAAAGCCCGTGTCGGCGGCGAAGTCGATGCCGTCCTGGGACAGCGCCGGCCCGCCCGCGTTGATCGCGGCGACGACCTCGCCGGGAGTGCCGGGCAGCTCCTCGACGACAAAGTTCAAGGTGGCGGAGCTCGGACCGGCGCCCTGGTTCAGCCAGAAGGTCAGATCGCCGGTGAGGTCCCGGTCGAAGGC
>CAYZSE010000047.1:0-14245 GCA_964481035.1 uncultured Geminicoccaceae bacterium | reverse complement strand
AGACCCGTGTCGTTTCCATAGGTCGCGAAAGTATCGAAGTCGTCGAGAACGAGCGTCTCCTCGATCGCGACGTCGAATACGCGCGCATTCGCCGCGCCGAAGAACAACTCGTCGAAGTAGAGATTGACGGTATAGGCCCCATCGACGACGGGGAAGGCGTAGCCGATGTTGTTCGGGTTGGCCTGCTCGCTGAAGCGCTCGGTGAGGAACAGCGGGTCGGGCGCAGCGGTGCTGTTCGTGCCCGGCCCGGTCGGGGTGTTGTCGCCATAGGTGACGTCGTCGCTGGTCGCGGTCGTGGTGTCGTCGATGCCGCGATCCACGAGGTAGGGCGAGGCTGTGCCCACCTGCGCGCTGCCGTTGGCGACCGTGCCCTGGTCTGCCGTCCACGCCGGACCGCCGTCGTTGGCCGCCACCTCCGGCCCGCCGGCGTTGACGCGGAAGAGGACCGTCCCGCTGGTCACGTCGTCGTCCTGGATCGTGACCGTCGCCGAGCTGTTCGGGCCTAGGACCGCGTTCGCGCTGACCGAGTTGATGGTCAGGACGAAGCCCTCGTTGGGGTCGATGTCGCTGTCCTGCAGCACCGCGACCGGGATCTGCAGATCCGACGAGCTGCCGGCGATGCTCTTGGTGTCGGTGTAGGTGCCGCCGCCGAACGTGGCGCTCGAGGAGGCGTACTCGTAATCGCCCCCGGCACCCGGCGCCGCCCCGCTCAGGGGTTCGATCGTGAAGTTGACGTCCACGGTCTCGCCTTGCGGGACCGTGAAGTCGGTGGCGATGGAGACGAACGCCTGCTCGCCCTCGCCGACCGTCTGCGCGGTCTCGAGGATGTTCACCACCGGCAGCGGCTCGGGCGCGCTGCCGAGCTGGACGATCTCGATGGCGTTGATGAGCGGGTTCTCGACGTCGTGCAGGAACTCGATGTCGAGCGTGGCGTCGCCCGGCGCGAGGGTGACGACCTGGCTCAGCATCGCCGCCACCTGATGACCGTAGGTGGCGCTCAGATCGACGTCGCTGAAGACCTCCGTGCCCTCGATCTCGACGTCGAACACGCGCTCGCCCGGCTGATCCGTGCCGCCGAAGCCGTTGCGCACGAACAGCCGCACCTCGTAGGTGGCGCCCGCGTCGACATCGAAGGTCCAGGCCATCTCGGGCGCCGCCGCCGGATCCCAGCGCTCCTGGTTGAAGACCTGGTAGGGCACGTAGTCCGGCAACGACTCGTCGCGGGCGCTCGGGTCGCCCTGGTTGGCGATGCTGTGCGTGCTGATGTTGCCGGTGTTGACGGCGAAGCCCGTCCCGCTCTGCGCGCCGGTGCCGGTGTTCGCGGCCCAGGCGAGCTGCACCGGGTCGCTGGCGAGCGCCGCCACCTCGGCCCCGCCGGCGTTGACGCGGTAGAGCACGATCTCGTCGGCCACCTCGACCGTCACCGTGGCGGTGTCGGTCGCGCTCCCGTCGCTGATCGTGTAGTCGAACGAGGCCGTGCCCTGGAAGCCGGCCGCGGGCGTGAAGGTGACGACGCCGTTCGCCAGCGCCACCGTCCCGTTCACCGGGTTCGACACGCCGGTGACCGTCAGCGTGTCCGTCGGGTTCGGGTCGGTGTCGTTGGCGAGCAGGTTGGCGACGGGGATCTCGAGGGGCGTGTCGACGCCGACGCGCGCGCTGTCGTCGACCGCGTCCGGCGGGAACGGCGCCTCGGTGGCGCTCACCGTGATGCTGTCGAATACGGCCTGGAAGGTGTCCGCGAGCGAGCCGAAGTTGGACGCGAAGAGGCCGGCGGCGAGACCCGTCGGTTGGCCCTGGACCGCGACCTCGCCGCGGATCGCCTCCAGCACCTTCGAGCCGGTGAGGTCGATCGTCTCGGTGCCCGTCACCTCGACGTCGCCGTCCGTGGTGGAATAGGTCGCCTTCGGCACGGCCGTGCCGACGATGGGGTCGATCTCCAGCTCGAAGACGATGTTCGAATCCGCCACCAGGGCGGCGTTGTCGAAAATCCCGTTCGCCGGCAGGTCGATCGTCGGCGAAACGTCGTCGCCGTTCTCCAGCGCGATCTGGACGTTGGCGGCGGTAGCGTCGCCGTTGGTCGCGATGGCGACGATCTTCAGGTAGTTCGACTGCGTGCCGTCGCCGAGGTAGCCGCCGATCTGCTGGAAGTTGTTGGTGATGTCCGAGCCGCCGGTGACCGCGCCCGGGTTCTTGACCACCCACGTCACGGTGAAGGTGGCGACGTTCGGGGCCAGCTTGAAGCCGGTGTGGAACAGGAACTGGCCGTCGTTCGGGGTCTGAAACGGGTCGCCGTTCTGCACCTCCTCGATGACCGTGGTGCCGCCGGCGGCGGCGGTGACGAACTTCACGTTGTCGAGCTGGATGTTCTGCCCCGGGCGGGTGGAATCCGACTGGAGGAACGCCTCGAAGTCGGTCGTGCCGTCGATCATGTGGCCGGTGAGCCCGCCGCCGAAGCCGTCGGGGCCCGGGGTGACGTCACCCGCGTCCTGGCTGAACTCCCAGATCGTCGGCGTGCCGGGGGCGACCGTGACACTGGTGCCGTTGCTGGCGTCGCGGAGGAACGGGTCGTCGACGTTGAGAATGCCGTCGTCGTCGCTGTCGTTGTCGCCCGGCACGATCAGGTCGGCGGGCGCCAGCACGGTGATCTCGCTCGAGCCGATCTCGGCGACCCAGAGCGTGCCGTCCGGCCCCGTCGTGACGTCGAGCGGATTGCCGAGCGGCACGCCGAGGCTGTTGTTGGCGACGAAGAAGATGCCGTCCGGGTCCTCCACGCCGTCGTCGGCGGTGCCGAAGATGCCGTCCGCGCCCTCGGTCGGCACGGGAGCGAGCCCGGTGCCCGTGTCGTCCAGGTTCAAGAGGGTGACGTTGTCGTTAAACTGCGTGACGAACAGCTTGCCGTCGAGCACGCCGTCGAAGGCTTGGCCGTTGCTGTCGTAGGCGACGATGCCGTTGGTCGACGAGCCGACGGTCACGATCGCGTTGGTCTGCGCGCTGTCGCGCTCGACCCGCACGCCGCTCTGGGCCAGCCGGCCTGGATCGCCGGTAAACTTGCTGGGGTCGATGATGAAGCCGGTCGCGATGGCAACCCCGTTCGGCACCTGCCCGGCGAGGCTGTCGACGTTGTTGTCGCTCAAGCTGGCATCGGGGTTGCCGCTGTTGTTGTACGACGTCCAGCTCTGGTTCTGGTTGGAGCGGGCCGGATTGGGGTGGCCGTAATAGCCGCCGTCTTCGATGAAGAAGAGCGGCTCCGGATCGCCCGAGCCGCCGTTGTTCGGCGTGTTGATCGCCTCGCCGCTGATCGCGTCGCCGTCGTCGTCGCCGCTCTCGGTGTTGGGATTGGCGCCCAGATTGCCGTTCGAGCCGTTGTCGACGGTGTAGAGCTTGCCGTCCGGCGTGAAGGCGATGTCGTAGGCGTTGCGGAAGCCGTCGGCGAAGATGCGCAGGGGCGCGTCGGCCGGGAGGATCGCCATGTTGAGCCCGTCATTGCCGCCCCAGGGGCCGGCCTCGTCGAGCCCTTCGGCGTCCTCGCCGCCGCCGCCCGTGACGTTCGCGACGTTCGGATCGTCTAGCGTCGGCAGGTCGTAGACGTACTGGCGCGATTGATTGCCCTGGCCGCCGTCGGGATCGGTGAGGATCTCCCGGTTCTCGATGTCGGCAAGGTTGATCTCGAGCAGGGTGCCCGACAGCGCGTATTCGCCCGTATAGGAGAAAAAGCTCGACGGCGCCCCGTTGTTGGTGTTGCCGCCGACCATCACATAGAGCTTGGTCGGGTCGGTCGGGCTGATCGCGAGGCCGTTGTTCGAGTGGTTCTCCTCCGAGCGCGGCAGGCCGCGCACGATGTCGACCGCCTGCCACTCGGACCCTGTCCAGGTCACGCGGGTGATGACGCCGGAATTGGTGTCGAGGTTGACCTCGCCGTTCGAAGCGATGCGCGGGTCGCTCGACGAGATGTAGAGCACCGGGTTGTCGGCCGTGCCGGTGACCGCCAGCCCCGTCACCTGGCGGTTCGACTGGTTGGACTCCGTCCCGTCGTCGTCGTGGTTCTGGATCGACTTGACGACGCCGCCACCGCTCGTGAGCGTCAAGAGCTCGTGCGCGGTGGCGACGTACGCGCCGTCCGAGACGGAAACCGTGAACGCGTTGATGTCGCCGTTCTGCTCGGCGACGTAGAGCCGCCCGTCCGGCCCGAACTGCAACGAGGTCGGATTGTTGAGGACGTTGGGGCCTCCCGAGGCGCCGCTGAACGTTCCGACGGGCTGAAATGCGATGGCCATGATGCGCCGATCCTCTCAACTGCCCGTGCCGCGGCGACGGGATGTGCCTCCAGCATTGGTGGCCGCAGATCCAATGACGCGATTCGAGACGCAATCAACGGTCCGAACAACCTTCACGATTGTCTGGCTCACTGAAACATCCAACCTGATGATGCGCTTCAGGAATGATGCGCAGGCGCTCAGTCGGCAGCGTTCGATGCGCTTTCTGTGTTCTCCGTGACCAACAATGCTGGCAGGAGCATCACAAAGAATTTTTCTTGTTGCAACAAATTTGAGCATAACTTATCGATAAACATCTATTTTCAATTTTAAGTTGGGGTTTAAGTTAGAAATGCAGGAATTTGCTGACCTTGCGGGGAGCCTGGGCTACTGGATTCGTTACATATTCTGTATTATTGGTTGAAATTACACGGCCGCGCGCATCTCGACCGCATATTTTTGGTTGCGAGAGCCGAGTGCCATTGCGCTCGCCTGTTCCATCGCTGCGATCTCTTCTCGCTTCGCGCCGGTTCCCGGCGCTCCTGGTGCTCGCCGGCTCCGGGCTGGCCTCGCGATCGCGAGGAGCTGGTCTTGCCACGGCCTCGGTCGTCCGCGCGCAAAGGATGCCCCCGAGCCCGACGGCGCTGCCCCCGATCATTGGCGCGAAGGCCACCACGCGGCCGAAGCCTGCCCCCATGGCGAAGCTCACGCCGTCGGTCGCCTCATTGGCGAGCGACAGCAGATTGCTCGGAACGGCTCACTTGTTTGGAGTCTTGGCTTGACGCCGGGGCACCTGGCGGAGGGAGAGGGATTCGAACCCTCGGAACCCTTGCGGGTTCACCGGTTTTCGAGACCGGCCCGTTCAACCACTCCGGCACCCCTCCGAGGCGCTGGTGCATAGCCGAGGCGGCGCGCCGTCGCAACCGCCGGCGACGGTGCGGCCGGCGTCGGTCAAGCGGGGCGCGCCAGCGTCAAGTGCAGGAGCCGGGCATAACCGCCGGCGAGGTCGCGGACGGCGAGGCGCCCCCCCTCGGTCTCGGCCAACGTCGCGAGCGCGGCGCGCGGTGCGTCCGACGGGTGCACGTGGAAGCTCGCGAGCCAGTGCCGCAGGAGGGCGCGCAACGGCGCGGGGAGACCCTGCATCAGGCCGAAGTCGACGACGTGCAGCCGCCCGCCCGCCGCCAGCGCCCGGTGCGCGCTCGCGATCGCCGCCGCCGGGTCGTCGAACATCGACAGAGAATAGGAGAAGACGATCCGATCGAAGCCTTCCTCCTGGCCGAACAGCCGGCGCTCCTCGCCGCTGCCGGCGAGCCCGTGGGCGAGGGCGATCCGCCCGTCGAGCCCCGCCGCCGTCACCTTGGCGCGCCCGACCTCGAGCATGCTGCGCGAGGCGTCGAAGCCGAAGAGCCGCGTCCGGGGGTAGCGTTCGGCGATGGCGACGAGGTTGCGCGCCGTGCCGCAGCCGACCTCCAGGAGGCTCTCGCCGGGGGCCAGCGCCAGATCGGCGACGAGCCGGTCGCGACCCCAGAGATAGTATTTCCGGCTCAGGTCGTAGATGTCCCGCTGCCAGCGGTACATCCGCTCCATGCGTTCGACAGCGCCCGCTTCGCTCACGAAGGCGACCGCTCGTAGAGGTGGAACCCGCCGTAGATCGCCGAGCGGTCGGCGCGGAAGAAGTCGGCGCTGCTCGTCGCGTCGTAGCGCCACGCCGCCTGGAGGTCGCCCGACAGGCTGCCCTCGAGGAGCGATTCCGCGCCGGCGGTGCGGAAGATGACCCGGGCATCGCCGCTCGCGGTCCGTGTCACCTGCACCCATAGCGCTTCGAGCTGCTCGCGGGTCATCCAATCCTGGGCATCGAGAAAGACGTAGCGATCGTAGCTGCCGGCCGCCTCGTCCTCGAGGTGGGCGACGAGCAGGGTGTGCAGCACCTGCACCCGGTCGGCCCGCCCGCGGATCCGCCGATAGACGTCTTCCTTGAGATAGGGCGGCACCGCCTGACGGTGCTCGATGTCGTAACGTCGCGCGAACGCCTGCCAGGCGAAGTAGTTCTCCTTGAGATCGAAATCGCAGGCGAGCCGCCGTACCCGCTCGCGAATTTCCGCGGCGGGTTCGACCGCCGCGCCGTGCAGTGCCCGGTACTGCGCGGGCGGGATGCCGAGCCCGAAATAGGCTGCGCGCGAGCGGGCCAGGTGACGGATCGGCCGCTTGTCGAAGACCGGCGCCAGGTGCTCCTCGAAGAGCTTGAGCTGCTCCTCGCGTGTCCGCGCCTGGAGCATGTGGTGCGGCCGGCCGCCCATCAACCGTGCGGTGAGGTGCGCCGACTTGATCGTGCGGCCCAAGAGCGAGCGGCCGTAGAGGCCGCGGCGGAACAACTCGATGCGCCGGCCGCGAAAAGGGCGGCGCTCGTCCCAGTACTCGCGGGTCTCCGCGTCCAGCGCCGGGCGCAGGAAACGGTCGTAGGCGGTGATGTTGTCGTCGTGCGCGCCCTCGCCGAAGAAGCGGAAGAACGCCTCGTAGTCCGGCAGGTGCTCGAGGGCCGCGAGCTTGAGCCGGGTCAGGGCGACGTGCGCGGGGTTGAGGTCGACCGCGGTGATCGCGCGGGGGTCGCCGTCGAGGTAGTTGAGGACGTTGCAGCCGGCCGAGGCGATGGTGAGGATGCGCTTGCCCGTGAGCGGGTCCATCGCCGCCATGTCGACGACGGGATCCTCCCAGATCTGGTTGTAGACGAAGCCGTCGAACGACCAGGTGAACAGGCGTTCCGCGAAACGATCGCGGCGCCGGCTCGGTCGGGTGAGCGCAGCTGCCTCCAGCAACGCGTTGGACATGCAGGGTTCCTCGTGCGCGCCCGCGGCCATCCGCGGGTCGTGGGCTCAGCGACAGGCGTGCAGGCGGACGCCGCCTGCATCCACCGTGGCGTAGTGCGACGGGCGGCGCGTCCAGCAGCCCGTGTTGACGTACTCCAAGTTAGCCCCCGCGGCCTCCACGCGCTCGTGTAGCGCGTCGTGGGTGTGTCCGCAAAAGATCACTTCGACGCCGCGGTCCTGGGCCATGCCGACGGCGCCGCGGCGCACCTTGCCGGACAGGCCCATCATCCGGTTGTGGCGGCGGTTCATCCACGCCGCCTTGCCGTAGCCGAGGCGCCGCTGGGCGAAGGAGAGCAGCCGCCCGCCGACGTCACTGAGGATCGGATGCCGGGTCAAGAGGCCGTCGAAGCGATCCCCGTGCACGGCGAGGTGCCGTCGCCCGTGCGATTCCCAGGCGTAGTGCTCGCACACCCGCACGCCCATGAGGTGGGAGGCCACCTGCGCCGCCTTGCGGTCGTGATTGCCGAGCACCCAGACGACCTCGACCCGGCGCTTCGGGTTGGAGAGCTTGCGCACGTGGGAGAGGAATTCCCAGTGCTCGGCGTTGAGGCGGCCGAAGTGCAGATCGTGAAAGATGTCGCCGAGCAGGATCAGACGGTGGAAGCGCCAATGGCGAAGCGTCTCCAGAAGGGCCTCCGCCCGGCTCGCCGGGAGACCCAGGTGCACGTCGGAGACGACGAGAGTGTCGGTCGGCGCCGGCGTCGGCGCGGCCGCGGGGAGCTCGACGTCCCCTTGGTCCAGGGCAGCTAGATCGTTCAAGGTCTCGAACCTCGCGGCTTGCTGGCGACGATGCACACCCGGGGCTTCGCGTAACGGTCGAATGTGCGTGTGGTATGACAATCGGACGCGCAAGGCGGACCCGGCAACGCGCGAGTGGTCAGCACTTTTGAATCGTTCTAGATCATGGGCTCTCGCGAAGGGACTCTCATGATCGAGCCGACCGTCATCATCGTCTTCCTCGCCGCTCTCGTCACGGCGATCGCCACCGGGCTCGGCGCCCTGCCTCTGCTCATGGCAAAGCACATGAGCGCGCGTTGGCTCGCCCTCGCCAACGCCGCGGCCGCGGGGCTGATGCTCGCTGCCTGCTTCAGCCTGATCGTCGAGGGCTTCGAGTTCAGCGTCGAGCGGACGCTCGCGGGCGTCGTCGCCGGCCTCGTCTTCATCGTCGCCGCGGGGCGCTACCTCCATCGCCACGATGATGTGAGCGTCGCCGACGTCAAGGGTGCGGACGCCAAGCGCATCCTGCTCATCGTCGGCATCATGACGCTCCACTCCGCGGCCGAGGGCGTCGGCGTGGGCGTGGCCTACGGCGGCGGCCGCGAGCTCGGCGACTTCATCACCGCGGCCATCGCCCTGCACAACGTCCCCGAAGGCCTGGCCATCAGCCTCGTCATGGTCCCGCGGGGGGCCACGGTGCTCAGCGCCGCCGGCTGGAGCATCTTCTCCAGCCTGCCCCAGCCGCTGCTCGCCGTTCCCGCCTTTCTGTTCGTGCTGGTCTTCGAGCCGTGGCTGCCGGTCGGGCTCGGTCTGGCCGCAGGCGCGATGTTCTGGATGGTCTTCGCGGAGCTCGTGCCGGAGGCGAACGCGGAGGCTAAGACGGAGACCGTCGGCATCGTCGTCACCTTGGCCTTCGCGCTGATGCTCGGCGTCCAGGTCCTGCTCGGCGGCTGAGCTCAACGGGCGAGCGCTGCGGCGAGGTCGGCGGCGAAGCGAACGTCCGGTCGATCCGCGAGACCGAGCCGGGCGAGGGTCGCCCGGGGTTGGGCGCGCACGCCGACGAGGGTCACGCTCGTCCCGTGGCGATGGCAGTGATCGACGAAATCGAGGATCGCGCTCGCTCCGGTCGCGTCGACGAAAGGCACCGCCGCCAAGTCTAGAATGAACAACTTGGGGTGGGCGCCGACGCGGTCAAGCGCCTCGCCCAGACGGTTCGCCACGGCGAAGAAGAACGGCCCGCCGATGCGGAAGAGCTCGACGCCCGGCGGCAGGTTCTCGACCGATTGCGGCGATCGCGGCTGCGCGAAGTCGTCTTCGTCCTCTTGGATCAAGCGCTCACCGGTCTCGATCGCGACGGCATCGGCCATGCGTGACATGAACAGGATGGCGGCGAGGACGACGCCGACCTGCACGGCAAAGGTGAGATCGACCAGGACCGTCAAGAGGAACGTCGCGACGAGCACCAGCCGATCGCCGACGGGTGCTCGCATCAGATGCAAGAAGCGCTCGTACTCGCTCATGTTCCAGGCGACCATGACGAGGACCGCCGCGAGCGCGGCAAGCGGGACGTGGGCGGCGAGCGGCGCCGCCGTGAGGAGAACGACGAGCAGCGTCACCGCGTGCACCATGCCCGAAACCGGGGTCCGTGCACCGAGCTTGACGTTGGCGACCGTGCGGGCGACCGCGCCCGTGGCCGGCAGGCCGCCGATGAGCGCCGAGGCACCGTTGGCGATGCCTTGGGCGACGAGCTCGCAGTTCGAGCGATGGCGCCGGCCGGTCATGCCGTCGGCGACCACCGCGGACAGCAGCGATTCGACGCCGGCGAGGAAGGCGATGGTGAAGGCGCTCGGCAAGAGCTCGACGAGGCGCGCGCCCGTCACGGTCGGCAGCGTCAACGTCGGCAGGCTCGTATCGAGGCCGCCGAAGGCCGTGCCGATGGTGGCGATCCCGCCCGGCGCGAGGAGCGCCGCCAGCGACCCGACGACGATGGCGATGAAAAAGACCGGCAAGTCCGGGCGGTAGCGTCGCAGGACGACGATGGTGACGAGCGCGAGCCCCCCGACCGCCACGGTCGCCCCATCCACGGTCGGCAAGGCTTCGAGGAGCACGCCCCATTTCTCGAGAAAGTCGCCCGGCAGCTCCGCCACGGCCAGCCCGAGGAAGGGGGCGACCTGGCTCGAGAAGATGATGACGGCGATGCCGGCGGTGAAGCCGGTGACGACCGGCCCCGGTATGTACTTGATGACCGTCCCGAGCCCCGCGGCGCCGGCGACGACGAGCATGGCACCGGCCATCAGCGTCGCCAGCACCAAGCCGTCATGGCCGAAGCGCTGGATGACGTCGAAGACGACGACGACAAAGGCCCCGGTCGGCCCGCCGATCTGGAACCGCGAGCCGCCGAGGGCGGAGATCAAGAAGCCGGCGACGACCGCGGTCCACAGGCCGCTCTCGGGCGTGGCCCCGCTGGCGATGGCGAGCGCCATCGCCAGCGGCAGCGCCACGACGGCGACCTGCAGGCCGGCGAGAAGATCGTGGCGCAGCGTGTCGGCGCCGTAGCCTTCCCGCAGCACGGTCACGAGCTTCGGCACGTAGAGCGCAAGGTTGCGCGTACTCATGCGAGATCGTCCAATCGGCGTACGAGACGATACTCCCAGGTGTCGCTCAGATCGGCCAAAAACCGGGTCTGTCCTGTCCGCTCGAAGCCCGCCTTGGCGTAGAAGGCATGGCCGCGGGTGAAGCGGGTGTCGCTCCACAGCACGACGCGCCGCGCACGGCGCGCGCGGGCCTCGGCGAGCCCACGGGCGAGCAGGGCCTGAGCGAGACCGCGACCGCGCCAGGGCGTCGCCACATAGACCTTGAGGAGCTCGACCGTCGCCGGCCCGGCGGGACGCAGGCCGAGGCTGCCGACCAGCTCGTCCCGCGCTTCCGCCACCCAGATGACGCCTCCGAGCTCGGTGAAATGCGTGGCGATGGCGTCGAGCTCGGGAAGCTCGCGGGCGCGGTCGAAGACGCAGCTCGGATGCTCGGCGAAGCAGCCGGCGATGAGGTGGCCCAGAGCGTCGCCATCGGCGTCGCACGCCACGCGAACCGTAATCGCGCCCAAAGGCGGTCGCAGCATCCGACGTTCCGCAGCGAGATCGAACCCGACCTCCAGCCTAGGGCGTCGCGCGAACCGCGTCAGCCACCATCAATCGTCGTGCTGGGCAAGGCGCGGCTCGCCGCGGTCGAGGCGGGCGAGGGCGCTGCCGTCGAGCAGCGTGCGCAGGCGGCTCACCTCGTGCTCGTGCTGCAGCCGGCAGCGCTCCAGCTCGAAGCGCAGACGGCCGACCGCGCGCAGGTCCGTCCACAGCCAGCGGGCGAGGCGGCCTCGCAGCGTCGTTGCCGCGCGGGCGTCGTCGTCGAGCTGCGCCCGCAACAGGTCGCGTCCGCGGCTCAAGGACGCCACTCCCGCGAGCCCCGCGCGTGGTTCAAGAGCGCGGAGAAGCGTTCCGTCGACTGGCGCACCTCGGCGATCAGAGCGGTGTTCTGGCGGGTCCATTGGATGTTGTCCCGTATGGTGTCGCGGTGCGCCTTGATCTCCGCGCACCACGCGCGAAAGAGCGTCAGGCAGACGCCGCAGAGACCGACGAGCGCGATGAGGAGCAAGAGCACCACCGGGTCTTCGGTCTGGGCGAGGAGCTGGCTAAAGGCGCTGTCCATCCGTACCGCCACGTGTACCGTCGTCGGCGGCGTTTTATAGGATTATTGACCTAGACGCAATGCCGCACGGCGCCGCTCAGACGTCCTTCGGCAGCGCCTCGAGTTCCTTTTCCAGCGCGCCGTAGCTCGGCTGCATCGTCGTCGGCACGTTGCCACGGCCGATCTCGACCGCCACCTGGGGCGCGTTGCCGTGCAAGAACGCGACGATGACGTCTCGAATGATCAAATAGAAGTGATGGTCCTCGTCGATCGACGCTTTGATCTTGGATGCCATCGGTGACACGAGACCGTAAGATAGAAAAATACCGAGAAAAGTACCGGTCAGGGCGCCGGCAATCATTTTACCCAAAATCTCTGGCGGCTGATCGACGGAGCTCATCGTCTTGATGACGCCGAGCACGGCGGCGACGATGCCGAGGGCCGGAAAGGCTTCGCCGAGGCTGGCCAGGGCGTTGGCCGGCGCCTGCGCCTCGTGATGATGCTTGTCCAGCACCGTCTCCATCATGTCCTCGACCTGGTGCGGGTTGTCGAGGTTCATCGACATCATCCGCAGCGTGTCGCAGATGAAGTCGGTGGCGAAATGGTCCTTGAGTATCTTGGGGTAGCGCTGAAAGATCGCGCTGTCGTTCGGGCTCTCGATATGGGCTTCGAGCGCGACGATGCCCTTGAGCTTGATGAGACGGATGAGGGCGAACATCAACGAGAGCATGGCGACGTAGTCCTTGCCGCCCCATTTGCCGCCGGTAAACGCGCGGGCGACGGCCCCGCCGGTACGCTTGAGGACGCCACCGGGGTTGGCCACCATGTAGGAGCCGACGCCGGCGCCGCCGATCATCATCATCTCGAAGGGCAGGGCCTTGACGATGACGCCGAACTTGCCGCCGGCGAGGACGTAGCCTCCGAACACCATCCCCATGACGATGACGATACCGATGATCGTCAGCATGTGCGCGACGCTCCGAGCGGTGGCTGAAGAACCGTCTCGGAGTGTGCGAGCGAAGGGTTAAGACCCCGTTAGGCGGAGCTGCGCGATGAGCGGCGCGGGCGGGCGGCAGCGATGTCTCGGCACTTGCCGATCGCCGCGGCCTTCACTCGATCCACCCCTGCAGCTCGCGGCGCACGATCGTGTCGAGCACCCGCATGCCCGCCTCGCCGGCGTTCAGGCAAGGGATGTAGGTGAACTGCTCGCCGCCGCTCTCCAGGAACTCCTCGCGCACTTCCTGGTTGATCTCTTCCAGGGTCTCGACGCAATCGGAGACGAACGCCGGCGAGACGACCGCCAAGCGTTTCACCCCACTCTCGGCCAAGGTCTCGACCGTCTCGTCGAGATAGGGCTGCAGCCACGGCTCCGGCCCGAAGCGCGACTGGAAGCACACCATCAGCTTGTCCTTGGGCCAACCCAGGCGCTCGCGCACGAGCCGGTTGGTCTTGGCGCAGTGGCAGTGGTAGGGGTCGCCCGCGGTATGGTAGCGCTTGGGCAGCCCGTGGAACGAGGTGATCACGACCTCGGGCTCCCAATCGAGCGTCGCGAGGTGATCGCGGATCGAGCCCGCGAGGGCGTCGACGTACACGGGATCGTCGTGCCATGGCCCGACCGTGCGGATCGCCGGTTGCCACCGCATCTGCAAGAGCTTGCGAAATGCGTCGTCGTAGGCGGTCGCCGTGGTCGTTGCGCTGTACTGGGGGTAGAGCGCCGCCATCAAGACGCGCGTGCAGCCCTGATCGAACATCTTCTCCAGCACATCGCCGACACTCGGCTGGCCGTAGCGCATGGCCCAGTCGACAACGATGCCCGGGTGGCCGGCGAAGGCGGCCTGCAGGTTGTCGGACTGCGCCCGGGTGATGGTGCGCAGCGGGCTCTCGTCCTCTTCCTCGTTCCAGATCGACGCGTAGGCCGCACCGCTGCGCTTGGGCCGGCTCGACAGGATGATGCCCTGCAAGATCGGCTGCCAGAACCACGATGGGTAGTCGATGACCCGCTTATCGCTCAAGAACTGGCTGAGGTAGCGCCGCATCGGCCAATAGGAGGTGGCGTCAGGCGTGCCCAGATTGATGAGCATGACGCCCGTCTTTTGCGATTTGACGTGCGGATGATCGGCCGGAAAAGGCACGCTGTAGGTCAGTTGAGCTGGCGCGTCGGGCATCGGTTGTATCAATTCCGCGAAAGACGTAACCGAGACCTAGGACCCAGGGAGCGGTGCGGCAAGAGCCGCCGAGGGAGGCTCGTGCGTTGAAGAGGCACTTCACCGACGAGGAGTTTGTCGCGCGGATGACGCGTGTGCAGCGCACGATGAGGCGCGAGCGGCTCGACGCCGTGCTCCTGTTCAAGCCCGAAAGCCAGTTCTGGCTGACCGGCTACGACAGCTTCGGCTACTGCTTCTTTCAATGCCTCGTCGTGACCGCCGATGGCCGCGTCGCGCTGCTGACCCGCTCGGCGGATCTGCGCCAGGCGCAGCTCACCTCGAGCATCGAGGACATCCGCATCTGGCGCGACGGCGTCGACGCGGCGCCGGCCCTGGAGCTCGCGGCGCTCGCGCGCAGCCTCGGGCTCGCGAACAGGCGCTTGGGCGTCGAGTGGGACAGCTCGGGGCTCAACGCCGCGCGAGGCCGGGACCTCGACGCCGCCTTCACAGGCCTCGCCGAGCTGGTCGACGCATCGCTCCTGGTCTCGCGCCTGCGCGTCACCAAGAGCGCGGCCGAGCTCGCCTATGT
>CAYZSE010000046.1:14461-21438 GCA_964481035.1 uncultured Geminicoccaceae bacterium | reverse complement strand
CCATCTGCGCGCCCATGTTCTCGAACTTGTCGGAGAGCTCGATCTCCTTGGCGACCGTCACCCCGTCCTTGGTGATCCGCGGCGCGCCGAAGCTCTTGTCGAGCACGACGTTACGGCCCTTCGGGCCGAGCGTCACCTTGACCGCATCGGCCAACGTGTCGACACCCTTGAGCATCCGCGAGCGGGCGTCGACGTCGAACTTCACCTCTTTGGCAGGCATCTTTTTTCGCTTCCTCAGCTGTGTCTATGCGGGAACCGCGATCTCGGATCAGGCGGCCTTCTGCGCCGCGCTGCCGCCCTCGACGATGCCGAAGATGTCGCTCTCCTTCATGATCAGGAGATCTTCGCCGTCGATCTTGACCTCGGTGCCCGACCACTTGCCGAACAGGATGATGTCGCCGGCCTTGACGTCGGGCGTGATGTATTCGCCGTCTTCGTCCCGCGCGCCGGGGCCGACGGCGAGAACCTCGCCTTGCTGCGGCTTTTCCTTGGCGGTGTCGGGAATGATGATGCCGCCCGCGCTCTTCTCCTCGGCGTCGATGCGCTTGACGAGAACGCGGTCATGCAAGGGTCGCAAACCCATGATCGACCTCCATTGGGTGTGTTCGACAGTTGTTGGCACTCACTGGGAGTGAGTGCCAAGGAGATAGACGAAAGTGCCCTCGGGCGTCAAGAAGCCTGCGCTCGTTTTCGCCTCAGCGCGTCGCCGTCACCTTCGCCAGATGGCGCGGCCGATCCGGCGACCGGCCGCGGACGCGCGCGAGCTCTTCGGCGAGGCCGTAGAAGGCGGTGACGTCGACGAGCGGCTGCAGCACCGGATGGGCTGCCCTGGGAGCGACGAGGCGGCACCCGGCGCCCACCTCCACGCTGCCCGCGACGAGCAGCCGGCGGGTCAGGGCTCGGAGCTCGGCCGCCGCCGCCGTCTGCACGGCGAGCGAAACGTCGGGGCCGGCGAAGAGGAGAAGGGGCGTCTGCCGACCGATGAGCGCCTTCGGCCCGTGCATGATCTCGGCGCCGCTCACCGCCTCGGCGTGCAGTCCCGCGACCTCCTTGAGCTTCAGCGCCGCCTCCCGCGCGGTGACGTGGGCGAGCCCGCGGCCGACCACGAGCAGCGACGAGGCGCGGCGCAGCGCGGGCAAGGCCGCGCTCCAATCGGCCGCCGCCGCGGCCCGCAAGGTTGCCGGCAGTCCGGCGAGCGCCGCCGCGACGTCGTCGCGCTCGCTCCAGGCGGCGACGAGGCGGGCGATCTGCACCAGGGTGAGCACGTAGGACTTGGTCGCCGCCACGGCCCGCTCGGGGCCCGCGTCTGCCGCGAGAACGAGCTCGGCGGCGGCCGCGAGCGGGCTCGCCGGGGTGTTGACGAGCGCCACCGTCAGCGCGCCGCCGGCACGCGCGGCGGCCAGCGTCTCGACCACGTCCGGGCTCTGCCCGCTCTGCGACACGGCGAGCACGAGCTGGCCGCGGAAATCCAGCGGTCGCTCGGCGAGGGTCACGAGCGAGGGCGCCAGGCTGGCCCCCAGGAGCCCCAGCTCGCGGCCGACGAGCCGGATCGCGTACTCGGCCGCGTGGTCGGAGGTGCCGCGGGCGACGGTGACGAGCCCGCGCGGGGCGAAGGCACCGATACGCTCGGCCACGGCGTCGATCGCCTCGCCCTGCCGGCCGAGCGCCGTCGCCGCCAGCTCGGCGATGGCGAGCGTCTCGGCGCGCATCGTCGTGGTCATGGCCCGCCCGGCGCCACGACCGCGCCGGCGATCCGCACCTCGACGACCGCCAGGGCCGCGTCGAGCACGACCAGATCGGCCCGCGCGCCCGGCGCCAAGCGGCCATGATCGGCGAGCCCGAGCCAATCGGCCGGCAGCGTCGACAGCCGCCGCGCCGCCTCGTCGAACGGCACGCCGAGGCCCGTGAGGTTGCGCAGCGCCCGGTCCATGGTCAGCGCCGAGCCCGCCAGCGTGCCGTCGGCGAGCCGCAGCACGTTCCCACGCTTCATCGCGACGTGCCGGCCGAGCGGGTAGTCGCCGTCGGGCATGCCGGCGCCGGCGGTGGCGTCGGTGACGACGTAGAGGTTGGGGATCGCGCGCCGCGCCGCCGCGAGCGCGGTCGGCGCGACGTGGACGAGATCGGCGATGACCTCCGCCCATTCGGCACAGGCGAAGGCGGCGCCCACGGCACCGGGGGCGCGGTGGTCGAGACCGCTCATGGCGTTGAACAGGTGGGTGAGCCCGCAGCCCGCCGCGATGGCCGCCCGCGCCTCGTCGTCGCGGCAGAGGCTGTGACCGATCTGCGGCCGGACCCCGTGCGCGAGCAATGCGCGCAGCAGCGCCTCATCGGGGTCGCGCTCGGGCGCGAAGGTCATGACGCGCACGGCCGCGCGCGCGCACCAGTGCTCGACCAGCGCCGGGTCGGGGTCGCGGGTGAAGGGCGGCTGCGCGCCGAGCTTGTCGGGGTTGAGAAAGGGGCCCTCGAGATGCGCGCCGAGAACCAGGGCTTCGCCGGCGCCGGGGTGCCGCCGCACCGCCTCGATGCCGGCGAGCGCCGCGTCGATCTCCGCGACGGGCGCGGTGACGGTGGTCGCCAGCAGCGCCGTCGTGCCGTGCGCCGCGTGGCAGGTCGCCATCGTCCGGACGGCGGCCTCGCCCGCCATGACGTCGGCGCCGCCGCCACCGTGGACATGGAGGTCGACGAAGCCCGGCACGACGAAGGGCGGAGCGGGCGCTCCCGTCGGCGCACCGTCGATCGCGGCAACGCGCTCGGCGAACCGGATGCGGCCGTTCAGCCAGCCGTCGGGCGTGAGGATCGAGCCTTCGAGCACGGGCATGGCGACGGGCTCCACGACGATGGACCCGAGCATAGAGGCGGCGCGAACCATCGGCCAGGGTCGGCCAGCCAGAAAGGGTCGGGGGCATCTAAACGGCCTTGATCTCGAGCGCGTCTTGGCCGCTGCTGCGCGGATCCAAGTCGCCACCGGGAGGCCACCTCGATGGGCACCGAGGACGTGAGCCCACGCTACCGCGAGCTCGACCTCTGGGGCGCGGGCGACATCGTCGACGCCGTGCTCGAACAGCAGCTCGCGGCCGTGGCCGTCGTGCGGGCGGCGCGGCACCACATCGCCGCCGCGGTCGACGCCGCAGTGGCGACCCTCGACGCCGGTGCGGGACGCCTGATCTATGTCGGCGCCGGTACCTCGGGGCGGCTGGCCGTGCAGGACGGCGTCGAGCTGCCGCCGACCTACGGCTGGCCGGAAGTGCGCCTCGTCTACCTCATCGCCGGCGGCGAGGGCGCGCTCGTGCGCTCGGTCGAGGCGGCCGAGGACGATGCCGCCGCGCTGGAGCGCGTCTTCGCCGAGCGCCGGGTCGGCCCGGGCGACGTCGTCGTCGCCGTCGCCGCCAGCGGCACCACGCCCTACGCGCTCGCCGCCGTCCGCGCCGGCCATGCCGCCGGCGCCGTCACCATCGCCCTCGCCAACAACGCGCCCTCGCCGCTGCTCGAGGCGGCGGATCACCCGATCCCGCTGGCGACCGGCCCCGAGGTGGTCGCCGGCTCGACCCGGATGGCCGCCGGGACCGCGCAGAAGGCCACCCTCACCGCGCTCTCGACCGCGATCATGGTCCGCCTCGGACGCACTCATGGCAACCTCATGGTCGACGTCGCCGCCCGCAACGCCAAGTTGGAGGGACGTCGGATCGCCATGTTGCGGCGCATCGTCGACGTCGACGAAGGCACCGCGCGCGCCGCGCTCGGCGCCGCCGGCGGGCACGTCAAGACTGCCGTGCTGGTCGCGCTCGGCGACGACCCGGCGGTCGCCCGGGCCCGCCTGGAGCGCACCCGCGGCCGGCTTCGCGACGCGCTCGCGGAGCGCTGAATGCGCCTTTCGTGGCTGCGCCCGTCGGTCGCGGCTTTTTTGCACGTGCGGGCTTGCAACGCCCCCGGGCCGCCCCTATGTTGCGTTGCAGCAAGCGCGCTGGGGCGTTTGTTATCGGGTTCTCCCCGATGCCGGCCTCGCCGGCGGCGGAGTTCGCTCCGCTCCCAGAGCCTCCCTGATCAAGCTCGCCGGGTCTCTGACCCGGCTTTTTTTTGGCCCGGTGCTTGCCGCGGCGCCGCGAATGCGGCAGGCCGGGGATCGGGTCCATGTCGATCGGGAGGACGAATGATGCGCGCGATCGTGATCGCGGTCCTGGCCATCCTCGCAGCGCCGCTGCCGGCGGCGGCCCAGGACGGGCCCGATCCGTCAGCCGCGTTCACCGCCGACCAGCCGGCGATCGAGCCGGGCGCGCTCGCGGTGCTGCTGCGCCCGCTGACCTTGGCCGAGGTCGAGAACGAGGTCGTGCGCTGGCAGCAGCTCATCCAGGAAACCGACACCGCGCTCGCCGACGTCCAGCTCCGCCTGCGCAAGATCGCCGCGATCCGGGCGGCCGAGGAGGCGGGCGAGGAGCCGCCGGCCTCGGCCATGGTCGGGCCCGTGGTCGACCCGGCGGACCGAGAGGACCTCGCCGAAACGGCGGGGGATCTGCTGGTGCGCCGCGCCCGACTGATCGAAAACTACGAGACCGTATTGGCCGAGTTCGCGGAAAAGGGCGGCGACCCGGTCCCCTATCAGGCTTATGCCGACGCGGTGGCGGGGGTCGACGTCGATTGGACCAACCCTGAGGCCGCCTACCTGACCATCCAGGCCTGGGCCTCGTCCGAGGAGGGCGGCCAGGCACTTGCCGGGAGGATCGGTGTCTTCGCCGCCGTGATCATCGGCGCCTACGTCGCGGGGGCCATCCTCAGCTGGGTCTTTGCGCTGTTCTTCCGCTTCACCGGAACGGGGTCCAAGCTCTTGCGCCGCTTCGTCGTCCGATGGACGCGGCGGGTGATCTTCTTCATCGGCGCGCTCGTCGGGCTCTCGGCACTCGGCGTCAACGTCACCCCGCTGGTCGCCGCTCTCGGTGCCGCCGGCTTCGTGGTCGGCTTCGCGCTCCAGAACACGCTGTCGAACTTCGCCTCGGGCCTGCTCATCATGACGCAGCACCCCTTCGACGTCGGCGACAGCATCACCGCCGCCGGCATCTCGGGCACCGTCGACCGGGTGACGCTCTTCAGCACGCACATCACCACCTTCGACAACTCCAAGCTCATCGTGCCCAACAATTCGATCTGGTCGAGCGTCATCGAGAACAGCACCGCCGCCCACACCAAGCGGCTCGACCTTCAATTCGACGTCAAGGCACCCGTGGCCGTCGAGGAGGCGGAGAGGAAGATGCGCGAGGTCTTGAGCGAGCATCCGAAGGTCCTGCGCGACCCGGCACCCGTCGTGCGCATGGACGACATCACCGAGGACGGCTTCAAGCTCGCCTGCTGGCCCTGGGTACGCACGGCGGACACCGGCGAGGTCCGTTACGACATCATTCGCGCCGCCCGGGACAGGCTGCGCGCCGACGTCGCGGAACCGGCCGACGCCGCGTGAAAGCCGGCGTGCGGGCGGGCGTTGCACGCTTCGCCCGACGCGCGCCGCTACCGCCAACGTCCGGAGACCGCCCGTGCTCGCGAGCCACGGCCGCTACGGCTACCGCGCCATCGTCGACCGGCCGGACTACGACTGGCCCCGCGGGCGGCGGCTCGCCGTCTATCTGGGCATCAACCTCGAGCATTTCGCCTTCGGCGAGGGCCTCGGCGCCGAGCTCGCCCCGGGCGGCCCGCCGCCGGACGTGCTCAACTACGCCTGGCGCGACTACGGCAACCGAGTCGGCGCCTGGCGCCTGCTGGCCCTCCTCGACGAGCTCGCCCTGCCCGCGACGGTGCTCGTCAACAGCGCCCTGTACGACCACGCCCCCGCCATCGTCGCCGCCCACCGAGAGCGCGGCGACGAGATCGCCGGCCACGGCCGCACCAACGCCGAGCGCCAGAGCGTGCTCGACGAGGCCGGCGAACGGGCGCTGATCGCCGAGGCGACGGCGCGGATCGCGCGCGAGGAGGGCCGCCCGCCCGCGGGCTGGCTCGGCCCCTGGATCGCCCAGAGCCGGCGCACGCCGGACCTCCTCCACGAGGCCGGCTATCGCTACCTGCTCGACTGGTGCCACGACGACCAGCCGACCTGGTTCCGGACGCGGGCCGGCCGCATCCTCAGCGTGCCCTACCCGCAAGAACTCAACGACGTTCCCGCGATCGTCGCCCGCAAGGCCGGCGCGCGGGAGTTCGCCGACATGATCGTCGACCAGTTCGACGAGATGGCCGAGCAGGCGACGGCGCAGCCGCTCGTGATGGGCGTGGCGCTGCATCCCTACATCGTCGGCCAGCCGCATCGTCTGCGCCCGTTGCGCGCGGCCTTGCGGCACATCGTCCAGCGCAGTGAGGAGGCGCGCGTCTGGCGCACCACGGCGGGCGCCATCGCCTCCCATGTCGAGACGCTGCCGCCCGGTATCGTCGCGGGCGGGTAAACGAGCGCCGACGGCCCGGCGAGCTCGGGCCGCCGAGGCGACGGCCGATGCGGTTGCTTCCGGCTCGGTGGACGAGCCCTCGACCACAGCGGCGGTGGCGCCGGGCAAACGCCTAGCCTTGCGTCGATATCTTCCCCGAGGTACGTGCCCTACGGCGCAGGGCGGGCAACGACGCCCTCGGCCCAACGATCGCCTCGCGATACGGCGCTCACTCGGGAACGCTTCCGATGGCGGCAGAGACGTGGACGAACATCATGCCTTCGATGGCCCTGGCGGGCACCCTGCTATCCGGCGTCGACGCAGCATCGGCCGAAGAACCATCGGCTCGGGTGGTCATCGATCAGGCGCGGCTCGCCTCGTGGGGCAGCGCCGGCGTCGGCGGCGGCAAGCTGATCTCCGAAGGCCGCGAGCCCGAAGGCTCGATCGGTGGCCCCGGCGCCGTCGGTCGGCCGCTGCCGGGCGAAGCCGGCCTGGGTGGGAGCCTCGCATGAGGCGCTCGCTGCGCATGGCGATCCTCAAGGCCGCCGCGATCGGCATCACCTTCTGGGTCGGGGTGGCAGT
>CAYZSE010000046.1:12467-14361 GCA_964481035.1 uncultured Geminicoccaceae bacterium | reverse complement strand
TCTGGGTCGGGGTGGCAGTGCCGATCGCGCTCGCGCAGGGAACCGACGGCCCTGCCGCCGGGGCATCGCTGCAGGAGCGGGCGCAGAACCCGATCGCCGATCTCATCACCGTTCCGTTCCAGTTCAACGTCAACGGCAATGTGGGCCAACTCGACCGCACGCAAATGGTCTTGAACCTGCAGCCGGTCGTTCCGGTCAAGCTCGGGCCGGACTGGAACCTCATCGTGCGCCCGATCCTGCCGATCATCGCCAACCCCGTGCTGACGCCGGGCGGCGACAGCAGCTTCGGCCTGGGCGATCTCAATCCCCAGCTGTTTCTGTCGCCCACGGCTACGACCGCAACGCCGATCGGCGACGTGGCCTGGGGCGTCGGCCCGGCGTTCATCTTCCCGACCGCCACCGACGACACGCTGGGCACCGGGAAATGGAGTGCGGCGCCCGCCGGCGTCGTCTTCGTCCTCAAACGTCCCTGGACCTACGGAGGGCTCGTGCAGAACCTTTGGTCCTTCGCCGGGGACGATGATCGTCAAGAGGTGAATCAGCTGGTTCTGCAACCCTTCGTCAATTACAATCTTAGCGATGGTTGGGCCGTCGGCACGGCGCCGGTCATCACCGCCGATTGGGAAGCCGACGACCGTCGCTGGACGCTGCCCCTCGGCGGCGGCGTCAGCAAGCTAACCCGCATCGGCAAGCTTCCGATGAACTTCATCTTGCGCAGCTACTACAATGTCTTGAGCCCGGCGAACGGTCCGGACTGGCAGGTCCAGGCGCAGATCAACCTGCTCTTTCCCCACTGAAGCTTCTCTCGTTCGAATTACGCAGATCCGGCACTGGCTAGGTCCTTGGCGCATGTGCCCGGCGCGAGCTGCTCGAGCAGGGCGTCGATGACGTTCGCGAGGGAGTAGCGCCTTCGTGCCCTGGCTACGCGGGGCAGCGGCTTCAGCGTGGCGAAGACCTGCTCGAGCGGATCGAAGTCCGGACGGTAGGGCGGCAGGTCGACATCTTGCGGCCGCCGAACAGCGCCGGCTTCTGCACCCTCCGCTCGGACACGACCTTCATTGCCAGGGGCGTTTCTCCCGCGGGGAGTTTGGCGGGGGTGGGGTGAGGGCGAAAGCGGCGGTGAAACGCCCTATCTCGCCGCGGGCGGCATTGCCCGAGATCTGCAGGGTTTCGGGTCTCGTCGACCCGCGGCGGGCGCGACGCTCTGCGTCGCCGTCGGCCCAAGCTCGGCGCCGCGGTGCGAGGCCCGTCTCAAGGCGCCGGCTGGACGTCCCACCAGCAGCCGCCGCGGGCGGGGGCGGGGCGGGCGGTGAGATCGGCGCGCCCCGCCCCGCCAAGACCGTCGCGGCGAAACGGGCCGCGGCTCGCGGCCCAGTCAGGGCGCAGGGTCGCGTCGTCGCGCAGGCGGAACGCGGTGCCGTCGAGGGTGAGCCGGATGGCGACGAAGGTGTCCGCCGGCATCGCGTCGGTGCGGAAGGCCTCGGCCGCCGCCGGGGCGCCCGGGGCGGCGGCGTCGAGGATGTCGGCGACCGCCTCGACCGGGCCCAGATGCAGCTCCGCCACCGCCTCCCCGGCGCCGCGGTCGACCACGAGGTGCACGCCCGTGGGCGCGCGGCCGGTCGTGGCCGGGCACTCCGTGACGACCGTCTCGACCAGGGTGCCCGTGACGCTGGCGCGCTCGACCTCGCCGCCGCGGGCGACGCCTTGCGGGTCGCCCATGCCCCGCTGGGCCGCTGCCGGCGCGACGAAGGCGAGGCCGGCGAGGGAGGTCAGGAGGAGAAGCGTGCGCGTGCTCATGGTCGTCCTCGTTTGCCTGTCGCCCATGAGAACGTGCGCGCGATGCCGAGGTTGCACCCGGCGGGCCGCGCTCAGGCGGCCCGTTGCGCCCGCTCGG
>CAYZSE010000046.1:0-12367 GCA_964481035.1 uncultured Geminicoccaceae bacterium | reverse complement strand
CTCAGGCGGCCCGTTGCATCTGGCCGAGCGGCATGACGACCCGGCCGTAGACCTCGTTGATGACCTGGGCCAGGCCCGTGTAGATCGCGCTGAAGCCGAGGACGATGCCGCCCCAGCCGGCCGTGGTCTTGAGTGTCGGGCTGCCGAGGAGGTCGCCGATCGCCAGAAGCGCGAAGACCGTGGTCAACAGGAAGAAGGTCACCTGCAGCGCGCGGTTCAAGCGCAGCGTGCCGACGAACATGACCAGGGACAAGAGCCCCCAGATGCCCAGGTAGCTCGCCATTGCCACCGGGCCCGGGGCCGCTGCGAGCTCGAGCTTGGGAAAGACGATGATGCCCACCAGCGTCAGCCAGAAGAAGCCGTAGCTGATGAACGCAGTCGCAGCGAAGGTGTTGTTCTTGCGCCACTCGAAGACGCCCGCGAAGATCTGGGCGGCGCCGCCGTAGAAGACGGCCATGGCGAGGATCATGGCGTCCAGGCCGAAGAGGCCGGCATTGTGCATGCTCAGCATCACGGTGGTGAGCCCGAAGGCGAGCAGCCCCAGGGGCGCGGGGTTGGCGGTGGTGTCGGCGAGCTTCAGAGGCTCGCGGGCGAACGCTTGGGCGGGCGCCGGCGCGGTCGCGGTGTCGAGGTCGTTCATGGCGTCGTCCCTTCCGGTGTCGCCGGCTCACCAACCGAGCCAGTCGGGGCGCAGGGGCATGGTCGTGGTGTAGGCGTGGCTGGCGGTGATCGCGCCGAAGTTGTGATCCGAGCGGTAGAGCTTGACCGTGGTCGTGCCGCGGTGGTCGGTCGGGGTCCAGCTGCTTGGCAGGCAGACGCCTTCGAGCTCCGCCGGGACGTGGTCGCGCATCGCCTCGAAGGCGGCCTTCACCGCGGCGCCGTCGACGGGGCCCGCCTCGGCCGCGGCGGCGATCGCGTCGCGCATGAAGAAGGCCGAGCAGACGCCGCGGATGTAGTGCACCGAGCGCGGCGTGGTGCCCTCGGGGTCGCTCTGCCGCGCCACCTCGCGAACCGTCGCCATGCCGGGCACGTCCTCGTCCCAGCGGGCGACCGTGACGACCCAGACCATGCCGTTGCCGCTGTCGCCGGCGCGCATCGCCGCGGCCTCGTCCCAGCCGTAGACGTTGGTGAGGAACTGCGTCGCTACGCCGAGGGTCCCGCAGTCCTCGAGCAGCCGGACATTGGCGTCGGCGGTGTTGGCGAGGAACGCGAAGTCGGCGCCGGCACGCTCGAGGGCGTGGCATTGGGCCTTGAAGTCGCCGGGCGTCAATGCATAGCGAATCGGCGGGACGATCTCGAAGCCGAGATCGCGCGCGTACTCGATGCAGGCCGCCCGCGGCGCGTTCGGGAACGGGTGGTTGTCGCCGAGATAGGCGAATTTCGGCCGGTAGAGGTCGCCGAGGAAGGTCGACGAGCGGGTCGCCGCGGGCGAGCGCTGCCACTGCTCGGCGGCGTACTGCACGAGCGCCCGGCAGCCGTCCGAATAGGACGGGCCATAGAAGAAATTGTAGGGCGCCGGCGCGCTGGTCCAGGGCGAGCGGCCGGTCGGGTCGGTCAGGTGGCCCGAGGCGGAGCCCGACATGAAGACGGTCTCGTCGCGGGCGACGACGTCGACCAGCGCCTCGGTGTCGGCGGTGCCCCAGCCCTGGATCACCACGGGCTGAAGCTCCTCTCGCCAGGCCTCGTAGATTTCCATCGCCCGCGCCGGATCGTAGCCGTAGTCGACCGTCTCGAGGCGCAGCGTTCGTCCGGCGACGCCGCCCTGCGCGTTGATGAAGGCGATGGCATCGGCGATTCCTTGGCCGTACACGGTCGCCACGGGCGCGGTCGCGCCGGTCTCGGCGACGAGCTGACCGATCGGGATCTCCTGGGCGGTGCTGCTGCCACCGCCGACCAGGAGCGCGAGGGCGACCGCGGCGGGAGCGAGCCTCGCTCGACCCGAGCGGTCGCGGTCGTCGATCGCCGGTTGCTGATGTTGGTGTGCCGCTGCCGGCCGGCGCTGCGTGTCTCGCATGATGCGTTCCTCCCCGAGGTCGCGGCGACGCTGGCGCGCGGCGCGGCCTATCGCAATTATCCGAATGGTCAGCCCCGAGCCGCCGGCGCCACGACGTCTCAACCGACACTATAGCCGAGGCGCCAAGCGGCTGCGGTGTATCCTGATACGCTCGGGGGCCGGTCGGCGCGCCGAAACGCTCGCGCGTGACACCCAACACATCCGATTCTTGCGAGCTGGTTGATCGGGCGGCCGCCCGCGGTGCGGTCGCTCGCTCGGTGACCGCGACCAAAGGCGCCGGGCCCGGGGCTCGGCGAGAACCCGGTCGCGCGCCGCCCGGATCCGCATCGTGCCCGCCGTCCGATCGGCGCTCGCGAACGGGCTAGTTTATGTGCGTTTGTGCACAGCGGCTGAGCCCTTACATCCTTGCCGTTAGTCCATTGTTTTCCCGCGCCAAGCGGCTTGTCGGCGTTCGTCAAACGGTTTCCTTGGAGGGACGAGGTGAACATTGTGACGTGTTTTATGGGCGCGCTGGCGGTTGCCACCGCGCTGCCCGCAGCGGCGGCGCTGGCGTCGGCGAACCGCCCGCGCAGCGCTCGCCGCGCGAGGTGCTGAACGCCATCGACAAGCCCGAACACCGGGGCAGCACGGTGCCGATGACCAATCTCGGCGTCACCTTGATGCAGCTCTTCGTGAGCCACGAGATCGCCCGCACGCCGACGCTCGAGGGCCGCGAGAACGCTTTCGATCTGGACATCTCGCCGGACGATCCCATTACGGTCGGCCGCGATGGCCGCTTCGTCATGCCGATGCAGCGGGCGGCGCACATCGACGGCACGGGGGTCGGCGACCCGCGCCAGCAGCGCAGCGACGTCACCGCCGCCTTCGACGGCTCGATCGTCTACGGCAGCACCCCGGAGCGCACGGCGCAGCTACGGGCGAACGACGGCACCGGGCGCGTGAAGGTCACGCCGCGAGGCACCCCGCCCGTCATCGCCGGCGTGCCGACGGTGGGGGACGTGCGCGGGTCTGAGAATCCCTTGCTGCTGCAGGCGCACACCCTCTTTCTCCGCCAGCACAACAAGCTCGCCGACGGGCTCGAGGCACAATGCGACGCGCTCGGCGAGAGCTGCTCGGGCGACCTGATCTTCGACGGAGCGCGACGCCTCTTGACCGCGCAGACCCAGAAGATCGTCTACGAGGAATTGCTGCCCGCGTTCCTGGGCCCGGACGAGCTCGAGACCTTCCTGCCCGACCCGAACCAGATCGCGACGATCCGGGGCGCGATCAACGAGGCGACGACGGCGGTCCTGCGGGTCGGGCACAGCCAGGTGCCCGACACCGTGCTCGCCATCGACGCGGCCGGAAACCGGACCGAGATTCCGCTCGCCGACTGCTTCTTCACGAACTGCCTCGCGGGCGTGCCGCTCGACGACTTCCTGCGCGGCGCCGCCCATCAGTCGGGTGAGCCGGTCGACACGGTCTTCGCCAAGGCCTTGCGTAACAGCCAGCTACCGGCCGGCGATGCGACCTTCGTCATCGGCCTGCCCGAGACGACGACGCATCGCGCCGCCGACCACAGGCTCGGCGGCTACCTCGCGCTGCGCGCCGTCCTGGGCTTTCCCGACGCGAGCCTCGAGGAGCTGCTGCCGCCGCACGTCCTCGACGCCTAGCGCGAGGGGGACGGCCATCTTCCCGCCGACATCCCGATCTTCATCGGCGCCGTCGCCGAGAACCCCTTGCCCGGCGGGCAGGTGGGACCGCTCGGGGCCGCGCTTCACGCGCTCCAATTTGCCGCCCTGCGCGCGCTCGATCCCGACTTCTACGACGCGCCGGGGCTGTTCGACGCGGACACGTTGGCCTGGCTCTACGGGACGAGCCTGCGCGACATCATCCTCGCCAACACCGACATCGACCCGGCGAGCCTGCCCGGCGATCTCTACGTGACGCCGATCCCCGGGGCGCTGCCGCTCGCCGCCACCGGTGCCGTCCTGCTTGCCGCGCTGCGCCGCCGCGCCCGCCAACGCAGCGTCTCGTAGCTCGACACCGTCCCGCACCCGTCGCGGCCGCCCGCTTCGGGATCGAGCGCGCGAGGGGCGGGCGGGCTGTCGCGGCGGCGTCGCACCGCCGGCGTCCGCGATGATGCGGGCGACGGCGGGCGGTGATCGGAGCGAGCCGGGATGCGGCGTTCGCCATCGACGGAGCACGCCGCCGCCCGTTCAAAAATAGCCGCCCTCGCCCGGCCGCTCGACGTACTCGTCGATGCCGGGCACGAGCTCCCAGCTCGCCTCGATCTCGTAGTGCGGCACTCCGGCGCCGAGCCAGCTCGAGAAGAGGTGAAAGTCGCTGATCGTCGCGGGAGGCAGGCGGACGAGGCTGTGGCGTTGCAGATAGGCTTGCAGGCGCGACGCGGGTGGCGGCACCCGGAAACGACCGACGGTGACGTGGGGCACGAACTTGCGCTTGTCGAGAACGATGCCGACCTCGCCCAGGGCGCGGACGATCCGCCGCTGCAAGCGCTGGAGTTCCGGCTCGGGCGTGACGCCGACCCACAGCTGGCGGATCGGTCCGCGCGGCGGGAAATGGCCGAGGCCGCGCAGCTCCAGCTGAAAAGGCCGGGTATGGACGCAGCCCAGCGCGTCGATGGCCTCGGCGAAGACGCGACCGTCGACCTCGCCCAGGAACGCGAGGGTGAGGTGCAGCGTGGCGGGGTCGGTCCAGCGGACGTCGGGCAGGCCTTCCTGCATCGCCGCGAGCGCGTCCTTGTGGTAGCGGGGGAGGTCGAGGGCGACGAAGAGCCGGTGCATGGGGGACCTCCTCACCGCGCGACGCGGCACCCCGGGCGCGGGCGCCCTTGTCATTCGCGCCGCGCTTTTCTACCAACCGGCGACCGCCTTGTCGAACCGGCAGCGGCGGATCGGTCAGCGAGGCGAGGCATCCAGGGTGGCAAGCGAGAACGAAGCGTTCGTCCGCGAGGTCGACGAGGAACTCCGTGAGGACCGGCTCAAGGCCGTCTGGCGCCGTTACGGCACGCTGATCGTCGCCGCCGCGGTGGCGCTCGTCCTCGGCACCGCCGCGTCCGTCGGCTGGCGGGCTTGGCAGGAGAACCAGCGGCTGGCGGACGCGCGGGCCTTCGACGCCGCCGTGGAGGGCACGGGCGAGGCCGCTGCCACCGCTGCGGCGCTGGCGGCCATGGCCGGCGAGGCCGGCACCGGCTACCGCGCGACGGCGCGGCTCACCGCCGCCCAGCTCTACGCCGCCGAGGGAGAGATCGAGCAGGCCCGTGATGTGCTCGCCGCGCTCGCCGCCGACGGCGGCGCGCCGGACCTCTACCGCGACCTCGCCCGTCTGCTGACCGTCGCCGTCGGGCTCGACGAGCGCAGCCCCGACGCGGCCATCGCCGATCTCCAGCCGCTCGCGGCCGCGGGCGAGTCCTGGCGGCACAGCGCCCGCGAGCTGACCGCGGCGGCTCAGCTGCGCGCGGGCGACACCCAAGCCGCTCTGGCCACGCTCGACCTCATCCTCGACGATCCCGAAACCCCGCCGGCGTTGCGGAGCCGCGCCCGCGAGCTGATCCTCGCCCTGGGCGGCGACATCGACGCCGCAAGCGAGGGCTGAGCCTTGCGCGCTGCGGCAGCGCTCGCGGCCGTCCTCGCCCTCGGGGCCTGCAACATCGGGTGGTTCGATAGCGAGGAGGAAGCGCCGCTGCCGGGCGACCGGCAGCCCGTCCTGGTCGCCGAGGAGACCCTGAAGGCCGACCCGGAACTCGCTGCGGTGCCGCCGGTGCTGCCACCGGCGACGCCCAACGCCAGCTGGGCGCAGCGCGGCGGCGATGCCGAGCACCACCTCGAGCACGTCGCGCTCGCGTCGGCCCTGGAGCGGAGCTGGAGCGCGGATCTCGGCGCAGGCAACAGCACGACGAGCCGTATCGCCGCGCCACCCGTGGTCGACGCCGGGCGGCTGTTCGCCGCCGATGCCGAGGCCCGGGTCCAGGCGTTCGACCTCCAAACCGGCCAGCGGCTGTGGCGCCAAGATTTGGAGATCGGGAGCGACCGCAAGCTCGGCGCCGGGCTCGCCGCTTCGGGCGGCGGGGTGTTCGTGGCGACCGCGCGCGGCGAGGTCGCGGCGCTCGACGGCGCGACCGGGGAGATCGTCTGGAGACAGGAGCTGGGCGCGCCGGTGCGCGCGGCGCCGACCCTCGCCGGCCGCTTCGTCGTCGTCCTCACCGCCGACAATCAGACCTATGGGCTCGACGCCGTGAGCGGGGCGGTGTTCTGGGCGCATCAGGGTTACGCCGAGCAGACCGCGCTCCTCGGCGGCGCCTCGCCGGCGGCGACGGGCGGGCTCGTGGTCGTGCCCTACAGCTCCGGCGAGGTCTATGGCCTGGTGCTGGAGACCGGCGCGCCGATCTGGCTCGACGCCGTCCAGCGGCCGCGCCGCACCGCCGCGGTCGGGGCCATCTCCGATATCCTCGGCTCACCCGTCATCGACGACCAGGGGCGCGTGTTCGTCGCCGGCAGCGGCGGCGAGATCGCGGCGCTCGATGCCGCCACCGGCCGGCGCGTCTGGGATCAACGTCTGGCCGCGAGCGAGATGCCGTGGGTGGCCGGCGAGAGCGTCTTCGTCGTGACGACGCAGGGCGAGGTCGCCGCGCTCGACGCCGCCGGCGGCGGCATTCGCTGGGCGGCGCAGCTGCCCCGCTACCGGGTGCCGGATGATCCGGAGACCGGCCGCATCTATCATGCCGGCCCCGTGCTCGCCGGCGGCCGGCTGCTCGTCACGGGCTCCCTCGGCACGCTCTGGTCGCTCGATCCGGAGACCGGAGCCACCCTGGGCACCATGGACATCCCGCGGGGCGTCGTGCTGCCACCGGTCGTGGCCGACGGTCACCTCGTCCTGATCGACGACGACGGCGCGATCCACGTCTACAATTGACCGCGGAACGTCTTTGCGAGGCCATCCGCGCGTGACCGTCACCGTCGCCATTCTCGGCCGCCCCAACGTCGGCAAGTCGACCCTCTACAATCGCCTCGTCGGACGCCGGGGCGCGATCGTCGACGACACGCCGGGCGTGACACGCGACCGGCTGGAGGGTGCGGCGCGGCTCTTCGATCTCGAGTTCCGCGCGATCGACACGGCCGGCATGGAGGAGGCCGCGCCCGGCTCGCTGCCGGCGCGGCTGCGCGCGCAGAGCGAGGCCGCCCTCGACGGCGCCGACCTCGGGGTGTTCGTCATCGACGCCAAGGCGGGCGTCACCGCCCTCGACGAGGCCCTCGCCGCGGCGCTGCGCGAGCGGGGCAAGCCCGTGATCCTCGTCGCCAACAAGGCGGAGGGCGACGGCGGCGCGCTCGCCGCGGCCGAGGCCTGGCGGCTGCAGATGGGCGAGCCCCTGCCGGTCTCCGCCGCGCACGCCCAGGGCCTGGACGACCTCGCCGAGGCGCTTCGCCCGTTCATCGCGGCCGTGGCGGAGGATGCCGACGCGACCGCGGACGAGGCGCCGGACGTGGTCAGGCTCGCCGTCGTCGGCCGCCCGAACGCCGGCAAGTCGTCGCTGATCAACCGGCTCATCGGGCAGGATCGCCTGCTGACGGGGCCCGAGCCCGGGTTGACGCGCGATGCCGTCCACGTCCGCTGGCGCCGGGCCGGGCGCACCTTCGAGCTGGTCGACACCGCGGGCCTGCGCCGCCGGGCGCGCATCGATGCCCGCTCGCTGGAGAAGGTCTCCACCTCGGCGACGATCGAGGCGCTCAAATACGCTGCGGTGGCCGTCCTCGTCCTCGACGCGACGCAGCCGCTGGAGCGGCAGGACCAGACGATCGCCGATCTCGTCGTCCGCGAAGGCCGCGCGCTCGTGCTCGCCCTCAACAAGTGGGACCTGGTCGACGAGCCCGGCCCCCTCCTGCGCGAGGTGCGCGCCCGGCTGAAGGTCGAGCTCGCCCAGGTCAAGGGGGTGCCCGCGGTACCGGTCTCGGCGGTCGCGGGGCACGGGCTCGACCCGCTGGCGCAAGCGGTGGTGCACCAGTACGACCGCTGGTGCCGGCGGGTGCCGACGGCCGAGCTGAACCGATGGTTCCAGGCGATGCTCGCGGAGAGCCCGCCGCCGATGGCGAAGGGCCGACGCATCAAGCTCCGCTACGTCACCCAGGCGAAGGGGCGGCCGCCGACCTTCGCGCTCTTCGGCAACCAGCTCGACGCGTTGCCCGAGAGCTACCTGCGCTACCTCACCGGCGGCCTGCGCGAGCACTTCGATTTCCAGGGCGTGCCGATCCGCTGGCGCCTGCGGCCCGGCAAGAACCCCTACGCCGGCTGATCGCCGCAACGGCCAAAAAAAAAGCGGCGCCCGCGGGCGCCGCTTTCCCTGCTGCTGTGGCCGCGCGGGTCAGTCGCGCTGCTGGCCCAGAAACTGCAAGAGGAACATGAAGAGATTGATGAAGTCGAGGTAGAGGGTGAGCGCGCCCATCACCGCCGACTTCGCCGTCGCCGTCGCGTCGGCCTGGACCTCGAAGTAGACGTTCTTGATCCGCTGCGTGTCCCAGGCGGTCAGTCCGGCGAAGATGAACACGCCGAGGACACTGACGGCGAACTGCAACGCGGTGCTCTGCAGGAACAGGTTGACGATCATCGCGATGATGAGACCGAAGAGACCCATCACGAGGAAGGTCCCGAAGGCCGAGAGGTCGCGCTTGGTCGTGTAGCCGTAGAGGCTGAGCGCGCCGAAGGCGGCGGCGGTGATGAAGAAGGTGCGCGCGATGCTCTCACCCGTGAAGACGAGGAAGATCGAGGCGAGCGACAGGCCCATCACCGCGGCGAAGGCCCAAAAGAGGATCTGCGCCGTCGCGACGCTGAACCGCTGGATGCCCATCGACAGCGCAAAGACGAAGCCGAGAGGGGCGAGCATCACCACCCACTTGAGCGGCGTGCCGAAGATCGGCTGGTAGAGGGCCGGGCTGGATGCGACGATGAAGGCCACGAGGCCGGTGATCGCGAGCCCGAGGCCCATGTAGTTGTAGACCTGCAGCATGTAGGCGCGCAGGCCCTCGTCGACGTGCTCGGCGGAAGCACCGGGGCGGGCCCGGGCGTCCACCGCGCGCAAGTTCGGATCGTACGCCATGGTCCGTCCTCTCCATGTTGCGAGCGTGAGCGTTATATTGGCCGCGGCGGGCTTGCGATCAACCAAAACCGCATGCGTCCGGGTGCGCCGCGTCGACGCCGCGCGCCTCGCGGAGAAGCCAGTCGCGGAACGCGCCGACGCAGGGATCGGTGAGAACCCCGCGGCCGTAGACGGCGATCCACTGGCCCTGCTCCTGCGGTTCGGTACCCAAAGGTGCAACGAGCGCACCACACTTCAACTCTTGCGTGACGAAGGCCACGTTGACCAGGGCCACGCCCTGACCGGTGCGAGCCGCTTGAATCGCGGCTTCCGTCGGCTCCAATTCGAGCGCGTCGTCCAGCGGCAGGTCGTCGACCTCGAAGCTCCGCGCCCAACGGCGCCAGTCCCAGCCGCTCGGATGGCTCATCAAGAGCTGATGGCGCGCGAGCTCCGCGGGTTGCGTAAGCGGCGGCGCGTGCGCGAGATAGCGGGGTGCCGCCACCGGGATGACCCGATCGCGCAGTACGACGTCGCCCTTGCGGCCCGGCTCGCTCGCCCGGACGTAGACGATGCCGACATCGAACGGCTCCTTGCCGATCTTCACCTCGCGCACGCTGGAGGTGAGCCGGACCTGAATATCGGGACGCTCGGTCTGGAACCGCTCGAGCCTAGGGATCAGCCAGCGGATCGCCAGCGTCGGCGGTGTCTTGACCTTGACGTCGCGCTCGGGCTGCCGCAGCCGGTCCAGGGTCTGGGCGATCGCGCCGAAGGCTTCGGTGAGCACGGGCAGGAGCCGCTCGCCGTCGCTGGTGAGCCGCACCTTGCGGTGGCTGCGGCGAAAGAGCGGCAGGCCCAGATCCTCCTCGAGCAGCTTCACCTGGCGCGAGACCGCGCTCTGGGTGACGTGCAGCTCCTCGGCGGCCTTGGTGAAGCTGGCGAGCCGCGCGGCCGCCTCGAAGGTCCTGAGCGCCGTCAGTGGCGGCAGCCTATGCATGATCCAGGCTCATGTGACTGGTTCGAACTCGTCGTTTGAAGACGCGCCGCCGCGAGCCGATGTTTCGACAGAACGAAATGTCTTCTACGGAGGTGTGTTTCCGAAATGGCTCAAATTGTCAAACTCCCGTTCGGCGTGGCGTCGCCCGTCGACGTCAAGCGGGCGACGCTCGCCACCGAGCTGCCGCACGCGCGACGCTGGGGCGAGGCCCGTGGCTTCCGACCGCTGCATGTTCTGAGCGCATGGCTCGAGCGGTCGCGCACGCGCCGCGAGCTGCGCCGGCTCGACGACGCGCTGCTCATCGATGCCGGTCTCGATCCGGCTCGTGTCCGGACCGAGGCCCGCCGCCCGTTCTTCCTGCCCATCCACCTCGACCGCAGCCGCGGCTGAGCGGCGCGGCCGACGGACGCCGGAGGCGTCAGACGCCTCGCGCGAGCTCGGCGAGAAAGAGGGCGTGCGCGCGAATGCCGTTCTCGAAGCAGCGCCGCTCGAACTTCTCGTTGGGCGAGTGCACACGGTCGTCCTTCAGCCCGAAGCCCATCAGCACGCTGTCGCAGCCCAGATGCCGCTCGATCGCGGCGACCGCCGGGATCGAGCCGCCGCTGCCGATGGCGAGGGCGTCCTTGTTGAACACCCGCCGCAGGGCGCGGGCCGCCGCAGCGGTGAACGGCGAGGACAGCGGCACCGCCATGGCCGGCTCGGCGCCGAGGACGTGCCAGGTGAGCTTCGCATCGACAGGCGCGCGCTCCCCGACGAAGGACCGGACGGCGGCGATGATCGCCTGCGGGTCCTGGTCGGCGACGAGCCGGCAGGAGAGCTTGGCGTGCGCCCGTGACGGGATGACGGTCTTGGCGCCGTCGCCGGTATAGCCGCCCCACAGGCCGTTGAGGTCGAGCGTCGGTCGCCCCCAGGTCCGCTCGAGGGTCGACCAGCCGGGCTCGCCCCGCTCCTCCACGAGGCCGATCTCGCCGAGGAAGTCGCGCGGGTCGAGATCGAGGGCGCGCCACTCGGCGCGGGTCGCCTCCTCGAGCGGCCGCACGGCGTCGTAGAAACCCGGCACCGCGACCCGGCCGTGCTCGTCGTGCAGCGCGCCCACGAGCCGGGCCAGCGCGTTGAGCGGGTTGAGCACGGCACCGCCGTACATCCCCGAATGGAGGTCCCGCGACGGCCCCTCGAGGTCGAGCTGGAGATAGACGAGGCCGCGCAGCCGCGTCGTCAGCGCCGGGGTGTCGATGTCCCACATGCCCGTGTCGCTGACGACGCACGCATCGGCGCGCAGTTCCTCCTCGTGCGCCTCGAGGAAGGCGTCGAGCGAGGGGCTGCCGTTCTCCTCCTCGCCCTCGAGGAAGACGGTGACCCGGCACGGCAACGTCCCGGCCACGGCGATCCAGGCGCGGAACGCCTCGAGGAAGGTCGAGACCTGGCCCTTGTCGTCGACCGCGCCGCGGGCGACGATCCGCTCGCCGTGCGGGCCCTCGACCAGGCGCGGCGCGAACGGCGGGGTCTCCCACAGCTCGAGCGGGTCCGCGGGCTGGACGTCGTAGTGGCCGTAGTAGAGAAGGTGCGGCGCGTCGCCGCCGGGGCCCGGATGGTGCGCGACGACCGCCGGCTGCCCCGCGGTCGCCACCGTCCGCGCGCCGAAGCCCATCGCCTCGAGCTCGCCCGCGACCCAGGCCGCGCAAGCGCGCGTGTCGGCGTCGTGGGCCGGATCGGTGCCGACGGAGGGGAAGCGGAGAAAGCTGAACAGACGCTCGAGCGAAGCATCGCGATTGGCCGCGATCCAGGCGTCGAGTTCGGCGCGTTCGGCGGGCATGGGCGTGTCCTCGTAGTCGGCTGGAAGCATTGTCAGAGGTCAGCACGCGCGGGCGATGGCTGGCAAGGCCGCCGCGGCTGCACTAGGCTCCCGTCGTGTTCGCCGGGAGTGCCGCCAATGTCCGTTGCCCGTTGTCTCGCCCTGCTGCTCGCCTTCGTCGCCCTGCCCGCTGCGGCGCAGGTCAACCCGTTCGGGCCGACCGCGCGCGAGTTCGCCACCGCCGACCGCGAGCGCATGTACCGCTCCATGATCGTCGTGCTGGAGAGTGGCGAGGTCGGCCGGATCGCCGATTGGACGAGCGACGACGGGACCTTCGGCGGAACGAGCGAGCTGGTGCGGAGCTTCGAGCGCGACGGTATGCGCTGCGGCGAGGTCCGCCACGTCTTTGCCGGCAGCAGCTCCGGCCGCAGCCGCTTCGACGTGCCGGCTTGCGACGTGCCCGGCGAAGGCTGGAAGTTCGCCTTTTGAGCCGTGGAC
>CAYZSE010000045.1:19722-21481 GCA_964481035.1 uncultured Geminicoccaceae bacterium | reverse complement strand
AGCTGGGCGAGGTCGGTCATCAGCCGCGGCAGGACGACCTGGGCCTCGGGGTCGCCGAAGCGGACATTGTACTCGATGAGCTTGGGCCCGGCGGCCGTGAGCATGAGCCCGCAATAGAGAAAGCCCGTGAAGGGCATGCCCGCGGCGGCCATGCCCCTGAGCGTGGGGTGGACGATCTCGGCCATGACCCGCGCGGTGAGCTCCGGGGTGAGCTGCGGCGCCGGGCTGTAGGCGCCCATGCCGCCGGTGTTGGGGCCCTTGTCGCCCTCGCCGAGGCGCTTGTGGTCCTGGGCCGTGCCGATCTCGAGCGCGTGACGGCCGTCGCAGAGCGCGAACAGGCTCGCCTCCTCGCCTTCCAGGTACGCCTCGAGGACGAGCGTCGTGCCGGCAGCGCCGAAGGCGCCGGCGAAGGCGGCATCGACCGCGGCGTGCGCCTCCTCGGCGGTCATCGCGACGACGACGCCCTTGCCGGCGGCGAGGCCGTCCGCCTTGACGACGATCGGCGCGCCCTGCTGGTCGATGTGCGCGTGCGCGGCGGCGGCATCGGTGCAGACCACGTAATCGGCCGTGGGGATGGCGTGGCGGCGGCAGAAGTCCTTGGCGAAAGCCTTCGAGGTCTCGAGCCGTGCCGCGGCGCGGGTCGGCCCGAGCGCCTTGATGCCCGCCGCGGCAAGCGCGTCGACCAGGCCCGCCGCCAGGGGTGCCTCCGGGCCGACGACGACGAGCTCGGCCCCGTGCGCCCGGGCCGACGCGACGAGCCCCGGCACGTCGTCGGCGGCGACGGGCAGGCAGGTGGCGAGCGCGGCGATGCCGGGATTGCCGGGCGCGCAGAGGACGTCGGTGACCAGCGGCGACGCCGCGAGCGCCCAGCACAGCGCGTGCTCGCGACCGCCGCCGCCCACGACGAATACCCGCATGCCAACCTCCGTCGCCTTGCCACCCGAGGGCCAACGGCTTTAAGCCACAGGCCGGCAGTTGCGAAGGGGCGGACGATGACGACGACGGCGCGGATCGCAGTCCTGGGGGCGAGCGGCTACACCGGCGCCGAGACGCTGCGCCTGGCCCTCGGCCATCCCGAACTCGAGATCCGCCACCTCTCGGCCGACCGGATGGCCGGCAAGGACGTGGGCGAGGTCTTCCCCCATCTCGCCGGCCGCGGCCTGCCGACGCTCGTCAAGATCGACGACGTGCCCTTCGACGAGGTCGATGCCGTCTTCTGCTGCCTGCCCCACGCGACGACCCAGGAGGTGATCGCAGCCCTGCCCGGCGATCTCAAGATCGTCGACCTCTCGGCCGACTTTCGACTGAAGGACACCGCCGTCTACGAGCGGGTCTACGGCCGCCCGCACGGCGCACCGCACCTCCAGGCCGAGGCCGTCTACGGGCTCACCGAGCACGCCCGCGACGCGCTGCGCACGCACCGGCTCACGGCCAATCCCGGCTGCTATCCGACCGGCCCGCAGCTCGCCCTCAAGCCCTTGCTCGCGGCCCAGGCGATCGTCGCCGACAACATCGTCATCGACGCCAAGTCGGGCGTCACCGGGGCCGGCCGCGCGCTCAAGGAGAGCCTGCTCTTCGCCGAGGTCCAAGATGGCATGAACGCCTACGCCGTCGGCACGCACCGCCACCTGCCCGAGATCGAGCAGGGCCTGGCCGAGGCCGCGGGCGAGGCGGTGAAGATCAGCTTCACCCCGCATCTGGTGCCGATGAGCCGCGGCATCCTGGCGACGATCTACGTTCGCCTCACCGACGGCGCCGA
>CAYZSE010000045.1:1200-19622 GCA_964481035.1 uncultured Geminicoccaceae bacterium | reverse complement strand
CCTTCAAGGACCGCGGCGCCTGCAACTGCCTGATGCAGCTCGACGCGGCGCAAAGGTCGCGCGGGGTCGTCGCCGCATCGGCCGGCAACCACGCGCAGGCGGTCGCGCACCACGCTCGGCGCCTCGGCATCCCGGCCACGATCGTCATGCCCGAGCACACGCCCTTCGTGAAGATCGCCGGCACCGAGCGGCTCGGCGCGACGGTTGTCCTCCAGGGGCAAAACGTCGACGACTGCATGGCCGTCGCGCGCGAGAAGGCCGCCGCCGAGGGCCTGACCCTGGTCCATCCCTTCGACGATGCGCGGGTGATCGCGGGCCAGGGCACCGTCGCGCTCGAGATGCTGGCCGCCCACGCCGACCTCGAGGTGCTGGTCGTGCCGATCGGCGGTGGCGGGCTCGTCTCCGGGATCGCGGTGGCGGCCAAGGCGATCAAGCCAGAGATCAAGATCGTCGGTGTCGAGGCCGCGCTCTACCCGTCGGTGCAGCGCCTGCGTGACGGGCTGCCGCCCCCAGCGGGCGGGCCGACGATCGCCGACGGCATCGCCGTCAAGCGCCCGGGCGAGCTGACGCTGCCGATCATCGACGCGCTCGTCGACGACATCGTGCTGGTCGAGGAGGCCGACCTCGAGGCCGCGATCCTGCAGCTCTTGGAGATCGAGAAGACCGTCGTCGAAGGCGCCGGTGCCGCGGGCCTCGCCGCCGTCGCCAAGGTGCCCGAGCGTTTTCGCGGCCGACGGGTCGGGCTGGTCCTGTGCGGCGGCAACATCGACCCGCGGCTGCTCTCGGCGGTGATCCTCAGAGGCCTGGTCACCTCGTCCCGGCTCGTCCGGCTCGCCATCGCCGTGCCGGACCTGCCGGGATCGCTCGCGCGGATCGCCAGGGTCATCGCCGCGATGGGCGCCAACATCGTCGACGTCCACCACCGCCGCGAATTCTCGGGCCTGTCGGTCAAGAGCACCGAGATCGACGTCACGGTCGAGACCCGCGACGGCCAGCACGCCCAACGGCTCGCCGCCGCGCTCGACAACGAAGGCGCCGCGGTCCGCGTGCTCGGCCGCGGCGAATTCTGAGCCGATGGCGGCGCCCAAGCCTCCGGTCACGGTGACGCTGCGCGTCGCGGCGAACCACCTCGCCTGCTGCGCGGTCGACCGCGAGCTCACGGTCCGCGCCGAGCGCCGCGCGCCCAACCCGCCGCTCGCCGCCGCGCCCTACCCCGCCCTCGACGTTCACCATGTGTGGCGCTGGCTGCTGGCGGTGCTCGGCGACTTCGGCGAGACTTTCCGGATCGAGGCGCTGGTGCCGACGGCCGTGGGCGGCATCGCGGTGCTGGTCGACGGCAGGCAGCCGGTGCTGGCGCCGATGCGGCCGGAGGCCATCCCGCCGGCGGCGGTCGCGGCCGCCTACGCGGCGATCGCGCCACGACCGGAGGCCACCGGCCAGGCGCGCGACGCTTCCGTGCGGTCCCTCGGCCTGCGGCTGTTCTGGCAGGAGAAGGCCTTTCCCGAGGCGTTCGCACGGGCGCGCTGGATCCTGCCGCACGCGGCTTTCTGGGGGTTTCGGCTCACCGCCGGCGTCGCCGCCGCCGAGGCCTCCAGCCTCGCCGAAGGCGGCGACCTCGTCGAGATCGTCGGGACGCGGCCCTCGACCCTCGCCCGCCGGCTCGGCTATGCGCAGCGGCTGCCGGCGCTCCGCGAGCCGCACCGGCTGCTCGGCCGGCTCGCGCCGGAGGTCATCGACCGCGCCGGGCTCGCGGCAGCGAGCCCGGTCCTGGTCGGCGGCACCGACACGGCGACTGCGCACGCGCTGGTCCTCGCCGCGGGCTACGACCGAGCCGCCCTCGTCCTCGTCGACGAGCACGTCGTGCTGGTCCCCGGCGCCGCCACGCCCACCGCCGACCGGCAGGTGATCGCCAGCCTCGACCGCCGACCTTTGACCCGCTTTCCGCTACCGGCGGATGCGGAAGCGCTCGCGGCCAACCTCGACGACCTCGGCCACGCCGGGCCCGTGCTCGTCGCCGGCGAGTGGTCCGAGGCCACGGCGCTGGCCCGCGAGCGCCGCGCCCGCGACCAGGCGGTCTTCGCCTTCGACGGGACGGCCGCCTGGGCCCGGGGTGCCGCCCTCCTGGCGCATTGGGGCCGGCGCCCGGTGGCGCCGCGCCTCGCCGTCGAGCGCGTCGCCAGCGGCGATTGATGCGCGGCACGGCCGGCGCCATAGTGCGCCCATGAGCGTCACCGCCGCCGATCTCCGCTTTCGAGGCCGCCACCTCCTCGGCATCGAGGGGCTGCAGCCCTGGGCCATCCAGGACCTGCTCGACGCCGCCGACGGCTACGTCGAGGTCAACCGGCAACCCGACAAGAAGACCTCGCTCCTGCGCGGCCTCACCCAGATCAATCTCTTCTTCGAGCCGTCGACGCGCACCCAGACGAGCTTCGAGCTCGCCGGCAAGCGGCTGTCGGCGGACGTCGTCAACATGTCGATGAAGAGCTCGGCCATGCAGAAGGGCGAGACGCTGATCGACACCGCGATGACGCTCAACGCCATGCACCCCGACATCCTCGTCGTCCGCCATCAGGAATCGGGCGCGGTGGCGCTCCTCGCCCGCCACGTCAACGGCGCCGTCGTCAACGCCGGCGACGGCGCGCACGAGCACCCGACCCAGGCGCTGCTCGACGCGCTCACCATCCGCCGCCGCAGGGGCCGGCTCGAGGGGCTCACCGTCGCCATCTGCGGCGACATCCTGCACTCGCGGGTCGCCCGCTCCAACATCCTCCTCCTCACGGCGATGGGGGCACGGGTCCGGGTCGTGGCCCCGCCGACGCTCCTGCCGACCCGGGTCGAGCTCTACGGCGTCGAGGTCTTCCACGACATGGCCCAGGGCCTCGAGGGCTGCGACATCGTGATGATGCTCAGGCTCCAGCTCGAGCGCATGGCCGGCTCGTACCTGCCGAGCGTGCGCGAGTTCTTCCACCGCTACGGGCTCACCCGCGACAAGCTGGCCCGGGCCAAGGACGACGCGCTGGTCATGCACCCCGGCCCGATGAACCGCGGCGTCGAGATCGACGGCGAGCTCGCCGACGACATCGAACGCAGCGCCATCCTCGACCAGGTCGAGCTCGGCGTCGCCGTCCGCATGGCCGTCCTCGACGTCCTCACCCGCGATCTGAGGGGCAACGCGTGAGCCGCTACGTCACCGCGATCCTCAACGCGCGGCTGCTCGATCCGGCGTCGCGGCGCGACGAGATGGGCGGCGTGCTCGTCGTCGACGGCGTCGTGCGCGAGCTGGGGGCGGCCTTGACGCGCGAGGCGGTGCCCGAGGGGGCTGCCGTCATCGATGCGCAAGGCCTGTGTCTCGCCCCGGGGCTGGTCGACATGCGGGTGCATTTCGGCGAGCCGGGAGCGGAGGAGAAGGAGACCTTCGACAGCGGGTCGCGGGCGGCGCTCGCCGGCGGCGTCACCACCTTGGCACTCCTGCCCGACACCGATCCCTGCGTCGACGACCCGGCGATGGTCGAGTACGTCGCCCGCCGCGCCCGGCGTGCCCGAGGGGTCAAGGTCCACCCCTACGCCGCGCTCACCCGCGGCCTCGAGGGCCGCCAGCTGGCCGAGCTGGGCCTTCTCGCGGAGGCGGGGGCGGTCGGCTTCACCGACGGGCCGGTGCCGATCGCCGACAGCCGCCTCCTGCGCCGGGCCCTCGCCTACGCCTCGAGCTTCCGGGCCCCGGTGATTCAGCGGCCGGAGGATCTGAGCCTCGCGCCCGAGGGGGTCATGAACGAGGGCGCCGTGGCGAGCCGGCTCGGGCTCTCGGGCATCCCCAACGCCGCCGAGATCATCCTGCTCGAGCGCGACCTCCGGCTGGTCGCACTCACCGGGGCGCGCTACCATGCGGCCCAGCTGTCGACCCGGGAGGCGGTCGCCGCCATCCGCCGCGCCAAGGACGAGGGCCTCGCCGTCACGGCCGACGTCAGCCCCCACCACCTGATGCTCAACGAGCTCGAGGTCGAAGGCTACCGCACCTTCGCCAAGGTCCGCCCGCCGCTCAGGAGCGAAGAGGACCGCCAGGCGCTGGTCGCCGGGCTGAAGGACGGGACGATCGACGCCATCGCCTCGGACCACCGCCCCCAGGATCAGGACAGCAAGCGTCTGCCGTTCGCCCAGGCCGAGTTCGGCGCCATCGGCGTCGAGACGATGCTGCCGGTCTGCCTCGGCCTCGTCCACGACGGCACGCTCGAGCTGTTGGACCTGCTCGCGCGGATGACCGAGGCGCCGGCGCGGCTGCTCGGGCTCGACGCCGGCCGGCTGCAGGTCGGCGCCGCGGCCGACCTGGTGCTTTTCGACCCGGAGGCACCGTGGAAGGTGGAAAAGAGCGACCTCCGGAGCCTCGCCAAGAACACGCCCTTCGAGGGCCGCCTGGTCCAGGGCCGGATCGTGCGCACCTTCGTCGACGGCCGCACGGTGCACGAGGGCTGAGGGCGCGCGTCAGCCCGCGACGTAGACGACGAGCGTCGCCGGGCGAACCCCGTCGTGGGCCATCGCCGCGGCACCCGCGTCGCTCCGCATGACGGCGTCGAAGGCGGCCATGTCCGCGACGTCCATGGCGACCGCCACGCGATGGGCATCGCCCGGGAGCACGAAGGTGGTGATGTCGGTCGCCACGCCGGCGAACACTTGTTCGCGCTTCGGCGAGGCGAGCCAATGGGCGACGTCGTCGACCTCGTGGGTCGCCATGATCTTGGGCACTCGGGGACCTCCCTCGGGCGAGCCGCTCGCCTTCGCCGAACCCCTATGACGCGCCCCGCGGCGGAAGGCAAACCTTCACGGCGGTCGCGAGCCGGCGCGCTGGCCCGAGCGCCGGCGCGGCGCTAATCATCGGCGCATGAGGAGGCAGCGCGCATGATCGTCGATCCTTTGGGCGGGCCCGCCTACTGGTGGCCGCTCGTGGCGGGCCTCGTCGCCGGCTACCTCATCGGCGCCGTCCCGTTCGGCCCGCTCCTCGTCAAGCTCGCGGGTGCGGGCGACCTCGCCAAGATCGGCTCCGGGAGCACCGGGGCCACCAACGTGCTGCGGACCGGGCGCAAGGGGCTCGCCCTCGCCGTGCTCCTCCTCGATGCGGCCAAGGGGGCGGTGCCGGTGCTCGCGGCCTTCGCCTGGCTCGGCCCGGACATGGCCCAGATGGTGGCGCTGGGTGCCGTCGTCGGCCACTGCTGGTCCACCTACATCGGCTTCAAGGGCGGCAAGGCCGTGGCCACGGCCGCGGGCGTCCTCTTCGCGCTGGCCTGGCCCGTGGCGCTCACCGCGCTCGTCGCCTTCCTCGCCGTCGTCGCGGCCTCGCGCTACGTGTCGCTGGGCTCGCTCACGGCGGCGGCGACGGCACCGTTCGCCGCCGCGGCGCTCGGCTACGGCCAGTATGTCGGGCTCTTCGCCGCGATGGCGCTGGTCGTCGTCGTCCGCCACGCCGCCAACATCCGCCGCCTTCTCGCCGGCAACGAGAACAAGCTGGGCGCCTCACGTCGCAGTTGACAGCGCCGGGCCCGCGGCGGACGAGGAGGTCATGACACCGCGAGATCGCGAGCTGCGCGCGCTGCTTCGCCTGACCCGTACGCACGGGCTGGGAGCGACAGGGCTCGCGCGGCTGATGGAGCGCCACGGCAGCGCCACCGAAGCCGTCGATGCGCTCTTGGACCTCGGCCCCGGCAACGTGCGGCTCGCCGCGACGCGCGTGGTCGAACAGGAGATCGAGGCGACGCTCGACGCCGGCGCGGTGTTGGTCAGCCGCGGCGATCCCGCCTATCCCGCCCCCCTGGCCGCCGTCGAGACGGCGCCATGGGTGCTGACCGTCAAGGGCGATCCGACGCTCCTCGCCGCGCGCTTCGTCGGCATCGTCGGCGCCCGCAACGCCTCGGCCGGCGGGCGCAAGCTCGCCCGGGAGATCGCCGCCGAGCTCGCCGGCGAAGGGATGGGCGTCGCTTCGGGCCTCGCCCGCGGCATCGACACCGCGGCGCACGAAGGGGCGATCACCCACGGCGTGACCGTCGCCGTCATCGCCACCGGCATCGACGTCGTCTACCCGGCCGAGAACGCCGAGCTCGCCGCGGCGATCGCCGAGAGCGGCTGCATCGTGACCGAGCGGCCGTTGGGCGCCGGCCCGCAGGCGTCCCAGTTCCCGAGGCGCAACCGGCTGATCTCGGCGCTCTCCGAGGCCGTGCTGGTGGTCGAGGCGGCGCTGCGCTCGGGCAGCCTCATCACCGCGCGCTATGCGGCCGACCAGGGTCGCGAGGTCATGGCCGTGCCCGGCACGCCTCTGGACGAGCGCCATCGCGGCACCAACCGGCTCCTGCGCGAGGGCGCGCACCTGGTGGAGTGCGCGGCGGACGTGCTGGCGGCGCTCCGGCCCTTCGAGGTGCGGGTCGAACCGCCGCAGCGACCGCGCGCCATGCGCTCGAAACGCGCGCCGAGGCCGGCCGCGCCGGCCTCGGCGCCGGCCGATGGCGACCTCGAGGCGATGCTGCGCGAGCGCCTGGCGGTGGAGCCGGTCGCGGTTGACGAACTCATCCGCCAGTGTCATGCGTCGCCATCGCAAATGCAAAAGGCGTTGCTCGAGCTGGAGCTCGCCGGCGAGATCGAGCGCCACGCCGGTAACCGGGTCTCTCGCGTCGTCGTCTGAGCCCATCTCCCGCCTGCCCCCGACCACAGTCGAACGGTGCCCCTGCGCATGAACGTCGTCGTCGTCGAATCGCCCACGAAGGCCAAGACGATCAACAAGTACCTCGGCGGCGACTACAAGGTCCTCGCCTCCTACGGGCACGTTCGCGATCTCGAGGAGAAGGAAGGCGCGGTCGATCCGGAGCACGACTTCGCCATGCGCTACCTCGTGCTCACCGACAAGAGGAGCCAGATCAACGACATCGCCAAGGCGCTCAAGGAGGCGGACCGCCTCTATCTCGCGACCGACCCCGACCGCGAGGGCGAGGCCATCTCCTGGCACCTTCTGGCCGCGCTCGCCGACAAGAAGGCGCTGAAGGGCGTCGAGGTGAAGCGGGTGGTCTTTCACGAGGTCACCAAGCAGGCGGTGCTCGACGCCATGGCGCATCCGCGCGACCTGCACGCCGACCTGATCGACGCCTACCAGGCGCGGCGCGCGCTCGACTTCCTCGTCGGCTTCACCCTCTCGCCGGTGCTGTGGCGCAAGCTTCCCGGCGCGCGTTCGGCCGGCCGCGTCCAGTCGGTGGCGCTGCGGCTCATCTGCGAGCGCGAGGACGAGATCGAGCGCTTCGTCCCGCGGGAGTACTGGACGGTCGAGGCCGATCTGCGAACCGCCCGCGACGAGGCCTTCCGCGCCCGCCTCGCGCAGCTCGACGGCAAGAAGCTCGACAAGTTCGCGCTCGCCGACGGCGCGCTCGCCGCCGCGGCCAAGGCTCGGGTCGAGGCGGCGACGCTGCACGTCACCGCGGTCGAAAAGAAGCAGACGAGCCGCAATCCGGCGCCGCCGTTCTCGACCTCGACGCTGCAGCAGGAGGCGTCGCGCAAGCTCGGCTTCGGCGCGGATCGGACCATGCGCACGGCGCAGCGGTTGTTCGAGGGCGTGCAGCTCGGCGGCGAGACCGTGGGCCTGATCACCTACATGCGGACCGACAGCGTCCAGCTCTCGTCGTCGGCGCTGGCATCCGCCCGCGAGGTGATCGGCCAGCACTACGGCGCGCGTTACCTGCCCGAGCAGCCGCGCCAGTTCAAGACCAAGACGAAGAACGCCCAAGAGGCGCACGAGGCGATCCGGCCGACCGACCTCGCGCGCCGGCCCGAGCAGGTCGCGGCCTTCGTCGACCAGGACCAGCTGCGGCTGTACGAGCTGATCTGGAAGCGGACCATCGCGAGCCAGATGGCCGCGGCCCTGCTCGACCGGGTCTCGGTCACCATCGCTGGCGATGGCGTCGGCCTGAGAGCCACCGGCCAGACCATCGCCTTCGACGGCTTCATCAAGGTCTACCGCGAGGGCGTCGACGACGCGCCGTCCGACCGGACGGCCGACGACGAGAGCGACCGTCTCCTGCCGCCGATGGCCGAAGGCGAGCCTTCACGGCAGGACAAGGTCGAGGCCGAGCAGCACTTCACCGAGCCGCCGCCGCGCTACACCGAGGCGAGCCTGGTCAAGCGGCTGGAGGAGCTGGGCATCGGTCGGCCCTCGACCTACGCCAGCATCATCTCGGTGCTGCAGGCCCGCGATTACGTGCGGCTGGATGCCAAGCGGTTCGTGCCGGAGGATCGCGGCCGGGTGGTGAGCGCGTTCCTCACCGAGTTCTTCACGCGGTACGTCCAGTACGGCTTCACCGCCGAGCTGGAGGACCGGCTCGATGCGGTGGCGGCGGGCGAGCTCGACTGGAAGCAGGTGCTGCGCGAGTTCTGGGATCCGTTCTACACGCTCACCGAGGAGGTCAAGGGCAAGCGCAACGCCGAGATCATCGACGCGCTCGACGCGGCCTTGGGCCCGCACCTGTTTCCGGCGAAGGCCGACGGCACCGATCCGCGGCTCTGCCCGCAGTGCGAGGGTGGCAGGCTCAGCCTCAAGTTCGGCCGTTACGGCGGCTTCGTCGGTTGCTCGAACTACCCCGAGTGCCGCTTCACCCGCCAGCTCGGCGAGCAGGCGACCGACGGCGACGCCAAGGTCGCCAAGGAGCGGTTTCTCGGCATGGACCCGGATCTCGAGGAGGAGGTCTGGCTCAAGGTCGGCCGGTTCGGGCCCTATGTGCAGCGCGGCTCCGGCGACGAGCTCAAGCGGGTGAGCCCGCCGCCCAACATCGAGCCCGGCGACATCGACCTCGGGCTCGCGCTCAGGCTCCTCGCCCTGCCGCGCGAGGTCGGCGTCGATCCCGACGGCGAGGCGATCGCCGCGGGCATCAACCGCTTCGGGCCCTACGTCCAGCGCGGTCGGACCTACGCCCGGCTCGATCCCGACGACGACGTGCTGTCGATCGGGATGAACCGCGCGCTGACGCTGCTGGAGGAGAAGGGCGGCAAGGGCCGCGGCCGGGCGGCGCCGAAAACCGCCGGGCGGACCGTCGGCGAGCATCCCGACGACGGCAAGCCGATCCAGCTCCTCGACGGCCGCTTCGGGCCGTATCTCAAGTGGAACAAGCTCAACGCCAGCCTGCCCAAGGGCGCCGACCCCGAGACGCTGGCGCTCGACGAGGCCGTCGAGATCCTCGCCCAAAAGGCGGCCAAGAGCGGCAACAAGACCGCGGCGCGCAAAGGCCCTGCCGGCAACGCCAACAAGGGCAACGGCGCCAACAAGGGCAACGGCGCCGCTAAGACGGCGACGGCCAAGGGCGCCGCGGCAAAGGCGAAGGGCGGCAAGTCGACCGCCGCCAAGCCGCGCGCGGCGAGCGGTGCCAAGTCGCGGAACGGTCGCGCGGCGCGCGGTGGCGACAGCGGCGGATGAGACGCACCCGTCTCGACCGCGAGGCCGTCCTGCGGCACATCGAAGAGAACCCGGGCCTCACCAGCAAGCGCGACATCGCCAAGGCGCTCGGCGTCACCGGCGGCGAGCGGATCGAGCTCAAGGCGATCCTCAAGGAGCTGCAGCACGAGGGCACCGTCGAGCGCGGCCGCGGCCGCAAGCTTTCGGCCGCGGGCCTCTTGCCGCGGGTCGTCGTCGCGCTCGTCACCGACGTCGACGAGGAGGGCGACCTGACACTGCGGCCGGTCTCGGCGGAGGGCGAGGCGGTGCTCCACCTCGAGCTGGACGCCATCCGCGGCCGACCGCCCGGCGTCGGCGACCGGGTGCTCGTCAAGACCGAGCGCCGCGACGGCGACGTCTACGAGGCGGAGCTGATCCGCGTGCTGCCGCGCGAGGGTGGGCGCATGGTGGGCGTCGTCGAGAGCGCCGCCGACGGCTTCTGGCTGCGCCCGGCCAACCGCAAGGACCGCGGCATGCGCCTCGATCCGCACCTGCTCGGCGATGCGGCGCCGGGCGACCTCGTCGCCGCCGAGGCGACGACGCCGCAGCGGATGGGCCTCGCCCGCGGCCGGGTCGTCCGGCGCATCGGCGCCGCCGACGACCCCCGCCAGTTCAGCCACATCGCCGCGGCCGAGCTGGACCTCCCCGAGGCCTTCTCCGAGGCCGCGCTCCGGCAGGCGGAACGGGCCGCCGTGCCGCCGCCCGAGGGGCGGATCGACCTGCGCGACGTGCCGCTGGTCACCATCGACGGCGCCGACGCGCGGGACTTCGACGACGCGGTGCACGCCGCGCCCGACGACGATCCGGCCAACGCCGGCGGTTTCAGGCTGATCGTCGCCATCGCCGACGTCGCCCATTACGTCCGCCCGGGCGACGCGCTCGACCAGGAGGCCAAGACCCGCGGCAACTCGGTCTACTTCCCCGACCGCGTCATCCCGATGCTGCCGGAGGCACTCTCCAACGGCCTCTGCTCGCTCCGCCCCGGCGAGCCGCGGGGCTGCCTCGCCGTGGAGATGGTCATCGACGCCGCGGGCAACCTGCGCCGACACCGCTTCGGCCGCGGCCTGATGCGCTCGGCGGCGCGGCTCACCTACGAGCAGGTCCAGCAAGCGGCCGACGGTCGCCCCGACGACCTCACCCGACCGCTCGTTGACGGTGTCGTCGCGCCGCTGTTCGCCGCCTGGCGGGCGCTCGACGTCGCGCGGCGGGCGCGGGGCACGCTCGATCTCGATCTGCCCGAGCGGGTCGTCGCGCTCGACGACGAGGGCAAGCCCGCGCGCATCGTCGCCCGCGAGCGCCTCGACGCGCACCGGCTCATCGAGGAGTTCATGGTGCTCGCCAACGTCGCCGCGGCGGAGGCGCTGGCGGCGCGCAAGCGGGCGCTGCTGTTCCGCGTCCACGACAAGCCCCAACCCGACAAGGTCGAGGCGCTCGCGCAGTTCCTGCAGGGGCTCGGCATCGAGGCGCGCGCCGACCACCTGCGGACGCCGAAGGAGTTCGAGCGCCTGCTGCAGCGGATCAGCGATCACCCGCTCAAGGACACCATCGGCGGCTACGTCCTGCGGGCGCAGTCGCAGGCGGTCTACAGCCCGGACAACCTCGGCCATTTCGGGCTCAACTTGAAGAACTACGCGCACTTCACCTCTCCGATCCGCCGCTACGCCGACCTCGTGGTCCACCGCGCGCTGATCGAGGCGCTCGACTTGGGCGAAGGTGGCGTGCGCCACGAGCACGAGCCCCTGGCCGCGACCGGCGTCGCGATATCCGGCGCCGAGCGGCGCGCCATGGAGGCCGAGCGCAAGACCGTCGACCGGTTCGTCAGCCTGTACCTCCAAGACCGGCTCGGCGCGCGCTTTCAAGGCCGCATCGGCGGTGTGCTCAAGGCGGGCCTCTTCGTCCGCCTCGCCGATATCGGCGCCGACGCCTTCGTGCCGATCGCCACGCTCGGTGCCGACTACTTCATCCACGACGAGACCCAGTCCGCGCTCTTCGGCGAGCGCACCGGCCAGCACTACGGGCTGGGCGACGCCTGCGAGATCGAGCTCGTCGAGGCCGATCCGCTCACCGGCGGGCTCTCGGGCCGGGTGACCGATCACACGCCCGTCACCGAGCGCAGCCCGGCCCGCCGCATCGGCCGGCGCCTCGCCCATCTCCATCGCCGCCGCCGGCGCTGAGGCCGAAGGCCCGCCGGGTCTCGCGGCATGATCTCGGTCAAGGCCGGTTTGTGACGGTTCCGCTATCGGCTAGGGTTCAGCGCCGGCAGGGAGGACGGCCGTCATGAACCATATCGCGCCGCGGCTTCGCCATTATCTCAACGGTCTCAAGGTTCCCCACGACGTCATCGAGCATGCGCGGACCTCGACGAGCGGCGAGACCGCGCAGGTCGCGCACGTGCCGGGCGATCAGCTCGCCAAGGCCGTGCTGCTCGCCGACGATCGGGGGCCGGTGCTCGCGGTGCTGCGCAGCACCCATCATGTCAGCGTCGAGCTCCTCAACCGCAAGCTCCAGCGCAACCTCGAGCTGGTCGACGAGCGGCGGCTGCACGACTGGTTCGACGACTGCGCCGTCGGTGCCGTGCCCGCGGCCGGCGCCGCCTATGGCGTCGACGTCGTCGTCGACACCTCGCTCGAGGCGCCGGAAGAGGTGTTCTTCGAGGCGGGCGACCACCGCCACCTCGTCCGCGTCGACGCCGACGGCTTCGCGACGATCATGGAAACGGCCCGCCACGCCAATTTCAGCGTGCACGACTGAAGGCCGCCGCCGATGACGACGCGGGCCCGGCCGCGGCCGTGGTTGACAGTGCCCGGCCCCGGCCGCATCTTCCGCCGCCGATCGTCCAATCCAGAGGTCCTGCCATGGCCAAGCCCACGACCGTGCTCATCAAGCTCGTGAGCAGTGCGGGCACCGGCTTCTTCTACACCACGAAGAAGAACACCCGGAACACCACCGAGAAGCTGAAGCTCAAGAAGTACGACCCGAAAGTCCGCAAGCACGTCGAGTTCACCGAGGCCAAGATCAAATAGCTGCGCCGCGACGATGCCGCGCTTGGCCGGGCCTGCCGCCGGCATCGACCTGGGCGGGACCAAGATCGAGCTGATCGTTCTGGCACCGGACGGGACGACCTTGCGCCGGCAGCGGGCGCCCACGCCTCGCGGCGATTACGCGGGGACGATCAGGCAGGTGCGGGCGATGGTGGAGGGCGCCGAGGGCGAGCTCGGGATCGCCTGCACCGTCGGCATGGGGCATCCGGGCTCGCTCTCGCCCGTCACCGCCCTCGTCCGCAACGCCAACTCCGTCTGGCTCAACGATCGGCCGCTGGGCCGGGACATGGAGGCGGCTTTCGGGCGCCCGGTCGCGTTGGCCAACGACGCCAACTGCCTCGCGCTGTCGGAGGCGACCGACGGGGCCGGCGCGGACGCGGACGCGGTCTTCGCGGTGATCGCCGGCACCGGTATCGGCGGCGGCCTCGTCCTCGGTGGCCGGGTCATCGCCGGCGCCAACGGCATCGCCGGCGAATGGGGTCACAATCCCCTGCCCTGGCCCGAGGCGGACGAGTGGCCGGGTCCGCGCTGCTGGTGCGGCCGGGACGGCTGCATCGAGGCGTGGCTTTCCGGCCCGGCGCTGGCCCGCTCGGCCGAGGCGAGCTACGGCACGGCCGTGGAGGCGCCGGAGCTCGACCGCCGGGCCCGAGCCGGCGATGCCCGGGCCCAGGCCCTGCTCGACCGGCACGCGGCGCGCTTCGCCAAGGCGAGTGCCACGGTCATCAACCTCTTCGACCCCGCGGTGGTGGTCCTCGGTGGCGGGGTTTCCAACCTCGAACATCTCTATGCGGCAGTGCCGCCGCAGTGGTCGCGGTGGGTGTTCGCGGACACCGTCCGTACGGAATTGCGCCGGGCCGTGCACGGCGACAGCTCGGGCGTGCGCGGCGCCGCTTGGCTCGGCGCGGCGCAGCGGCTCACTCGCACGCCTGCGGCGTGAGCATCTCGATCTCGTCGAGCCGCGCCCGGAGTGCGAAGTCGCCGTAGTCCAAGACGACCCGGCGCATCACGCCGCGGCCGGTGAGATCGAAGCTCAGCTCGAAGGCGGGCATGCCGACGTCGTCCGCCCGCAGCGGGTGGTAGGCGAGCGCCACGGGCCAGGCTTCGTCCGCCGCCGCTTCGGCCGCCACCCGGTCGCCGATCACCGCCGTCACCGCCGCAAGTGCGTCATCGGCGTCGCCGGCGCCGTCGAACAGGTCGGAGGTCGTCACCCGCTCGCCCGCCCGCGCCGCGGCGATCAGTTGCTCGAGGTGCCGGGTCGGAAAGACGGTTCCCGGCGGCAGGCGAACCTCCAAGCCCTCGGGCAAGGTGTAGACCGCGCCGCCCGGCCCACCCCCGTTCGGCATCGACGCGGTGCCGCGGAACTCCTCGACCAGCTCGCCCGCCGCGAAGCTGCGCATGGTGAAGCGCAAGGTCGAGCTGTCGTTCGATTCCCACGTCGCGAACCGCACATCGTAGTCGAAGGTGCCGCCGTCCTGGGTTCGACCGACGAACCAGAGCCGTTGCTGGCTGGCGGTGCCGCTGCACGCCTGTCGCCACTCGATGGCGAAGGCGCCGTGCGCATCGGCGAGACCCGGGCTGGTCGCTTCGAGGCTCAGCTCGTAGACGGCGCGATGCGGCGCGAGCTGCGCCGCCGCCGGCGCTGCGGGCACCGCGGGCGCGCCGATCGCGAGCGCCCTGATCGCGAAAGCGCCGATCGCCAGGCCTCGACAGGTCGTCACCACCTTCGATGCCTCCAGCGATCGCCCTCCCGCCGTAGCGACGCGCGACGCGATCGGCTAGGACGAGGGATCGGTGCGGGCGGCGCCGGCCCGTCGCAGCGCCGACCGAGCACGGCGTGCAGCAGGGAGGACATGAGCATCGAGCGTCCCACGATCTTCGTCACCCGAAGGCTTCCTCCTGCGGTCACCGCGCGCCTCGTCGCCACCTACGACGCTCGTCTCAACGAGGACGATCATCCCCTCGGCGAGGATGAGATCCAGGCCGGGGTCGTCGCCGCGGACGGCCTGATCGTTACGCCCGGCATCAGATGGGACGCGGTACGCCTTCGTTCTCTTCCCGAAAAGGTGAAAATTCTCACGACCTTTTCGGTCGGCCACGACCACATCGACCTCGACGCCGCGCGCGCGAAGGGCATCAAGGTGGGCAACACGCCCGAGGTCCTGACGGAGGCGGTCGCCGACATCGCCCTGCTCTGCCTGCTCGGTGCCGCACGGCGCGCGGTCGAGGCTGCGCAGATGCTGCGCGAGGGTCGCTGGACCGGCTGGCACACGACCCAGCTCGTCGGCGTGGAGCTGCACGGGCGCCGGCTCGGCATCATCGGCATGGGCCGAATCGGCCGGGCGATCGCGCGGCGCGCGCGCGGCTTCGGCCTGGAGATCCACTACCACAACCGAAACCGCCTGCCGGCCGACCTCGAGGAAGACGCGATCTTTCACCCCGATCTCGCGACCCTGCTGCCGCTCGTCGACATCGTCTCCTTGAGCTGCCCGGCGACGCCCGAGACCGCCCGCCTGGTCGACGCGGCCTTCCTCGCGGCGATGAAGCCCGGCTCGATCCTGGTCAACACCGCCCGCGGCGCGCTGGTCGACGAGGCGGCGCTGATGGCGAGCCTCGACGCGGGCCACCTCTTCGCCGCCGGGCTCGACGTCTTCGACGACGAACCGAACGTCGACCCCCGGCTGCTCGCCTACGACAAGATCTTCGCGCTCCCCCACATCGGCAGCGCCACCGTCGACACGCGCAACGCCATGGGCTTTTGCTGCCTCGACAACCTCGACGCCTTCTTCAAGGGCGAGCCCCTGCCCTACGGGCTGGTCTGATGACGGCAATCCCGCTGCCCGAGGACGTCGCCCGCCGCCTCGTCGACCGTCACGTCGAGCTCGCGGCGCTCAGCGAGCCCGGCCCCGGCGTCACCCGCCTCTTCGCCACGCCCGAGCACCTGCAGGCGCTCGCGCTCCTGCGCGGCTGGATGGATGGCGCCGGCCTCGCCACCCGCGTCGACGCCGCCGGCAACCTCATCGGCCGCTGGGCCGCCGATCCCGCGGCCGGCAACCAGCCCAAAGTCCTCCTTCTCGGCTCACACCACGACACCGTGCGACAGGGCGGGCGCTACGACGGGGCGATGGGCGTGCTCTTGGGCATCGCCTGCGCCGAGGCCCTCGCGGCGGCCGGCCGGCGACTGCCGTTCCATGTCGACGTCGTCGGCTTCTCGGACGAGGAGGGCGCGCGCTACGGCACCTCGATGATCGGCAGCCGCGCCCTCGCGGGCGTCTTCGATCCGGCGGTACTCGATTGGCCGGACGCCGAGGGCATCACCATGCGCGCGGCGATGCGCGAGGCCGGCTTCGCGCCGGAGCGCATGGAGAGCTGCCGCTACGATCCGAGCCAGGTGCTGGGCTATGTCGAGGCCCACATCGAGCAGGGCCCGGTGCTGGAGGCCGAAGGCTTGCCGGTGGGCGTCGTCACCGCCATCGCCGTCGGCACCCGCCATCGGTTGACCGTGCAGGGCAAGGCCGGCCACGCCGGCACCGTGCCCATGGGCGGGCGCCGCGACGCGCTGATGACGGCGGCCGAGATGCTCTCGGCCCTGGAGCGCCGTGCCGGCGAGGGCGGCGACGGCGTGGTCGCGACCACCGGCCGGCTCGAGGTCTCGCCCGGCGCCATCAACGTCATCCCGGGCGAGGTCGTCTTCTCCCTCGACCTGCGCGCGCCCGACGCCGCGAGGCACGACGGGGCCCTGGGCGCCATCCTTGCCGATCTGCGCGCCATCGCCGCGCGCCGCGGCACCGTCCTGGAGCACGCGACCATCTACCGCTCGGAAGGCTGCCGGATGGACCAGAAGCTTCGCGCCGCGCTCGACCGGGCGATCGCCGCCGAGGGCTACCCGGTGCGCGAGCTGTTCAGCGGCGCCGGCCACGACGCGCTGTCGCTCCAGCACATCGGGCCCGTCGCGATGCTGTTCGTCCGCTGCAAGGAAGGCATCAGCCACAACCCGGCCGAGCATGTCGATCCGCCGGACATCGCGACGGCGGCGAAGGTGCTGCTCAGGCTTCTCGCTGACTACGCGCCGCCGACAGGAGCGTGACGGTGCTCTCGACCGGGCGCGGCTCGGCGGCGTAGGCGAGCGTCGCCGACGGCTCGACGCCCGCCAGCCGCAGGCGCCGGCAGATGGGTCGGGCCGCGGCATCGCCGATCACCTCGGCGAGCCCATCGTAGATCGCGTGGCGCTGCGTGTCGGTCTTGTGCGCCGAGCAGACGAAGGGCGGCGCGAGGCCGGGATCGGTCTCGGCGACGACCTGCAGGCCGCGGGCCACCGCCGGCAGGTGCTCGCGGACGAGGTGCCACGACACGCAGTCGAGCACGGCGTAGTCGGCGGCGTGCGAGCGCACGAGGCTCAGGCTCTCGACCGAGCCGCCGCTGATGACGACCCGGCCGAAGAAGTCCGAGGGGTCGACCACACCCTGCACCCACGCCTTGAAGAGCCGCCAGGAGCCGAGCCGGTCGAGGCCCTCGATCGCCGCCGTGCGCTGCTCGAGCGCGGTCCAAGCGGTGACCCGCTCCTCGTCGCGGACGACGACGAGCGAGCGGTAGTAGGGCCCCTCGCAGCCCTCGGCGTCGTAGTGGGGTGCGGCGACCGCGACGAGGCTCGCCGGGAAGACCTGGGCGAAGCGGTAGGCGTCGAGCTGGCCGAGGACAACGCTCGGATGGGTCCACAGCCGCCGCTCGTCGATCGGCCGGGTCAGCTTGGGCGGCAGCGCCTCCAGCCCGCGCGCCTCCAGGGCCGGCCGCAGCAGTTGCCAGAAGGCGTCCTGCGCCGGCCGCAGGAAGGCCAGGTCGAATGCGGAGAGGGCGGCGACCTCGTGCATCCGTCCCCCTTCAGAGCGCCGGCAGCAGGCGGCGCAGGAGGAGCGCGGAGCTCGCCGCCACCTCGTCGACGAAGCTCTTGAAGTCGAACTGCGAGCTGGCGCCGGCGAGATCGCTCAAGGCGCGGATGTCGAGCCAGTCGAAGCCGAGCGTCGCGCCCACCTGGCCGAGGGCGCCGCCTTCCATCTCGCAGGCCTGGGCACCGAACTCCTTGAACAGCCGCACTCGCGTCGCCTCGCAGTGGATGTACTGGTCGCCGCTCGCGACGGTGCCGAACACGATCCGCGGCCGCCGCCCGCCACCGCCGGCGGCCCGGCTCAAGGCCGGCAGCTCGAGATCGCCGAGCACCCGACGTGCGGTCGCCTCGAGCGCCGGTGAGCTGCGGTAGCCGAGGATGTCGGTCGGGTTGAAGAAGGGGACGTGGCCCGCCTGGTAGGCGGCGAAGCGGCCGTCTTCGACGACGCCCGCGTCGTGCTGCACGGTGTGCGTGCCGACGACGACGTCGCCGATCGCGAGATCGGGGTCGAGCCCCCCGGCGACGCCCGAGAAGAGGACAGTCCGCGCGCCGAAGCGCTCGGCGAGAATGCTCGCCACCATCGCCGTGTTGACCTTGCCGATGCCCGCGCGGACCAGCACCACCTCGTGCCCGTCGAGGGTGCCGCGCGCGAAGGTCAGCGGCCCCACGCGCTCGTCGCGCGCGCCGTGCATGGCCTCGTGGAGGTGGCGCCATTCGGGCGGAATGGCGCACAGCAAACCGATCGACATCGCGGCCCGTCCCGTGCCAACACGCCACCGGGCTGCGCGCCCGGCCTCTCGTCTTCGTTTAGCGTGGGGCAGCGACGGGGGAACCGCAACCTTGGATCGGCCGCCCTGGCGCCTCGACCATGTCCGCCTGCGTGTCGGCGACGTCGACGCCGCGGCGGCGGGGGAACTCGCCGCCTTCGGCGCGGCGGCGCTGACGGCGACCGACGAGATCGTCACGGCCCATCTCGGGGACGTCACCCTCCTGCTCACGACACCCGGCGACGCCGAGCTGCTGCACCCGGATCTCGCGGTCGACCTCGCGGCCG
>CAYZSE010000045.1:0-1100 GCA_964481035.1 uncultured Geminicoccaceae bacterium | reverse complement strand
CTCGCGGCCGCGGGCCTCGCGCTGGAGCTGCGCGGACCCGCATGTCGCTAGCGCCAGCCCCGCGCATAGGCCCGGACACGCCGCGTCAGGGCGAAGCCGTCGAGGTTGCGCCCGGGATCCTCTGGCTGCGATTTCCGCTGCCCTTCGCCCTCGACCACGTCAACCTCTGGGCGCTCGCCGACGGCGCCGGCTGGACGCTGGTCGACACCGGCTTCGGCGACGCGCGCTCCGAGGCGCTCTGGCTGGAGGTCCTCGACGGCCCCCTTCAGGGCCGGCCGGTGAACCGTATCGTCGTCACCCATTTCCATCCCGACCACATGGGCCTCGCCGGCTGGCTCACGGAGCGGACCGGCGCGGCCTTCTGGATGCCCGAGAGCGAATGGCTGACCGCCAGCTATTTGTTCGCCGATCGCAGCGCCGAGGCCCTCGCGACGGCACTCGGCTTCTACGCCCGCGCCGGGGTCGACGCGGCCACGCTCGCGGCGCTGCGCAACGACGGCCACGTCTACGCGCGGCGCATCACGCCGCCGCCGCGGACGTTCAACCCGCTGCGCGAGGGCGACGTCCTGGTGATCGGCGAGCGCCGCTGGGAGGTTCGTCTGGGCGAGGGCCATGCACCGGCCCAGGCTTGCCTCTGGTCCGCGGCGGACCGGTTGCTGATCGCCGCCGACCACATCCTGCCGCGCATCTCGCCGAACATCCCGGTCTGGCCGCAGGCGCCGGGTAGCGACCCGCTCGGTCGCTATGTCGTCAGCCTCGCCCGCTTCCGCGACCTGCCCGCCACGGCCCAGGCGCTGCCATCGCACGACTGGCCCTTCGAAGACCTGCACGGCCGCATCGACGCCCTCATCGCCCACCACGACCAGCGCCTCGCCGAGACCCTCGCCGCGGTCGGCGACGGGGCGCCCGCGAGCGTCGTCCGCGCGGCGCTCTTCCCCCGAGTAGCGGACATCCACCAGCTCCGCTTCGCCCTCGGCGAGACGCTCGCGCACCTCAACCGCCTGGTCGCCCAGGGGCGGCTCGACCGCGCGCTCGAGAGCGACGTCTGGATCTTCGTACCGCGCCGTTGACCACCGGGTCGTCCATGACCACTGTCCTCA
>CAYZSE010000044.1:19275-21737 GCA_964481035.1 uncultured Geminicoccaceae bacterium | reverse complement strand
TGGTGGGCGCGACTGGGATCGAACCAGTGACCCCTACGATGTCAACGTAGTGCTCTCCCGCTGAGCTACGCGCCCATCCACGGGTGGGTTAGAAGATCGGCGGCGGCTGTGCAAGGGGGTCGGCGGGGCTCTGGCGTGGCGGACGGGGGCGCGCTATGTCTCGTCGGCCATGTTCGCCGAGGAGGTCGCGTGACGGTTCCCGTTCTGGCCGTGCCGCAAGCGCCGGCGGTGCCGATCGTCGTGACCGTGCCGCACGCGGGGCGCCTGTTGCCGCCCGCGCTGGTGGCGGCGCTGCGGGTGCCCGCCGCGCGGCTGCGGGCGCTCGAGGACCCCTGGGTCGACGAGCTGATGGCCGGCGTGCCGGCGCTGGGGGCGTGGCTCCTCGCCACCCCGTGGGCGCGGGCGGTGGCCGATGTCAACCGCGCGCCGGACGAGTTCGCCGGCCTCGCCGGTGCGGGGGCGTTCCGCGCCACGGCCAAGGCGCGCTGCGGCCTCGGCGTCGTCCCGACGGCGGTCGCCGGCGAGCCGCTCTACCGCCGCCCGCTCGAGGCGGAAACGGTGGCAGCGCGGCTGGCCTTGGCGCACACCCCCTACCACGCCCGGCTGCGGACGCTGCTCGAGGAGGTGCGCGCCCGGTTCGGCATGGTGCTGCTCTTGGACTGCCACTCGATGCCGGCGAGCGCCACGGCGGACCAGGCGGCCCCCCTCGACGTCGCGCTCGGCGACTGCCACGGCGCCGCTGCGGCGCACGCCATCGCCGTCACGGTGCAACAAGCCCTCGCCGCCGCTGGCTTCGCGGTCGCCCGCAACCGCCCCTACGCCGGCGGCTACGTGACCCAGCACTACGGCCGGCCGAAGCAGCACGTCCACGTCCTGCAGATCGAGTTCCGCCGCGGCCTCTACATGGACGAAGCGCGCCACGAGCGCGGGCCCGACTTCGCCGCTGTGCGGGCCCGGATCGAGGCGGCGTTGGCGACGCTGCCGGCAGCCCCGGCGCTCGCCCCCGGCCCCTATCTCGCCGCCGCGGGGATCTGAGCCTGGGACCTTAACCCCTTATCAACCACGATCGCCTCGAATGGAGCCCATGCGACGCCGCCTCGTTCTCGCGCTCACAGCCCTCTCGCTGCTCACCGCCGGTGCCGCCCGGGCCGAGGGCCCGAATGCCTGCCTCGACGCCATCGCCGGCGCCGAGCGCCGGGCGGCGTGGCTGCCGCCGGGCCTCCTCGCCTCGATCGCGCTCACCGAGAGCGGCTACCGCCCGCCCGGCACCCGCGCCTTCGTGCCCTGGCCCTGGACCATCAACTCGACCGCGGGATCCTTCTACCTCGACTCCAAGCGCGAGGCGGTGGCCAAGGTGGAGACACTCAAGCGCCAGGGCGTCACGAACATCGACGTCGGCTGCATGCAGATCAACCTGCAATACCATCCCGACGCCTTCCGCTCGCTCGACGATGCCTTCCGGCCCGAAAGCAACGTCGGCTACGCGGTTCGCTTCCTCGGCACGCTGCAGCGCTCGACCCCGACCCTGTTCGACGCCGTCGGCCGCTACCACAGCGCTACGCCCGGCCGCAGCGAGGCCTATGCGCGCAAGGTCTTCGCCCGCTGGGACAAGGGCGGCGAAGCCGTCCGGGCCGCTTCCGAGCACGGCCTCGGCGAGCCGGCGAGCCGGCGGATCATCCACCGGCCGCCGGCGGAGATCGCCGAGCGCGCCCCGACCCGGGTCTGGCGCAGCGTCTACGGCAACGCCGGGGCGGCGAGTACGAGCGGCGGCGCCGGTAGCGGCAGCCTCGCCGGCCGCGCCGTCACCGCCGAGCCGACCCAACCGCGCTTGCCGGGCCAGATCGGCTGGCGCTGAGCGGCGGAGCGCGCGGCCATCCGCACGTGGACCACGTGGAAGCTGCCGGGCGCCTGGGCGGCGAGGGAGCGGCCGCCCGGCGAACATCAAGGCAAAAAAAAGCGGCGACCGAGGTCGCCGCTGCAATTTCTGGGAGGACACAATCTACCCATAGTTGAATGCCTCACCGATGGCAACAACTTTCTATCGCTAATTCATTGGAAGCGCGACACCTTGAGGCTTTTTTCTCAAATGCGAGACGCTTACCGCGCGGCGACGACGAAAGCGTCCTCGGCGATGGCGCAGGCATCGCGCCTGTCGGTTCTCGAACCCCGGTAAGGTCCAACGCTCCGCCTGGCCAACACGCGATGTGCGCTCGACGCGCACGAGCCTCGCCGCGCCGTGGCCGGGAATCGCGGACCGGCCGGCGACACAAAAAAAAGCGGCGACCGAGGTCGCCGCCGGAAGCTCACTGGGAGGACACATTCGCCCTATAGGCGATTTTTACAAGCCAAGCAATAGATCATCGGTCCAAGGCTCTGTTTTGTATGGAGAAAGGTAACTTTTACCTAAAATGCTCGGGACACCGGCGGCCTGGTTCGCCCCCCGGTTCGCCCCCCGGTTCGCC
>CAYZSE010000044.1:0-19175 GCA_964481035.1 uncultured Geminicoccaceae bacterium | reverse complement strand
GGTTCGCCCCCCGGTTCGCCCCCCGGTTCGCCGACGCCCGGGCCGACCCCGAGCCCGACCCGGGCGGCGACACCGGCCGTCACCGCCGCGGCGACGACGACCGCGTAGGCCGCGATCGCGGCGGCAGCAGCGGTGACCCGTTCGACGCCGCCCGCCTCGGCGGCGACGGCGAACGCCATCTGTTGCGGGCCGAGCCCCAGCACCCCCGACACGGGCAGCGCGAAGGCGAGGTTGCCGGCACCGCTCGCGACCGAGGCAACCGCCGGGCCGACATCCGCGCCGACCGCGCGAAGCGCGAGCCAGGCGATGGCCACGTGGGTGCTCCACACGGCGAGCGTCGTCGCGAAGAACCGGGCACGCGCCGCCGCCGTCCGGGCGTGCGCCGCCCCGGCCACGACCGCGCCGAGCCCCTGCGGCCGACACCGCGCGCCCGCAGGCACGCGACCGGCGCCGATCACCAGGGCGAGCGGTGCCGCGAGGAGCATCACCCCCGCCATCGAGAACGCCCAACGCGACAGGCCCGAGCCGAGACCCAGACCGGCGACGGCGGCACCGAGCACGGTGAGACCCGTGATCGCCAGCAAGTCGGTCACGCGCACCAGAAGAAACATTCCCGCCGCGGCGGCGATCGACAGGTCGGCGCGACGATGCAAGAGCCAGGGCAAGCTCAGCTCGCCCAGCTTGAAAGGCAAAAGAAAGCTCCAAAGGAGCGCCTCGGCGGCGATCCCGGTCAAGGTTCCGCGCGGCGGACGGCCGCCTGGCGGGAAGAGCTGCGCGAGCCGAGCGCCACGCCAGAAGGGCAGCCCCAGCGCGAGGACGACGGCCAGGGCCAGCGGCACCGGCTCGGCTTCGCCGAGGACCGCGAGCACCCGCCTCGGATCGACCACCCGTGCGACCACGACACCGCAGGCCGCGCTCACCGCGACAGCGACGGCGACGCGGAACAGGCGCGCGCGCCTCGCCGCCCTCACCCGCGCCGCTCGCGGACGAGGGACGGTGGCGGTGCCGGCTGGGTCCGGCTCAAGACGAGCTCGCCCAGAACGCCGAAGAGCGTCACCTGGACGCCGATGATCGCGAGCATGACGCCCAAGAGCAGCAGCGGTCGGCCGCCGATCTCCGCCCCGCTGAGCAGCTTGAGACCGCTCAGGTAGACGAGCAGCCCGCAGCCGACGGCGCCGAGAAGAACACCGAGACCCCCGAACAGGTGCCCCGGCCGCTGCGCGAAGCGCGTCAGCATCAACACGGTCACGAGGTCGAGGAAGCCTTTGACGAAGCGCTCCACCCCATATTTCGAGCGCCCGTGCGCGCGCGGATGGTGGCTCACCGGCAACTCGGTGACCCGGAAGCCTTGGGCGTGCGCCAGGACCGGGATGTAGCGGTGAAGCTCGCCGTAGAGCTTCACGGTGTCGAAAATCTCGCGGCGATAGACCTTGTAGCCGCAGTTGAAGTCGTGCAGCGACAGGCCCGACAGCCGAGCGGTCACCCGGTTGAACAGCCGGGACGGCAGCGTCTTGCTGAGCGGATCTCGACGGTCCAGCTTCCAGCCCGAGACCAGGTCGACGTCATCCTCGAGAGCGGCGAGCAGGCGTGGCAGCTCGTCGGGATCGTCCTGCAGGTCGGCGTCCATGGTGACCACGACCTCGCCACGGCTCGCCTGGATGCCGAGCGCGAGCGCGGTCGCCTTGCCGAAATTCCGCCTCAGCCGGAGCGCCTTCACCCGCGGCTCCACGTCGGCGAGCGCCGCCATCGCCCCCCAGGAGCCGTCTCGCGAGCCGTCGTCGACAAAGACGATCTCGACGATCGGCAGGTCCGCGCGATCGGCCACGGCGAGGATCCGGCGCGCGAGCTCCACGACCGTCGCCGCCTCATCGAACACCGGCACGATGACGCTCACGACCGCGCCGTCCAGGCTCATCGGCAGCTTCCGGCACCCGGCACGAGCTTGAAACCGACGGTCTGGGTGCGCTCGGCATTGCCGAGGATCGGCGCCTCGACCCAGCGGGCGGGCGCGGCGCCCCACGCGACGCCGAGCGCGGCGCCGACCTCGGCCAGCCGCGCTTCGGGCACCGCTCCGCCGCGCCACAGGACAGCGCACTTGCCCTCACCCGGCGGCGGCCACGCCCCCGACGGCAGCGACGGGACGACGACGCGGGCCGCTGGAAGATGCAGCTTCAGATTGCCGGCCAGATGCATGTCGAAAGTCACCAGCGTGCCCTCCTGGAAACCCGCCTGCCGCAGCGCCTCGGCGAAGGCCGGCGCGGGCAGGCGGGTGCGACATTTGCCGCAATAGTGCGCATTCGTCACGCCGATGCCGACCCGCAGAGCCAAGACCGAGAGGGCGAGGACGAGAAACGCACCGCCGAGGGCGAACACCCGTCGATCCTGCGGCAATGCGGCCGCGACCAGGAGCAGCGACAAGGGCAAGAGCGGCACGATCATCCACCGCTCGGGGAACTCCGTAGCGCCGGCGAGCGGCACGAGCAGAGCGTGCAGCGCCAGGACCGTGGCCATGAGGACCGCGAGCCATGACGCCTCGCGACGAGGCGCGCGCCAGGCCGGCGTGAGCACGAGCACCGCCAGTACCAGCAGGGGCTGCGGAAAGGCGAGCGCCGAGAGGGCGAGCGCGGCCAGGCCCTCGGCGCACGCGACCTCGTCAGCCTCTTCGCTCGGCGTCGCGAGCACCCGCTCGCCGACGGCGAGAAGCGAAGGTGTCTGGCTGGCCACCCAGAACGCACTCGGGCCGGCGACGAGGACCATGACGAGCGCGATCAAGGGCGTTCGCCAGGAGAGAGCGAGCGGCCGCGTCGCCGGCCGCAACAGCCCGACGACGGCCAAGCCGGCGACCAGCATGACAAAATTCCACTTGGCGAGCAGGCCGAGCCCGCACGCCAACGCGAAGGCGAGCGTTCGCGCGAGGCTCGGGCGCTCGAGGAGCCGTTGCCACAGCCACAGCGCGGCGGCAACCGCGACCGCGAGCGCGATCGAATGCGTCAAGTCGGCATGCGCCAGCCAGCCCAGGGTGTAGGTCGCCGAGAGACCCGCGGCGGCGACGCCGGCGCGCGGCAGATCGCCGAGCAGGCGGCGCGCGGCGAGAAACGTGAAGACGTAGAGGGCCACGAGCAGGAGCGAGCGCAGCAGGGTGAGCGAGGCGAGGCTCGGCTCCAGGCCGGTCCCGTCGCGCAGGGCCAAGAGCAGCCAGGTGACGAGCGGCGGTTGCTGGAAGCGATAGGCCCAAGCCCAGGCTTGCGCCGAAAGCACCTGCTCGGCGTCGTCGTAGCCGAGGCTCGGCGGAAGGATCCACAAGCGGCTCGCGGCGTGCAGCGCGACATAGGCCAGCAGCAGCGCCGCGAGCCGGGCGGGCCCGGCAAAGCCGAGCCGGCCCCAACGGGCGAGGCCAGCGATCATCTCCTCGGCCCCATGCCTAGGGCACGCGGCGGGGCAAGGCGCACAAGGCGGTGTATCGTCGGCGCGATTGCTGGCATCTAAAGCATTGACGTGTAGCGAAGGGGGAGCCGATGGCCTCGGCCAAGAGCGTGTTGATCATCGACGACGACGACGGGCTCCGAGCCGAGCTCGCCGAGCTTCTGCACCTGCACGAGCAACTGGACGTCCGCGAGGCCGGCGATGGACGCAGCGGCCTCGATAAGGCCCAAGAAGGCCATGTCGATCTCATCCTCCTCGACGTCGAGCTACCCGACAGCGACGGCCGAGATCTGTGCCGGCTCATGCGCAAGAAGGGTGTCAAGGCGCCGATCATCATGCTGACCGCACACGACACCGACGCCGACGCCGTCCTCGGCCTCGACAGCGGCGCCAACGACTACGTGTCCAAGCCCTTTCGCCTGCCCGTCCTGCTCGCCAGGATCCGCGCGCAGCTCCGCCAGTTCGAGCTGTCCGACGACGCCTCGTTTCCGGTAGGGCCTTACAGCTTTCGCCCGGCCGCCAAGATGCTGGTCGACGAGACGTGCGAGCGCAAGGTCCACCTCACCGAGAAAGAGACCGCCATCGTCAAGTTCCTCTACCGAGTAGGCGACCGCGCGGTGCCGCGCGAGACGCTCCTCGACGAGGTCTGGGGCTACAACGCCGGGGTCACGACGCATACGCTCGAGACGCACATCTATCGGCTTCGTCAAAAGATCGAGCCGAGCCCGCAGGCGCCGGCGCTCCTGGTGACCGAGCCCGGCGGCTACCGCCTCGTCCGCTGAGCCTTGCGTCGGGCCAAGGATCAGCTCGCCGCGTGGAGCCTCACGGCCGGCTTGGCGCTCGCCCTCATCGCCGCGGCCGTGGCGGTGCTCATGGCGGCAGCGATCGCCGTGATCGCGCTGCCGCTGACCACCGCCGCTGTGGCCGCGGCCGCCGGCTGGGCCTGCTGGCGCCGCTTGCGCCGCCGCTGAGCCAACCGCCAGGCGGACGCCACGGGCAGGCTCGCTCAGCCCTTGGCGGTGGTCGGGTCGATGGTCTTGCCGATCTCGGTGATCCGCGTTGCTGGAAAGCCGCTGATCTCCGCATGTCTCATGATCGCCGCCTCGTCGCGGGCGAGATAGACGCAGAAGGTCTTGTCAGCAGCCACGAAGCTTTCCTGCCACTGCACGTCCGGCGCGAGCTCGGCGAGCGCCGCATTCGACTTCGCGGCCGCCTCCCGCAACTGCTCGCGCTCGAGGCTGCCGACCTCGGGAATGTCACGCTCGATGATGAAGCGGCGCAGCGTCATGTTCGTGTCCCCCTGGTGAGCAGCGCTGCCGGACCGAGCGGACGCTGCGGCTCATGTCCTTTTGGCTCCTCGAGCGACGGTGCGCAAGCACCGCGACGGCGCTTCACCCGAGCCTCTGGCGGCGCCTCGGCGGGCCGGTCAGATGTCCAGGTTCACCACGCGCAACGCGTTGTCCTGGATGAACTCGCGGCGCGGATCGACGATATCGCCCATCAGCGTCGTGAAGATCTCATCCGCCTCGTCGGCATGCGCGATCTTCACCTGCATCAGTGAGCGCGCCGCGCGATCCAGGGTCGTCTCCCAGAGCTGCTCGGGGTTCATCTCTCCGAGGCCCTTGTACCGCTGGATGGCGAGGCCGCGGCGCCCTTCCCGGGTCAGCGCCTCGACCAGCGAGCGCGGCCCGAAGACGGGCGTCGCGTGCTCCTTGCGCCGCAGGTGCACGTCGGCGCGGGCGAGCTCCGGGGCCTCGACGATCGCCTGGCCGAGCCGACGGCCCTCGCCGGAGCGAAAGAGCGCGGTCTCGAGCCGCCATTCCTCGCGCCGCTCGTCGCGGGCGCGCCGGAAGCGCAGCGCCTCGCCGACGATGTCGACGGTCCAACGGCCCGCGCCGCTCGCGCTCAAGCGCGCTGCGACCGCTTGCGCCAACGCCAAGAATGCCGTCTCGTCCCGCTCGGCCGGCTGGGCGAAGGCATCGCTCACGGCGAGCGCCTCGACGACCTCGGGCGGCACCTTCTGCGCCAGCGTCAGGATGATCGCGCTCGCCCGACGGGCGCAGCCGACCACCTCCTCGAAGCGGTCGGTCGCGAGCACCTCGCCCGCGACGACGAGCTCGACGTCGGACATGGCGCTGGCGATGAGATGGGCCTCGAGCGCCGCATCGTCCTTCAGATAGACCTCCCGCTGACCTCGCTTGACCTTGTACAGGGGCGGCTGCGCGATGTAGAGGAAGCCGCCTTCGACCAGTTCCGGCAAGTGTCTATAAAAGAAGGTCAAGAGAAGGGTGCGGATGTGTGAGCCGTCGACGTCCGCATCCGTCATGATGACGATGCGGTGATAGCGCAGCTTGGCGACGTCGAAGTCGTCGCCGATGCCCGTGCCCAATGCCGTGATCAGCGTGCCGATCTCCTGCGAGGAGAGGACCTTGTCGAGCCGGGCGCGCTCGACGTTGAGGATCTTGCCGCGCAGCGGCAGGATCGCCTGGAAGCCGCGGTCGCGGCCTTGCTTCGCCGAGCCGCCGGCGCTGTCCCCCTCGACGATGAAGAGCTCGGCCTTGGCCGGGTCGCGCTCCTGGCAATCGGCGAGCTTGCCCGGCAGGTTGGCGACGTCGAGGGCGCCCTTGCGCCGGGTGAGATCACGCGCGCGGCGCGCCGCCTCGCGCGCCGTCGCCGCCTCGACGACCTTGGCGATGATGGTCCGTCCGTGCTGCGGGTTCTCGTCGAGCCAGCGCGCCAGACCTTCGCTGACGACGGTCTGCACCGCCGGCTGGACCTCGGAGCTGACGAGCTTGTCCTTGGTCTGCGAGGAGAACTTCGGGTCCGGCATCTTGACCGAGAGCACGCAGGTGAGCCCCTCGCGCGCATCGTCGCCGGTGAGTTGCGCCTTTTGCACCTTCTGATTGCCGCTCGCCTGGACATAGGCGTTGATCGCTCGGGTGAGCGCCGCCCGAAAGCCGGCGAGGTGCGTGCCGCCGTCGCGCTGCGGGATGTTGTTGGTGAAGCACAAGCAGGTCTCGTGGTAGCCCTCGTTCCATTGCAGGGCACACTCGACGATCAGCCCGTCGCGCTCGCCCTTGAGGACGATCGGTGGTTGGAAAAGCGGCGTCTTCTTGCGATCCTGATATTGCACGAACGCCTCGACGCCACCCTCGTAGTGCAGTCGCTCCTCCACCGGCTCGTCGCCGCGCTCGTCGCGCAGCACGATCAGCACCCCCGAGTTGAGAAAGGCCAGCTCACGCAGCCGATGCTCCAGGGTCTGGAAGCTGAAGCGCGTATCGCTGAAGACGGCGATCGACGGCATGAACGTGATCTTGGTCCCGCGCTGCCCCGGCGCCTCCTCCATGACCGCGAGCGCCCCCTGCGGCACCCCGCCTTCCTCGAAGCGCAGGTAATGGCGGTGGCCGTTCCGCCAGATCTCGAGGTCGACCCAATCGGACAGGCCGTTGACGACGGAGATACCGACACCATGCAGGCCGCCGGAGACCTTGTAGGAGTTCTGATTAAACTTGCCGCCGGCGTGCAGCTTGGTCATGATGACTTCGGCGGCCGAGACGCCTTCCTTCTCGTGGCGGTCGACCGGGATGCCGCGGCCGTCGTCGCGGACCGATACCGAGCCGTCCGTGTTGAGCGTCACCTCGACGCGAGTCGCGTAGCCGGCGAGCGCCTCGTCGATGGCGTTGTCGACGACCTCGAAGACCATGTGGTGCAGGCCCGAGCCGTCGTCGGTGTCGCCGATGTACATGCCCGGCCGCCGACGCACGGCCTCCAGCCCCTCGAGGACCTGAATCGAGGTGCTGTCGTAAGTCGGTTCGGTCGCTTCAGACATCCACCAGCACCTCGCCGTGATCCATTCGGAAGAACTGCGCCGCGCCACGCAGCGCCTCGAAGCCGTCGGGCTCGGTCGCGGTGAGCCACGCCTGCGCGCCCAGCGCCATCAGCTCGCGGCACAGCTCGCCGCGCCGGCGGCGGTCGAGATGCGCGCCGACCTCGTCGAGGAGCAGCAGCGGCAGCCAGCCCGCGCGATCGGCGAACAGGCGGGCCTCGGCGAGCACCAGCCCGACGAGCAGCGCCTTCTGCCGGCCCGTGGATACCTGCCCCGCCGGGCTGTCGAGCTCGGCGTCGGTGATCGCCAGATCACTGCGATGCGGCCCGTGCCGTGCGCCGCCGCTCTGGGTGTCCTCGTCCCGCGAGGCGGCCAGCCGGCGCGCGAAGTCCTCCTCCGCGGCGAGCGCCGGCCGGCCGAGCAGACTTGCCTCGACCTCGCCGCGCACGGCGAGGCGGGCGGCGGGGAAGGTCGAGGCCGCGGCGGCGAGCCGGTCGTTGAGCTCGGCGACGACCTCGAGCCGCGCCGCCGCGACGGCGACGCCCGCGGCCGCGGCCTGCTGCTCCAGGTTGTCGAGCCAGACCCGATCGGGGCGCACGCTCCGCAACACGCGGGCGCGCTCGCGGATGAGGTGATCGTAGAGGGCGAGCTGCCGGGCGTGCGCCGGGTCGCCGGCGAACACCAGACGGTCCATGAGCCGTCGGCGCGCGCCGGTACCATCCACGAACAACCGGTCCATGGCCGGCGTCAGCCAGACCGCGCCCGTCACGCCGACCAGCGCCGCCGGACCCGAGCGGACCGTGCCGTCGACGTGGACGGCGCGACGCTCGGTGGCGGGATCGAACGCCGTGCCGACCTCGACCACCCCGGCGGGCGCCGCGAACGTGCCGTGGACGGCGAAGTTGCCGCCCGACTTGGCGTTGAGCTCGCGCAGCGGCGCGCGGCGCAGACCTCGGCCCGGTGTCAACAACGACAACGCCTCCAAGAGGTTCGTCTTGCCGGCGCCGTTGGGACCGGTCAGGACGCAGCTGCCCGGGCCGACGTTCAAGCGGCACGAGGCGTAGTTGCGAAAAGCCCGGAGGTCGACGCGGGCGACGGCCAAGCTCGGTGGCTGAATCGCCAGAGGCTGCGCCCGCAGGGCGCTCGTCTTCATACGCGCATCGGCATGAGGACGTAGACCGTCCCGCTGTCAGCCGGATCGCGCACCAGCGTCGGCGAAGCCGGATTGGCGATCTGCAGCTCGACGTGATCGCCCGACACCTGCTGCAGCATCTCGAGGATGTAACGGGCGTTGAAGCCGATCTCGATCGGCTCGTCGCTGTAGCCGATGTCGACCTCGTCCTGGCCGCGGCCCGCCTCGGAGCTGACGGCCGAGATCGTCATGCCACCACTGTGCAAGCTGAGCTTGATCGCCCGGGTCTTCTCGGTGGCGATGGTGGCGACGCGGTCGACCGCCTGGGCGAAAACGTCGCAATCGACCACCGCTCGCTTGTCGTTGGCCTGCGGGATCACCCGTTCATAATCGGGAAAGGTACCGTCGATCAGGCGGGATATGAGTGTGGCCTCGCCCACCCGGACCTGGATCTTGCTGGCGGAGAGGCTGACGTGGATCTCGTCGGCGCCCTCGATGAGCCGACGGATCTCGCCGACGGCCTTGCGCGGCACGATGATCGGCGGCATCCCCGGCGCGCCATCGGGCATGTCCGTCTCGACCTTGGCGAGGCGGTGGCCGTCGGTGGCGACCGCGCGCAAGCGCGACGTCGCCCCGTTCTCGACCGTGTGCAGGTGCAAGCCGTTGAGGTAGTAGCGTGCTTCCTCGGTCGACATGGCGAACCGTGCCTTGTCGATGAGCCGGGCCAGCTCGGCGCCTTTCATCTTGAAGCTGCGCTCGAAGTTCTCGCTGTTCATCGACGGGAAGTCGTCGGCCGGGAGCGTCGGCAGATCGAACACGCTCCGCCCGGCGGCGATCCGGGCGTCGTGGCGATCCGGATCCTTGACAAGCTGGACCATCGCTCCCTCGGGCAGCTTGCGCACCACCTCGAACAGGCGATGCGCCGGCAGGGTCGTCGCGCCGGTCCGCAAGACCTCGGCCGCGGTCGTCTCGTGCACGGTCAGCTCGAGGTCGGTTGCGACCACCCCTAAACGCCCTTCGGCGGCATCCAGGCGAACATTGCCGAGGATGGGGATGGTCGTGCGCCGCTCGACGACGTTTTGAACGTGGTTCAGCAAGGCGAGTAGCGCGGATCGTTCGATCTTGACCTGCATCGGCGACGGGCTGTCCTGGATCTCGAAGGCACCAACGACGGCGGAGCGGAGGAAACGTCCGTGCACCCCGCTCCGGGCCTCGGAGCATAGCAGAGTTCGCGCCGATGACAGCGTTTTTCGCGGCCGGGAGCCGCGTCAGCCCTGCAGTCGCCGGCGCAGCAGATCGACGTCGCGCGCGATTGTCTCGTCCTCGCCCATGAGCTCTTCGACCTTGCGCACGGCGTGCATGACGGTGGTGTGATCGCGCCCGCCGAACCGGCGCCCGATTTCGGGCAGGGAGCGCGGGGTGAGCTGCTTGGCGAGGTACATGGCGACCTGGCGCGGCCGTGCCACCACCCGGGAGCGACGCTTGGACTGCATATCCGCGAACTTCAAGTTGTAGTGGGCGACCACCGCCTTCTGGATCTCTTCGATGGTGATGCGTTTCTCATTGGCCCGAAGCACGTCGCGCAGGACTTCCTGGGCAGTTTCCAGGGTGAGCGGTCGTCCCAGCAGGGTCGTTTGATGAACGACACGGTTGAGCGCCCCTTCGAGTTCGCGAACGTTGGAGGTGATCCGCTCGGCGAGGAACTGGAGGAGCTGCTCGGGGATCACGACATTGGTCATCCGCGCGGCCTTGCTGTGCAAGATGCCCAGCCGCAGCTCGTAGGTCGTCGGGTGGATGTCGGCGACGAGGCCCCAAGACAGCCGCGAGCGAACCCGCTCTTCGAGATCCTCCAGGTCAGACGGGCTGCGATCGGCGGAGATGACGATTTGCGAGCCACGCTCGATTAGCTCGTTGAAGGTATGAAAGAACTCTTCTTGCGTGTTGGTCTTGCCGCCGATGAACTGCACGTCGTCGACCATCAGCAGATCCACCGAGCGAAACAGCTCCTTGAAGCTCAAGGTCGAGTTGTTCGTGAGCGAGCGCACGAACTGGTACATGAACTTCTCGGCGGAGAGATAGACGACACGCCGCTCGGGCGCTTGACGGCGGACCTCCCAGGCGATCGCGTGCATCAGGTGCGTCTTGCCGAGGCCGACCCCGCTGTAGAGAAAAAGCGGGTTGAAGGGCGACTTGTCCGAGGACGCGACGCGCTTGGCGGCGGCGAAGGCGAAATCGTTGCTCTTGGCGACGACGAAGTTGTCGAAGGTGAAGCGGGGATCGATCGGCGCCGAGTATTGGTCGATGACGGCGTCGGAGGGAGCGACCGCGGCTGGCTCGGCGCTCGCGGCAGGCGCCGCGGGCGCCGGCTCCGGGGCGGTCGCGGACACGGCCCGTAGCATCGGCCCGCCCGGCCGCTGCCGGACGTCGAGCGCGACGCGCCGCACCGTCGGATTCACGTGGTTCCACACCGAGCGGATCCGGTCCGCATAGTGCGCTACCACCCAGTCCCGCAGGAACGGCGTCGGCGCGCCGATCACGACGCGGTCGCCTTCGATCTCTGCCGGTGCGAGCGGCTGTAGCCACGTACTGTAAGCCGTTTCACCGACCTCGTCGCGTAACAGATCCCGAACGGCCTGCCATTGTTGCTCGAGTTCGTTGGTCGGTGCCGCGAGCATGATCTCTCCCAACCTACCAAAAAAAAGTTGCTACGATGCGTCCTCGGTCCGGTCCCTCACCGCGCCGACCGCCCTGCCGGAACCGGCGCTGACGATCACCCCGACGAACGCGACAGTCGCAGCGGTCCTCAAACCTTCCCGTCATCCGCGCCGTTCTCGATCCGAGTGCGCAACCGCGGCGGACGACGCCGAGAGAAGCACGACCCGATCCGTCGGCGACGGTTGGCGCATCCGAATTCAGCGTGAGCGCCTCGTCGGAAGAAGATGTTATGCGGCCCCTTCCGGCCGCCACAAGTGGGCTGAAATGAGAACAAGGTTGTGACCAAAATCTGTAAATTTCTCGCCAAAAACAATAAAGCACCGCTCACCCGCGGTGCTTCCACGCAAATAATTAAGATAAAATGCAGCGAAAAAAGATCTTCGCATTTGCGAGAAGGCTAGGACCAGCGTCACAAGGAAACTTGGAGTTTACGGACCTGCTGCGCCAGCCGCGAGGTTTTGCGCGCGGCGGTATTGCGGTGAAGGACACCTTTGGTCACGCCGCGCGCGAGCTCGGGCTCGGCCGCGCGGAGGGCGGCGTGGGCCGCGGCGCTGTCGCCGGACGCGATCGCCAATTCGACCCTCTTCACGAAGGTGCGAATACGGCTCAGGCGCGCCTTGTTGACGGCGGTGCGCCGCGCGATTTGCCGCACGCGCTTCTTGGCGGAGGGGCTATTGGCCATAGGTCCGTGGTTCCCGTCTAAAAAAAATGGTCCGTTAAACTACAGGCCGTCAGTCCCGGCGTCAATCGAGAGGTCCGGCCGCGGCGGCTCAACGATCCTCGAACTCGGGGCTGCGCTTTTCGGCGAACGCCGCCATGCCCTCGCGCCGATCGTCGGTGGCGAAGGTGCTGTAGAAGAGCTGGCGCTCGACCTGCATGCCGGTCGCGAGGGTCGTCTCGAAAGCCGTGTTCACCGCTTGCTTGGCGAGCGCGACGATCGGCTTGGACTTCTCGCCGATCGTCGCGCCGAGCTTGATCGCCTCGTCGACCAGCGCGTCCAGGGGCACGACGCGGGCGACGAGGTTGGCGCGCTCGGCGGCCTCGGCGTCGAGCATCCGGCCCGTCAGCACCATCTCCATCGCCTTCGACTTGCCCACGGCGCGCGTGAGCCGCTGCGTGCCGCCGGCCCCGGGAATGGTCCCGAGATTGATCTCGGGCTGCCCGAACTTCGCGTTGTCCGCGCAGATGATGATGTCGCACATCATGGCGAGCTCGCAGCCGCCGCCGAGCGCGTAGCCGGCGACGGCGGCGATGACCGGCTTCTTGGCCTGCGTGATCGCCTGCCAAGGCGCGATGAAATCGCTGACGCTGGCCTCGATGTAGTCCTTCGAGGCCATCTCCTTGATGTCAGCGCCCGCCGCAAAGGCCTTGTCGCTACCGGTCAGAACGATCGCTGCGATGTCGGGATTGGCGTCGTAGGCCTTGAGAGCCTCGGTGAGCTCGGCGATGACCTGGGCGTTGAGGGCGTTGAGCGCCTTGGGGCGATTGAGCCGAACGAGCCCAACATGGCCGCGCGCCTCCAGCACGATCGTTTCGTAGGCCATCACCTCTCCTCTAAGCGACCCTCAAGGAACCCCTTCGGGCGGCGCTTAAACCACGGCTCGCCGCACCGCGTCTACACCGTTGGGCGTCATCGCTGGCAGGCCCCGCAGTAGAAGGTGGCGCGCCCCCCTTGGACGATCCGCCGCACCCGGCCGCGACCGCAGCCGCAGGCCGCGCCGGCCCGGTCGTAGACCTGGAAGTTGCGCTGAAAGTTGCCCAGCTCCCCCGACGCCTGCACGTAGTCGCGCAGGCTCGATCCGCCAGCCTCGATCGCTTCGCCGAGCACCTGGCGGACGGCCGCCGCGAGCCGCGCGGCATGGGCCGGCTTCAGCCAGCCGGCGCGCCGCTGGGGCGACAGCCGCGCCCGATGGAGGCTCTCGCTCGCATAGATGTTGCCGACGCCGACGATGAGCCGTTGATCCATCAAGGCGATCTTGAGCGCCGTCGTGCGGCCCGAAAGCGCCGCGAGCAGCGCCGCCCCGTCGAAGCCATTGCCCAAGGGCTCCAGACCGAGGCGCGCGAGGCTCGGATGGGTGTCGAGATCGCCCGTCGGCCGGAGATCCAGCATGCCGAAACGACGCGGGTCGTGAAAGCGCAGGACGGTGCCGTCGTCGAAGGTGAAGGTCAGGTGCTCATGGGCGCCGAGCGGCTCGCCGTCGAAGACCAGACGCCCGGACATCCCCAGATGCAGCATGAGCGTGTGCCCGTCGTCGAGATCGGCCAGGATGAACTTGCCGCGGCGGCGAACACCGAGGAGCCGGCGGCCCCTGAGCCGTGCGTCGAGCCGCGCGGGCAGCGCGAAGCGCAGCTCCGAGCGCCGCTGCACGATGTGATCGAAGCGCGCGCCCGCGAGCCGGCGCTCGAGGGCACGGCGGGTCGTCTCCACTTCGGGAAGCTCGGGCATGCTCGTGCGGCGGGTCGTGTCTTGCCGGTCCTGCCCGCAGCCCTATAACCGGGCGCAAGAGGCGGCGCCATGCCCGCCGTCGTCACCTCCCCGGGCAGTTCTCATCCCATGGCCGATCTCGCCGACCGTCTCGCTAGCTCGTTCGGTTATCGCGACGTCGATCCCGACGCCAAGGCCGGGCTCGTCCGGGGCGTCTTCGATCGGGTCGCCGGGCGCTACGATCTCATGAACGACCTCATGAGCCTGGGCGTGCATCGCCTGTGGAAGGACGCGATGGTCGACTGGCTGGCGCCGCGGCCGGGTCTGGTTCACGCGGACCTGGGCGGCGGCACGGGCGACATCGCTTTTCGGATCCGCGAGCGGGTCGACGGCGGTGCGACCATCGCCGTCATCGACATCAACGAGCAAATGGTCCGTGTCGGCCGGGATCGCGCCTATGACGGCAACGCGTTCAGCGGCCTGCACTGGATCGTCGGCGACGCCATGGCGCTGCCCCTGCCGGCGCGCGCGGTGGATTCGGTGACGATCGCTTTCGCCATCCGCAACGTCACCCGGATCGACCGCGCGCTCGCCGAGATCTACCGGGTGCTCAAGCCCGGCGGCCGCTTCCTCTGCCTCGAGTTCTCCAAGGTGACGCTGCCGGTCCTCGACGCGCTCTACGACCGCTACTCCTTCGCGGTTCTCCCGGCGCTCGGCCGGCTGGTGGCGGGAGACGCCGAGAGCTACCGCTACCTCGCCGAGAGCATCCGGCGCTTTCCCGATCAGGACGGTTTCGCGGCGCTCATGGGCGAGAGCGGCTTCGCCCGGGTGCGTTTTCGCAACGTCTCGTCGGGGATCGCGTGCCTGCACTCGGGCTGGCGGCTCTAGGCCCGGGTGTTCGCGCTGCCCCGCCACCTCTGGCGCGCCACGGCGGTCGTCCGCTGCCTCGCCCGCAACGGGGCGATCCTCTTCATCGACGACATGCCGATCCCCGCCTGGGCACGCCGCGCCCTGCACCGTCTCAACAACGGCGCCGCACCCGGCCGCCCCGGCGAGCGCCTGGCGCGCGCGCTGATCGAGCTCGGCCCCGTCTACGTCAAATTGGGCCAGTCGCTCGCCACCCGCGCCGACCTGCTCGGCCAAGAGGCGGCGGGCGACCTCGCGCAGCTCCACGACGACCTCCCGCCCTTTCCCGGCGACGAGGCGATCGCGATCGTCGAGGCGGACCTCGGCGTACCCTGGCCCCGGCTGTTCGCGACCTTCGAGCACCAGCCCATCGCCGCCGCCTCGATCGCTCAGGTCCACAAGGCGAGCACGACCGACGGTCGCGAGGTCGCGGTCAAGGTGCTGCGGCCCGGGGTCGAGCGGCAGGTCGATCGCGAGCTTCGGTTTCTGGCCTTTGCCGCTCTCCTCGCCGAGCACCTGCTGCCGCTCAGCGACCGGCTCAACCCGGAGGCTTCGGTCCGGATCTTCGCCCAGACGACGCGCCGCGAGCTCGATATGCGCTTGGAAGCCGCCGCCTGCGCCGAGTTCGGGGAAAACAACCGCGACGCCCACAAGTTTCGCGTCCCCGGCGTCGACTGGGAACGGACGGGCAAGCGCACGCTCACCATCGAATGGGTCACGGGCATCGCCTCCGACGAGCCCGAGCTCCTCGTCGCCATCGGCGTCGACCCGGGCGAGGTGCTGGAGACGGCCTCACGCGCCTTCTTCCAGCACGTCTTCGTCCACGGCTTCTTCCACGGCGACATGCACCCGGGCAATGTCTTCATCCAGCCCGACGGCACGATCATTCCCGTCGATTACGGGATCATGGGGCGCCTCGACCTGGAAACCCGGCTCTTCCTCGGCGAGCTCTTGGTGGTGTTCCTCGACCGTAACTACAAGCGGCTCGCCGACGTCCTCGTCGAGGGCCGGCTCGTGCCGGCGCACGTCGACCGCGGCGCCCTCGCCCAGGCGCTGCGCGCGATGGCCGAGCCGATCATGGGGCTGCCCCAGAACGAGATCTCGATCGGCCGTCTCCTGGGCCAGCTCTTCGAGGTCGCCGGCACCTTCGAAATGCGCGCGCGCCCGGACCTCCTGCTCCTGCAGAAGACGATGCTGGTGGCCGAGGGTGTCGGCCGGGCGCTCAATCCCAGCGTCAACATGTGGCAGCTGGCGCAGCCGCTCGTCGAGGACTGGATCGGCACTCACCTCGGCGCCGTGGGCGCCGCCCGTCGCGTCGCCGCGGACACGCGCGACGTCGTCGAGCGGCTGCCGCAGATCGTCCGCAAGGCCGACAAGGCGCTCGAGCGCCTGGGCGACTGGCACGCCGAGCGCGGCAATCGCCAGCGCCAACGGCTCCTCTGGCTGGTCATCGGCGTGGCGCTCGGGGCCCTCTTGCTCTGAGCGCCGGCGCACCGGCGCTTCACAGCCAGCGCCGTCTCGTGCTATCCAGGTTTGAACACTCGGTATTTGGGCAATCGCCTTGACCACGGCCGTATCCCCGCATGGTCGAATTCTCCTCGTCGTCGGCGGGGGAATTGCCGCCTACAAGACCCTGGAGCTCATTCGCCGCCTGCGTGAGCGCGGTCTGGGTGTGCGTGCGATCCTGACCCGAGCCGGCCACCAGTTCGTCACCCCCTTGAGCATCGCGAGCCTCGCCGGCGACAAGGTCTACGAGGAGCTGTTCTCGCTCACCGACGAGGCCGAGATGGGCCACATCCGTCTCTCCCGCGAGGCCGATCTCGTCGTCGTGGCACCCGCCACCGCCGATCTGATGGCCAAGATGGCGGGCGGCCACGCCGACGATCTCGCCTCGACGGCGTTGCTCGCCACCGACAAAAAGGTGCTCGTCGCACCGGCCATGAACCCGATGATGTGGCAGCACCCCTCGACGCGCCGCAACGTCGAGCGTCTGCGCGCCGACGGCGTCGCCTTCGTCGGGCCCGAGCCGGGCGACATGGCCTGCGGCGAGGTCGGCGCGGGCCGCATGGCCGAGCCCGCCGCGATCCTGGAGGCGATCCTCGCCGCGCTGCCCGGTGGTGCGCGTCCCCTGGCCGGTCGCCGCGCGATCGTCACCAGCGGGCCCACGCACGAGCCGATCGACCCGGTCCGCTACATCGCCAACCGCTCCTCCGGCCGCCAGGGTCATGCCATCGCCGCGGCCCTCGCCCACGCCGGCGCCAAGGTCACGCTGGTGTCCGGCCCCGTCCACATCCCCGCGCCCGCCGGCGTCCGGCTGGTCGAGGTCGAGACCGCGCGGGAGATGGCCGGGGCGGCGACGGCGGCCCTGCCCGCCGACGTCGCCGTCTGTGCCGCCGCCGTCGCCGACTGGCGTCCGGTCGACGTGGCGCCGGCCAAGCTGAAGAAGACGGACGATGCCGGACCGCCCCTGGTGGCGCTGACCGCCAACCCCGACGTCCTTCGAGCGCTGGCCGCACCGGGCCCACGGCGCCCGCGCCTCGTCATCGGTTTTGCCGCGGAGACCGAGGACATCGAGGCGCATGCCCGGGCCAAGCTGGAGCGTAAAGGTTGTGACTGGCTGCTCGCCAACGACGTGTCGCCGGCCACCGGCACCTTCGGCGGCGCCCACAACACCGTCACGCTCATCACCCGCGACGGCGTGGCCGAGCCGTGGCCCGCGATGGACAAGGAAGCCGTCGCGACGCGGCTCGTCGAGCGCATCGCCGCGGTCCTCGGCGGACCCACGGCGTGAGCGCGCTGACGATCGCCGTCGAGCGCCTGCCGCACGGCCGGGACCTGGCCTTGCCGCGCGCGGCGACGGCCGCGGCCGCCGGCCTCGATCTCCTGGCGGCGGTGACGACGCCGGTCCGCCTGGAGCCCGGGCATCGCGCCGCTTTGCCGACGGGGCTCCGGCTCGCCATTCCTTCGGGCTTCGAGGGCCAGATCCGGCCGCGCTCGGGTCTGGCGCTGCGCCACGGCGTCACCGTCGTCAACGCGCCCGGAACCATCGACGCGGATTACCGCGGCGAGCTCATGGTCGCACTGGTCAACCTCGGCGATGCCGCCTTCGTCGTCGAGCGCGGGATGCGTATCGCCCAGATCGTCTTCGCTCCCGTGGTCCAGGCGCAGTGGGTCGAGCGGCCGCTCGCCGGCGAGGCCACGCGGCGCGGTGCGGGCGGCTTCGGCTCGACCGGCGTCGCCGCCGAGAAAACGGGTTCAACGGACGAGGGGGGACAACGCGCATGATGCGGCCATCGAAGAAGCTGGCCTTGGCCCTCGAGGCCGTCTGTGACATCGCCTACCACGGCGGCGCCGAGCCGGTGCAGAGCCAGGACATCGCGCGCCGGCTCAACCTGCCGCGGCGCTATCTGGAGCAGGTCATGCAGCAGATGGTCCGCGCCGGGATCCTGCGCGGCGTGCGCGGCCCCCGGGGTGGCTACCGCCTCGCCCGCGAGCGCCGCCGCATCGCCGTGGCCGACATCGTCAAGGTCGTCCGCGGCCTCGACGGGCAGACCGCGGACGAGGACGAGCGGGCGACCTCGGCGCTCGGCGAGGCGGTCGTCCAGCCCTTTTGGGACGAGGTCGAGGCCGCGCTGATGGAGCGCCTGAACGCCGTCACCATCGAGGAGCTCTGCCGCCGCGCCGAGCGCACCGGCGTGCCTTCGGAGGCGCAAACGGGCGTCGACTTCGTGATCTGACGACCGAACGAGCCGGAGGAGGGCTACGGCGACATGGACGGGAATCGAACCGCGACGCCGGGGATGCGGCCCGCTGCCGGGCGGGTGTTCGCGGACATCACCGAGACGCTCGGCGGCACGCCGCTGGTGCGGCTCAATCGCCTGCCCCAGGGCGAGGGCTGCCTCGCGCAAGTGCTCGTCAAGCTCGAGTTCTTCAACCCCTGCGCCTCGGTCAAGGATCGGATCGCGCTCGCCATGATCGAGGCCGCCGAGGCCGAAGGCCGGTTGCGGCCGGGCGCCACGCTCATCGAGCCGACCTCCGGCAACACCGGCATTTCGCTCGCCTTCGTCTGCGCCGCCCGAGGCTATCGCTTGATCTTGACCATGCCCGAGAGCATGTCGGTCGAGCGCCGCAAGATGCTCAAGCTCCTCGGCTGCGACCTCGAGCTCACCCCCGCCGAGCGCGGCATGGCCGGGGCCATCGCCCGCGCCGACGAGCTCTGCCGCAAGATTCCCGACGCGCTGATGCTCCAGCAGTTCGACAACCCGGCCAACCCCGAGATCCACGCGACGACCACCGCCGAGGAGATCTGGGCCGACACCGGCGGCGAGGTCGACGTCTTCGTCGCCGGCGTCGGCACCGGGGGCACGCTCACCGGCGTCGCCCGCGTGCTCAAGCCGCGCCGGCCGCAGCTCCGCGTCGTCGCCGTCGAGCCCGAGGACAGCCCGGTCCTCGGCGGCGGCCGCGCCGGGGCGCACGCGATCCAGGGCATCGGCGCCGGCTTCGTGCCCGGCGTCCTCGATCGCGAGGGCATCGACGAGGTGCTGGCCATCGGCAACGAGACCGCCTTCACCACGGCTCGCGAATGCGCCCGGCTCGAGGGTATCCCGGTCGGCATCTCCTCGGGTGCGGCCATCGCCGCCGCCATCGAGGTCGGCCAACGCCCGGAGATGGCGGGTCGGACGATCGTGGCGATCGTTCCGTCCTTCGCCGAGCGCTACCTATCGACCGACCTCTTCGCCGAGCTTTGA
>CAYZSE010000043.1:0-21974 GCA_964481035.1 uncultured Geminicoccaceae bacterium | reverse complement strand
CTCAGGCGTTGCCGGCGATGTAGGTCTGGAGCGCCGCCGCTTCCTCCTGCAGCTCGCCGAGCCGCGCCTTCACGATGTCGCCGATCGAGATCATGCCGACGATCTCGCCCGCGACCATGACCGGCAGGTGGCGGACACGGCGCTCGGTCATGAGATCCATCAGGCGATCCGACTTGTCCGCCGGGGTGCAGGTGATGACGTTGCGCGTCATGAGCGCTTCCACCGCGCTGTCGGTGATCATCGCCCCGTGCTTGGCGATCCCGCGCGCGAGGTCGCGCTCGCTGACGATGCCGCAAAAGCTCCCATCGTCGTCGCGGACGAGCACCGCGCCGATGTTGTGCTTGAAGAGCAGCTGCGCCGCATCGCGGATCGAGCGATGGCGCTCGATGGCGATCACCTCCGCCCCCTTCTTCTTCAGTATCTGGGCAACCAGCACGGTCACCTCCTCTGCTGCGCCCGGCCTCCCTGCCGTCGTGCACGGATGATGCAATGGCGGGCGCGCGCTTCCAACCGTGACGGGCGATCGCTCGCCTCGTCCGAAAGGAGGAGATGTCCCGTCGATCAGCCGTGAAGCTCCGATCTGCGGTCGAAATGCCGCGGGCGCCGCGATCGTTCCCGCGGACCGCGGCGAGGGAGCTGCCAACGAGGAGCGCCGGTCGCGCCATCATGCCGCGGCGGGCGACCGGCGTGCTCGCTCACGTACGGCCGGCGACATAGTTGCGCAGTGCCGCCTGCTCGTGCTCGAGCTCGTCGAGGCGCGCCTGGACGATGTTGCGGATCGACACCATCCCGACCAGGCGGTCGTCGACCTCGACCGGCAGGTGACGGATGCCGTGGCGCACCATCACCCGCATCAGATCGACGGTGTCATCGGCGGGCTTGCAGGTGATGACCTTGGCCGTCATCAGCGCCTCGACCGGCGTTTCGGCGAGCCGCGTCCCCTGCCGCCCGACGCCGCGGGCGATGTCGCGCTCGCTCAAGATGCCGCACGTCTGCGCGCCGTCACGGACCATCAGCGCACCGATGTCGCGTTCGGCCATCAACCGGCTCGCCTCCCGGACGGAGCGGTGACGGTCGATCTCGGCGACATCGCGGGGGCGCCTCTTCAGCATCTGTGAAACCAGCACCTCGCTCTCCTCGTCTCCTGGCTCAACCGTTCTCTCTCATAAAACAAACTTTCTGCGGCGTACAATGGGCTGAACGCATCGTGCACCTCCGCGCAGGAGTTTTTATGTTGTTTATCAATATGTAGCCGGAGTTCTCATGTGCCTGCCACAGCAGTTCGTCGGCCGGCATCAGATCTTGGTTCTCTAAAATAGAACAAAATATGCATATGGAAGGCAACGGCCCGCGGCGGCCATGCCGCCGCGGGCGCCATTTCACGGTGGCCACACCGCTGCCTTCGCGGCATATCTACGTCGCACCCCAGTTAAATGCGTGGGTCGAAGGAGAACAGCATGTTGCGAACGACGATGACCGCCCTGGTGCTCGGCGCCGGGCTCGTTTCCGGGACCGCCCTGGGCCAGGCGGATCCGGATAACGCCATCAAGTACCGCCAGCAGATCTACAAGACCCTCGGCGCCAACATCACCGGCGTCGTCATGAACCTGAAGGGCGAGGTCGAATTCCCCGACGCGGTCGCCGTGCACGCGCAGACGCTGGCCGACACCGCGCCCTTGGCGCTGCCCGCGATGATGCAGAACACCGCCGGCCAAGGTTCAGCGCAGACCCAGGCCAAGGCCGAGCTGTGGGACGACTGGGCCGATTTCGAGAGCCTGCACGACGACATGGAGAGCGCTGCCATGGAGCTCGCCGCGGCCGCTTCAGCCGGCGACATGGCGGCCGTCGGCCAGGCGACCCAGGCGCTCGGCGGTGCCTGCAAGGCCTGCCACGACAAGTACCGCGACTAAGGTTGACGTGCGGCCTCGCGATCGGCTCAGCCCGGCTCGCCGGCCGTAACCCGATCGGCGATGGTCGCCGGCGCCGTCGAGCCCTCGTGCGCGACGGCGAGCGCGCCCCAGGCGATGGCGATCTCGAGGCACGACCCGAGTGCCCAGCCCGACGCCAGGCCGTGGACTAGGCCGCCGGCGAAAGCGTCGCCGGCACCGGTCGTGTCGACCACGGTGGCCGGCCGCGCCGGCAGGTCGAGCCGCGTCGTCCCGTCCATGGCCGTGGCGCCGCAAGCACCGCGCGTGACGACCAGCCAGCGGCAAGCGAGGCCCTGCGCCGCGATCGCCGACCATGGATCGTCCGTGCCGAACGCCGCTTGCGAGGCGACGACGACATCGGGCGACGCCGCCGGTCGGTGGCCCGGGCGGAGCTGCCAGACGAGGGGGATGCCCCGCGCCCGCGCCGTCTCGAAGAGCATCGCCGGCGCCGGCGTGCGCGAGGCGACATAGACCGCGGCGACGCCCGCGAGGTCGAGCGGCGGCCAGGCGACCGGCTGCGGTTGCCCCTCGAGGCTGACGATCGTGCGCTCGCCGTCGGGCTCGACGAGGATGAGGCACCGGGCGGTGGGTCCGTCGATGCGGGCCACCCTATTCGCATCCCAGGGCCAGCGAGCGAGCGCGCGGGCGACGTGATCACCGGCCGCGTCGGTGCCGATGCAGCCCACCAGCGCGACGGCGTGGCCGGCGTGGCAGAGCGCGCTCGCGGCGTTGGCGGCGGCACCGCCCAGCCGAAAGCCCAGATCCTCGCCGCCGATGTCGTCGCCGCGCCGCCAGGGAGCCTTCAGGCGGACGACGCGGTCGGCGTTGACGTTGCCGACGACGAGGATCTGCGACATGCGGCGCTCAGAGCCGCGTCACGACGTACCAGACCGTCACCGCCGCGACCGCCAGCACCGGCAAGGCGACCCACCAGGGCCGCAGGCGCGGAGCCGGCAGGCTCGACGGCAGGGGCTTGGAGCCCGTGACCATCGCTTGGATCAGCGGCTGCTTGTAGACCAGCTCGTAGGCGAAATTGGCGACAACATGCACGGCGATGAAGCCGACCAGGATCCAGAAGCTCTGCGCGTGCAGGTCGGTCAGCAGATCCGAGGTGCCGTCGCTCACCAGCTTGGCGAGCGGGCCCTCGGTGAAGATGTCGTCATTGGAAAACAGCCCGGTCGCCGCCTGAAAGGCGACGAGCGTCAGCATCGCGTAGACCAGCAGCGAGCCCAAGGGATTATGGCCGACCGACTTGGGCGGGCGGCCGCGCGCGAGGCCACCCAGATAGCGCCCGACGCTGCCCGGCGTCGGGATGAAGCGGGCGAAGCGGCTCGTCTCCGAGCCGACGAAGCCCCAGAGGATGCGGAACAGCACGAGGGTCAAGACGACGTAGCCGACCGTCATGTGGCGATCGAGCTGACCTGTGTCTTGCGTGAGATAGGCGGCGAGGATGAGCGTCGCGAGCAGCCAGTGGAACACCCGCGTCGGCAGGTCCCAGACGCGCACCGGGCGCTCGTCCGGTGGGCTGGTCGTCGCCTTCTCGCGTCCGACGGTCGCCATGACGTCTCCTGCTTGCCGGCGTCCCCTGGCGTCGGAGGATCGAGCGCGGCGGCTTCGGGTCAATAGGGCGTTCGGTCGGCTTTGCTCCGCCAGGCGTCGAACGGCGCTCGGGCGTCGGCGAGGTTCAAGCAGACGATCGGCAGGCGGCGCGCGTCGCGGGGCCGCGCGATCTCGTCGTAGAGAGCCGCATCGTCGAAGCCGGCGGCGGCCGCATCGAACCGGTCCGCGGCGTGGACGATGCGATCGAGCCGGGCCCAGTGCGCGGCGGCGAGGCACATGGGGCAGGGTTCGCAGCTCGCATAGAGCGTGCGGCCCTCCAGCGAGAACCGCCCGAGTGCCCGGCAGGCGGCGCGGATCGCCAGGATCTCGGCGTGCGCGGTCGGATCCAGCTCGGCGGTCACGCGGTTGGCGCCCTCGCCGACGATGCGGTCCCCTTGCGCCACCACCGCACCGAAGGGCCCGCCGCCGGCGGCGACGTTGGCGACGGCGAGCGCGACGGCGCGCTCGAGGAGCGTCGCGTCAGGCATGGCCGGGATGCCGGCCGTAGAGCTCGAGCAATTGCGCCGCGACGGCGAGCGCGATGACCTCCGGCTCCTTGCCGGCGATGCCCGGCAGGCCAATGGGGCAGACGAGGCGAGCGACGCTGGCCGCATCGAGACCGCCCTCCAGCAGGCGCTTCTCGAAGCGCGCCCGCTTGGTCTTGGAGCCGATCAGGCCGACGAAGCCGAGATCGTGCCGGGCCAGCGCGGGCGCGACGACGGCGAGGTCGCGGGCGTGGCTGTGGGTCATGACGAGCACGGCGGAGCGGCTCTGGATCTGCGGCACCAGCACCTCGGGCACGCGCGCCCACAGCTTGGTCACCGCAGTCGACGTCTCGCGCGGCAAGGCTCCCGCGCGCTCGTCGACCCAGACGACGCGCTGCCTAGGGAGCCGGGCGAGCACGTCGACCAGCGCCCGGCCGACATGGCCCGCGCCGAAGATCCAGACGTGCGGCCGCGGCGGCGGGATCCGCTCGATCAGGACGGGCTCACCGTTCTCGTCGACGCGCTCGATGCGCGGCCCCGGCTCTCGAAGCCAGGCGCGGAAGAGCTCGGCGTCGACGTGCCCGTGGCTACCCTCGTCCCAGACCAGGCCGAAGCGGCCGTCGGTGAGCCGGCGGGTGAGCAGCACCGGGGTCTCGAGACCCTGGAGCTGCGCGGCGAGCCCGCGGATCTCCTCGAGGTCGACGAGCGGCTCGAAGAGCAGCCGGACGCGGCCGCCGCAGCACTGGCCGAGCTCGGGGCCGAGCGAGAAGGCCAGGATCTCCGGCGCCTTGCCATGCTCGCCGAGCATGCTTCGGGCGACCTTGAGGGCGCGCCACTCGAGCTCGCCGCCGCCGATCGTGCCCTGCTGCGCCTCGGCCTCGACGAGTAGCCGCGCGCCGACCTCGCGCGGCGCCGAGCCCCGGGTCTCGACCACGGTGACGAGCACCGCCGGCCCTTCGAGCCGCTCGAGCCATGCCGCCAGCATCACTCGGCCGCCGCCGGCTGGACGCGCGCGCGGGCGCGGATGTCGCGGCACGCCCACAGCACCCGCTCGGGCGTCGCCGGCGCATCGAGCCGCGGCCCGTGGCCCGCAGCGAGGCTGGCGATCGCATCGCGGAGCGCCATGAAGGCCGAGATCGCCAGCATCAAAGGCGGCTCACCCACGGCCTTGGAGCGGTGGACCGTCTCTTCTCGGTTCTCGCCACGCTCCCACAGGCGGACGTCGAAGTGCTCGGGCACGTCGCGCGCGGTCGGGATCTTGTAGGTCGACGGCGCATGGGTCATGAGCCGGCCCGCCTCGTTCCACCACAGCTCCTCGGTGGTGAGCCATCCGAGCCCCTGGACGAAGCCGCCTTCGATCTGGCCCTGGTCGATGGCGGGGTTCAAGGAGCGGCCGACGTCGTGGAGGATGTCGACGGCGGTGAGCCGGTGCTCGCCGGTGAGCGTGTCGATGGCGACCTCGCTGCAGGCGCAGCCATAGGCAAAGTAGAAGAAGGGTCGCCCGCGCGCCTGCTCGCGGTCGTAATGGACCTTGGGGGTCCGGTAGAAGCCCGTGGCCGAGAGCTGGACGCGGGCCATGTAGGCGCGCCGCGCGACCTCGGCGAAGGTCGGGCGATGGCCGCGCACCGCGACGTGGCCGTCCTCGAAGACGACCTCGCTCGCCTCGGCCTGGTGCAGCTCGGCGACGAAGGCGGCGAGCCGCTCCTTGAGCGTCAAGGCGGCGTTGCGCGCCGCCATGCCGTTGAGGTCGGTGCCCGAGGAGGCGGCCGTCGGCGAAGTGTTGGGCACCTTGCCGGTGCTGGTCGCGCTGATGGCGATGCGGTCGACCGGCACGGCGAAGACCTCGGCCACGATCTGGGCCACCTTGACGAACAGCCCCTGGCCCATCTCGGTGCCGCCGTGGTTCAGGTGGATCGAGCCGTCCTGGTAGATGTGGAGGAGTGCCCCCGCCTGGTTGAGATGCGTCACCGTGAAGGAGATGCCGAACTTCACGGGTGTGAGCGCGAGGCCGCGCTTGATGATCGGGCTATCCGCATTGAACGACGCGATGGCGCGGCGCCGCTCGCGGTAGCGGCAATTCTCGGCGAGCTGGTCCATCAGTTCCGGCAGGACGTTGTCCTCGACGGTCATGTGGTAGGGCGTCACGTCCCGGCCCGGGCCGCCGTAGAGGTTCTTGACCCGAACGTCGAAGGGGTCGAGGCCGAGCTCGCGGGCGACCTCGTCGACGTAGAGCTCGGCGCCGAGCATCCCCTGCGGCCCGCCGAATCCCCGAAACGCGGTGTTCGAGACGCTGTTCGTCCTCAAGCGCACCGAGTGGATGCGCGCCGCCGGCAAGTGGTAGGCGTTGTCGGTGTGGAACATCGCCCGGTCGTTGATCGCGGCCGAGAGGTCGGCCGAGATGCCGCACCGCCCGGCGAGGAAGGCGTCGAGCGCGAGCAGGTTGCCCGCGTCGTCGAACCCGACCCGGTAGCGATTGTGGAACTCGTGGCGCTTGCCGGTCAGCTCCATGTCGGTGTCGCGGTCGAGCCGCAGCTTGACGGGCCGGCCGGTCTTGCGCGCCAGCAGCGCGGCCACCACCGCGATCAGGTTGCCCTGGGTCTCCTTGCCGCCGAAGCCGCCGCCCATGCGGCGGACCTCGACGGTGACCGCGGCGGAAGGCAGGCCGATGACCTCGGCGACCTTGTGCTGGATCTCGGCGGGGTGCTGGGTCGAGCTGTAGACGAGAAAGCCGCCGTCCTCGGTCGGCAGGGCCATGGCGATCTGGCCCTCGAGATAGAAGTGGTCCTGCCCGCCCATCGTGATCGCGCAGTCGAGCCGGCGCGGGGCCGCGGCGAGCGCCGCCGCGACGTCGCCCTTGGCCATGGTGTGCGGCGGCAGGACGAAGCTCTCCGCCGCGAGCGCCTCGTCGATGGTCAGGATCGGCTCTTCCGGCGCGTAGTCGATCCGGGCGAGGCGGGCGGCGCGGCGGGCCTGGGCGACGGTCTCCGCGGCGACGGCGAAGAGCGCCTGGCCCCAGTAGTCGGCACGGTCGACAGCGAAGACCGGCTCATCGTGGAAGACGGGGCCGATGTCGTTGACGCCCGGGATGTCGCCCGCGTCGACGACGGCGACGACGCCCGGGGCCTTGCGCACCGGCTCCAGGTCCATCCGCTCGATCCGCCCCGCGGCGCAGCGGCTCATGCCGATGGCGGCGTGCAGCAGGCGCTTGGGCTCGGGCAGGTCGTCGGTGTACGCGGCCGTGCCCGTCACGTGCTTGGTGGCGCTGTCGTGCGCGAGCGCCGCGTGGATCGGTTTCATGCCACCACCTCGACCGGCGCGGCGGGTAGGGCCACGGGCGTGCCGGCGAGCGCGAGGCCGGCCTTGACGAGTGCCGCGTGGGCGGCCTCGAGGCGGTACTCGGCCGTGGCGCGCATGTCGGTGAGGGGTCGGAAATCCGCTGCCAGCGTCGCCGCCGCCGCGGCGAAGCTGGCCTTGCCGAGCGGCGCGCCCGTGAGCGCGGCTTCGACCGCGGGCGACCGCTTGGGGATGGCCGCCATGCCGCCGAGCGCGACGCGCGCCGCCTCGATCTTCGCGCCGTCGTGCCGCACGGCCGCCGCCAGGAGCACGGCGCTGATGTCCTGATCGAAGCGCTTGGCAATCTTCTCGACGTGCAGATGCAGGCCCGGCTCCGGCAGCGGCAGGCGCACGCGCTCGACGAACTCGCCCGGCAGGAGCGCGGTCCGCTTGTAGTCGAGGAAGAAGTCGTCGACGGCCAGCTCGCGGGTCGCTAGGCCCCGGCGCAGCACGACCGTGGCGTCCAACGCCAGAAGAACCGGCAGAGTGTCGCCGATGGGCGAGGCGCTGGCGAGATTGCCGCCGAGCGTGCCGGAATTGCGGATGAGCTCCGAGCCGAGCCGCCGCAGCATGCGGCCGAAGTCGGGCCACAGCGCGGCGGCGTGCGGTAGGAGATCGGTGTAGGTGACGGCGGCTCCGACCTCGAGATGCGTCGCCGTGCGGCGGATCAGGCGCAGCTCGGCGACCTCGGTCAAGGCGACGACATGCTCGTAGTCCCTGAGGTCCTTGGTGACCCACAGGCCCGCATCGGTGCCGCCGGCGAGCAGCAGGGCGTCGGGGTGGGCCTCGAGGTGCTGCGCCAGCTCGTCGAGCGCGTGCGGTGCCACGAAGCCCGTTGCCGCCGGCACCTCCTCGGCGGCCCAAGCCTGCAGCGTCGCGAGGATCGCCGCCTCGCTCGCGCGGTGGTGCTCGCCGCCCGCAAGGTCGGCCATGGCGCGGGCGGCGTCGAGGATCGGCCGGTAGCCCGTGCAGCGGCAGAGATTGCCGGCCAGGAGTTCATCGAGGCTCGCTCGGTCGACGGCGCCCCGGCGCCACCAGTGCGTGAAGAGGGTCATCGCGAAGCCCGGGGTGCAGAAGCCGCATTGCGAGCCGTGGTGCGCGACGAGGGCCGCTTGCGCCGGGTGCAGGGTGCCGTCGGCGGCGGCCAGGCCCTCGATGGTCAAGACCGCCTTGCCGTCGACGCTGCCGAGAAAGAGGATGCACGCGTTGACCGCGCGCCAGACGAGCCGCGCACCGTCCGCCGAAGGGGTGCCGAGCGCGACGGTGCAGGCGCCGCAGTCGCCCTCGGCGCAGCCCTCCTTGCTGCCGGTGAGCCCGGCCTCCTCGCGCAGCCAGGCGAGCAGCATCGTCGAAGGGCTCGCTCCCTCGACCGAGCACAGCTCACCATTGAGGAGGAAGCGCACGCGCACGCTCAAGAGCCCCGGTAGGTCGTGTAGCCGTAGGGTGAGAGCAGCAGCGGGACGTGATAGTGCGCGCCCGGCTCGGCGATCTGGAAGCGGATGACGACCGCGTCGAGGAACGGCGGATCGGCGACGGGGACACCCGCGGCGCGGTGATAGGCGCCGGCCTGGAAGACCAGCTCGTAGCTGCCGGGGCGGACGTCGTCGCCGGCGAGCAGCGGGCCGTCGAGGCGGCCGTCTTCGTCGGTGATCGCCTCGGCGACGAGCCGTCGCGCCGGCGTGAGCGCGAACAGCGCCACGCCCAGTCCGGCGGCGGGGCGGCCGCGGGCGGTATCGAGCACGTGCGTCGTCAAACGGCCCATGCGGTCCTCGGCTGACCACGATCCCACGACACGTTAGGTTGCGCGGGTCGCATCCGCTTGTCGAGCCGATAGGACACCAATGGCCAAGCTCACGCTCGCCGCTCTCAACACGCTCGACCCCAGCGGCTTGGTCGCGGCCCTGGGCGACGTCGTCGAGCGTAGCCCTTGGGTCGCCGAGAAGGCGGCGGGCGAGCGGCCCTTCGCCACCAACGCCGATGTCCGGGCCGCCTTCGCCCGCGCCCTGCGTCGGGCGCCCGAGCACCGCCAGCTCGCCGTCATCCGCGCGCATCCGGACCTCGGCGCGCGGCTGGAGGCGCTCACCGCGGCCTCGCGCGCCGAGCAGGAGAGCGCGGGCCTCGCCGGCCTGAGCGAGCCGGCGCGGCGCCGCTTCACCGAGCTGAATGCCGCCTATCGCGCGAAATTCGGCTTTCCCTTCATCTACGCGGTGAAGGGCGCCACGGCGGCCGCGATCGCCGCGGCCTTCGAGCAGCGCTTGGCCAACGACCTCGCCACCGAGCGCGGCGAGGCGCTCAGCCAAGTCGAGCGCATCGTCGCGTTGCGCCTCGACGATCTCCTGGAGTGACCGCCGCCATGCGCGTGATCCATCTGACCGACCTCCACCTCACCGCCCCGGGCCGCCGCCTCTTCGGCCTCGACCCGCTGGAGCGCCTCGACGCGGCGCTCGCCCACATCCGCCGGCACGCGGCCACGGCCGACGTGCTCCTGCTCACCGGCGACCTCACCGACCACGGCGAGCCGCCGGCCTACGCCGCCCTGCGCGAGCGTCTCGCGGGCCTGCCGCTCCACCCGCTCATGCTGCTCGGCAACCACGACGATCGGCCCGCCTTCCGCGCGGCCTTTCCCGAGGCAGACGTCGATGCGCAGGGCTTCGTCCAGCACGTCCACGACGGCGCGGACGGGGTGAGCCTCGTCGCCCTCGACACGCACGTCCCGGGCGCCGTCGCCGGACGGCTCTGCGCCCGGCGCCTGGCCTGGCTCGAGGCGACCCTGGCCGCCCGGCGCGACCGTGCGGTCTACCTCGCCATGCACCATCCGCCGGTCGCCTGCGGCATCCCCGGCATGGACGCGATCGGGCTCGAGGAGGCGGCGTCGTTCTGGGCCGTCGTCGAGTGTCACCGGCAGGTCCGTCACGTCTTCGCGGGGCACATCCACCGACCCTTCTTCGCCCGGCGCGGGCCTGTCTCGGTCTCGACGCTGCCGGGGCCGGCGCATCAGGTGCATCTGCAGTTCGAGGCGGAGGACGCCGTCATCGGCTCGCTCGAGCCCGGCGCCTACGGCATCGCCCGCCTGGGCGTGGACGACTTCGACCTGCACGTCCAACATTTCACCGGCGAGCATCCGCGCTTCATCTTCGACGACGCGAGCAGCCGGGCGGCCACGCCGGACGATCTGCCGCCGGTGCCGCCGCCCTACGACCGCCTGGTGTGAGCGGCCGCAGCGGGTTGCGGCGCGACCGTCGACCACCGAGCCCGGCGTTTACCCGACCTTAAGGCCGGTGCCCTAGGTTGACGCCGCCTCGAGCGATCCCGAGCCGATGGTGGGGCGTGCCGTCGCTCCCGGGCTCGCCTTTTCGGCGGAGACGCGCGATGCCGCTCGACAAAGACCTGCCGATTCTCATCGTCGATGATTACAAGACGATGCTCCGGATCATCCGCAATCTCTTGAAGCAGCTGGAATTCCACCACATCGACGAGGCCTTCGACGGCAGCGGAGCCCTCAAGAAGCTGCTCGAGAAGAAATACGGGCTGGTGATCTCTGACTGGAACATGCAGCCGATGACCGGGCTCCAATTGCTGCGGGCGGTGCGCGGCGACGACACGCTGCAGGCGCTGCCGTTCATCATGATCACCGCCGAGAGCAAGACCGAGAACGTCGTTGCGGCAAAGGAGGCCGGCGTGAACAACTACATCGTCAAGCCGTTCAACGCGGAGACGTTGAAGGCCAAGATCGAGAACGTGCTCGGGGCCTGAGGACGGCGACGATGGCGGCGGCAACCGCCAAGCCGGCCGGGCTCGCAAAGCGCTTCGCGTCGCTGCGCGCCATCTACGGCGACGCGGTGCCGCTGGAGGATCTCGGCGACGTGGTGCGCGGGTTGCTGGAGAACCTGCCCGGCGACCGGTCGCTGCAAGATCTCGGTGTCTACGGCGAGCTGGACGCGCTGGCGCGCTACATCCAGCGCGCCAAGGAAGAGATCCGGCAGATCCGCCCGGACGACATCCCCGACGAGCACATCCCGACGGCGAACGTCGAGCTCGGCGCCATCGTCCGCCACCTCGAGGTCGCGACCGGCAACATCCTGGATTCGGCGGAGCGGATCGAGTATGTGGCGGCGAAGGCACCGCCCGAGATCGGCCACGACCTCCGCGACGCGGTGACTGCGATCTATGAGGCCTGCAACTTCCAGGATATCAGCGGCCAGCGCATCACCAAGGTAATTGCCACCTTGCAGACGATCGAGGCCCGCATCGTCGCCTTGGTCGACGCCCTCGACGGAATGGCCGATAAACCCCAAGTTGCCAACATGGACAATGCGTGCGGGCGCGATTCGGGCTTGCTGAACGGCCCCCAACTGCCCGACAACGCCAACAGCCAGGCTGAGATCGATGCGCTGTTGGCGAATTGCGACTAGGCCCGAGAAACCTCAACCCGCACGTGGGTTGACGACCGCCGTCACGGCGGTGCTGGGGCTCGGCCTGATGGTGGCGCCGCTCGTCGCGGTCGAGCCGCCGATCGACATCCGCTTCGGCCGTCATCCCGGCTATTGGCGGGTGGCGATGGAATGGACGAGCCCGGCGTCGGTCTCGATCGACATCAGCGACGAGGTCGTGGCGATCGGGCCGCTCGCCCTGCCCGAGGGCATCGGTCCGGTTCAGGCGGGCTTGCGCCCGGTCGTCCGCGCGGTCGCCTACGAGGACGGCGTGCTCCGGCTGCACCTGCGCGAGGGCGTGGCGGCCGAGCGCCTCGCCGGCATATCCTCGACGATCCTCGCAATCGACTTCCGGTTTGCCGCCGACGCCCGGCCACCGCGCGGGCCGGTCGGCGCCTGGGTTCCTCTGCGCCGTGCCGAGGGGCTGTCGCTGCGGCCGGCGCCGGTGGACGTGGCGACGACGGCGCCCGCCGCACCACCGCCAGGGTCGATGGATCCCGGTTCCGGCGCGCCTGCTTCCGGCGAACCGGCGGCGACCACGTCCGCGCCCGCGCGCCGCCGTGTGCCGGACGATAGCCTGCCGCCTCTGCCGGCGGCGATCGTCGGTAACGCCGCGCCGCCGGCGACGGCGTCGGCCGGCACGCCACGGGCGCGCATCGTGCCCGTGCCGCCCGTGCCGGAACCCGACGACGCGCCGCCGGGCGCATCCCGCGGGCTCGCCGCGGCCACTGCGCCGCCGGCCGAACACGGCGGTGCCGCCATGCGCGTCCCGATCGACCGGGCGCAATCGCAGCGGGTCGCGGCGGCGGTCCCGCCGGCGCCACCGGGTCGGCCGCGGGATGAAGGCATGGTGGCCGCGCCGGCGACCGTCCCAGCCGCGAGCGGCGGTGATCCGGCCGAGCCGACGACGGCCGCGCTCAGCCGCGCGCCCGCAACCGAGCGGAACGGGACCAGCGCGGCCCCGGCGCCGGGCACCTTGCAGGTCCGAGCGGAGCCACGCGGCACGCGGTTCGCCGTCGCCGAGCCGACGTCCGTCGCGGCATGGCGGCGCGGGTCGCAAATCTGGCTGGTGTTCGCCGCGCCGGACCTGGCGGTCGACGTGGCGCCCGAGCTCGCGGCGCGCGTCGAGGTCGTGGCGCATCCGACGGCGACGGTGCTTCGCCTCGCCCTCGAGGCGACCGATCCGGTCGCGGTCGAGCGCGCCGGCGCCGCCTGGCTGGTGACGCCCGCCTCGACCGCGGTCCCGCCCGACGGAACGCGCGTGCCCGCCGGCGAGCGCGCGGCGATCGCCATCGACGATCCATGGCTCGGCGACGTCGTCCACGTCGTGCCGAGCCTCGAGGACGACGCCGCGCTCGCCGCCGGGCGCCGCGACGGCCCGCGCATGTGGCTGCCCACCCTGCAGGGCTTCGCCTATCACGACCTCAGCCGCCGCCGCGCGCCGTCGGTGCTCGGCGGCGGCGGCGGCGGCGGCGAACGGTCGACGGCGCTCGCGCCGGCGCTGCCTCGGCCGGCGCTCGGCGCGATGATCGACCTCGCCGGCCCGACGCTCACGGGCGAGGCGGCGCAGGCGCGGCGCAAGGCCCTGGAGCTCTCCCTCTTCGCGGATCCGGCCCCGGCGCGGCGCTTGGCGCTCGTTCGTTTCCTGCTCGGCCAAGCCGCGCCGTTCGACGCGCTCGCCGTGATCGCCGCGGCAGCCGAAACGCCGCCGACGACGGCGGCGGCAAAGCGGCTGCGCGCGCTCGAGGGCATCGCCGAGATCCTCGCCGGCCGGCTCGACGCGGCCGCTGCGAAGCTGCCGGAGGCGACCGCGGAGGCGGACCCCGAGGTGCGCCTGTGGCACGCCATGCTCGCCGGTGCCCGCGGCGATTGGTCGACCGCCGGGGGCGAGTTCGCGCGCTCCGGCCAGACCTGGCGCGGCTATCCCCTACCCCTGCGCCGGCTGGTCGCCCGTCACGCCGTGCAGGCGGCGATCGAGCTCGACGCGCCGCAGGTGGCGCTCGCCGTGCTCGATCAGGTCGACCACGACGACCTCGCCACGCGCGCCGCGGCGCAGCTGGCGCTGCTGGCGGCCGAGGCGGAGCTGCGCGCCGGTCGAGCCGACCGAGGCCAACGCCGCCTCGCCCGTCTCGCCGCCCCGCCGACCGACCCCGACGTGCGCCGTGAGGCGGAGCTGCGCTTGACGCTGCTGCGCCTGGAGGCCGGCGAGCTCGATCGCGCCGGGGCACTCGCCGTCCTCGAGGCCGCCCGGATCGGCTGGATCGGACGGCCCGACGCCGACCGCTACTGGTCCGAGGTGGCGAGGTTGCGCGCCGCGACCGGCGACGCGCCCGGCGCGTTTGCGGCTTGGGGGCACCGCGACGGCGACCGCCGTGCGCTGACGCCCGCGCAGGCCGAGCTGCTGGAGGCCGCTGCCACCGGCGCGCCGCCGTTCGCGGATGCGCTCGCGGACGCCGTCGCCGTCGCCGAGGCGCACGCCGGCCGTCTGGAGCCGAGCGCCGCCCGCGTCGGCTTGCTGCGGGGCTTGGCCGGGCGCGTCGCCGCCGAGACCGAGGCGCTGCACGTCGCCGACGCCTTCTACCGTCGCATTCTCGCCGAGCCCTTGCCCCACGCGGTCGATCTCGACGTCCGCCTCGAGCTGGCGGAGCTGCGCCTGCGACGGCACCTGCCGAAGGGCGCGCTCGACGTCCTCAAGCCCTTGAACGAGGCGGCCGACGCGCGCATTGCGCCGCTCCGGGCGCGCGCCTCGGCGCTCTTGGCGGGCCCGATGCCGGCGGGCGATGGCGCGGCCGCGGCCGCGGGCGCGACGTCCACCGGCGTCGACGCGGCGCTGGACGCGGCCGACGCCTTTCTCGCCGAGACGCGGACGTTGCTCGACGAAGATGGCTGAGGGGCGCGCGGGCGGCCGCCGCGGGTTGCCGACGGGCTCGCCTCAAGCGGCACGCAGCAGCGCGTTGAAGCCGTAGCGGCTGTCGGCGAGCACCATCTGGACGGCGAGCCTGCGGGCGACGTCGACGAAGATCGGCGCGCGGAGATTGACCTGGACCGCCGGCGGCGAGCCGGGCATCGGCAAGGTCACGATGTAGAGCACCAGGAGGTCCTCGACCGGGATGTCGAGGCTGGCGCGCAGGGCCTCGATGTCGGCGGGGTCGGCGCGCCCGGCCACGTTCTCATGGGGCACGACCACGAGGTCGATCGGCGCCTCGGCGACGCCGTGCAGGAGCTGAAACGCGCCGCTCGTGCCCGGTAGAGGGCACAGCACGAACCGATCGACTCCCTCGAAGCCGGGCAGGCCCAAGGGGAAGCGCAACTCGGCCTCGGCCCGATAGGCCACCTCGCCGAAGCGCGTGGTGAGCAGGGTCGGTTGCGGCGGCGCGGGCGTCGGGGCGGCGGGCAGGGACTGGGCGATCATCGCAGGTACTCCGTCAGGCTGAGGCGATTGAGCTGGGCCATGGTCGCGAAGCTGCCTTCCAGGGAGACCTGGTCCTGGGCGATCTGCGCCATGGCGGTGGGAACGTCGGTGTCGATCAAGAGGCTCACGGTCTCCTTCAGGTAGAGCGCGGTGCCCTCCTGCGAATCGACGGCGCTCTGCACGCGCGCGGTCACCGTGTTGAGCTCGCTGCGCAGGGAGATGATCCCGTCGAGGGCCTGCTCGGCCTCCTTGGCGGCCGCCTGCAGCTTGGCGTCGTCGTCGGTGACATGGCCGTCGGTGGCGAGCTGCAAGGCCGCGAACAGGCGCGCGAACGGCTCGGCGTCTGCACGGACCCCGTAATGCGCCTCGATGCGCACGTCGATCCGAGCGCTCAGGTCGACCTGGTCGCCCTGGTAGTAGTCGGTGTTCGAGGGATCATCGGTCAGCGCCGCGGCGGCGACCGGGGGCGTCTCGGTGCGGCTTCCGGCGAAGGCGTAGCGCCCGTCGATCTTGTGGTTGAGCTTCGCGGTCATGCGCTCGATCATACCCTGGGCCTCGAGATCGAGCGGCGTGCTCGCCCCTGTCGAATCGTTGCGCCGCGCGATGAGCGCCGTCTGCAGCGACGAGGCGATGTCCTTGATCTCCTCGATCGCCCCGTCCATGAGGTTCAGCCTCTGCAGGAGCAGCTGGTTCTGCTCTTGGAAGGTCTGCGTCTGCACGAGCGCCGTCTCGGTGCGCATGAGCACGCCGGACTTGCCGCCCAGATCCTGATAGCGGTGGACCTCCTTGCCGGTTGCGATCTTGAGGTTGTTGTGGCGTAGCCGCGACTGAACCTCGGTCATCTGGCCGACGGTGCGGTTGAAGTGGGCGAGGTCGCCGGTGCGGAAGTCCATGTTCGTGCTCCTAGCGCCTGATGTTCATGAGTTCGTCGAGCATCTGATCGGCCGCCGTCATCAGCCGGGCCGAGGCGGCGTAGCTCTGTTGCAGTTGCATGAGATGCGCCATTTCCTCGTCTAGGTTCACGCCCGAGATGCCGGCGCGTTGAAAGCCCAGCTCGTCGGCGAGCGCCCGGTCGGTCTTCGCCGTCCGCTCGGCCGTGGCGGCGTGGACCGCCTGGATGTTGACGATGTCGCCCAGATACTCGCGCGGGGTGACGCGCGCCGGCGGCAGGCCGCCGCGGGCGACGGTGTCCAGCATCGTGTCGAGCGAGCCGGCGAGCGCGTTGAGGCCGCGATTGTCGCCGCGCCCGCCGAGCGTCGCGATCGCCAGTCCCGGCGCTGTCGGGTCTTCGCGGACATCGAGCTTGCGCGACGCGATCTGCATCGGATCGGCTTTGACGTCCGCGCGCAGCTCCAAAAGGCGACCGTGGCTCGTGCTCTCGACCACCAGGTCGTTGAGCCCGAAGAAATGCGAAAAGCCAAAGGTCCAGGTGTGATCGGCAAAGGCCGGATCGGCGATGTCGTCCTGGATGAACTCGGCGGCGTCGCGGAAGCCGTCGGTGGTGCTGCCGGCGAGCGCGATCGTATAGCCGGGCGCCGCGGTGATCTTCAGCCCCTCGCCCGCGTTCAGCGTCGCCGAGACGTCGGCCAGCCCGTCGATCTGCGCGACGATGGCGTCGACGTCGGCGGCCGCATCGAGATCGATCTCGTGGACGGTCGACACGCCGGCGCCGTCGGTGAGCTGGAGGAACGCGCTGCCCTTGAAGCCCGCGGGCGGTGCCAGCAGCTCCTCGCGCGTCCGGCTCCCCTCGAGCGCGGCCGGCGGGTTGCTCGGGTTGGCGTCGTTGTGGGCGGCGTTGAGCGCGTGCCGGAGAATGCGCCCGAACTCCTCGAGCTGGTCGTAGAGCTCGGGCAGCTCGGTGTCGCGCACCGCCAACAGCCCGCCGAGCTCGCCGCTGGCGACCGTCGGCTGGATCGCGCGCAGACCCCGATCGTCGGTCGGGTCGATCGCGAGCGCCTCGGCCCGCAGGTGCTCCTGCTCCGGTGTCAGCGTCGCGCGGATGCCCTGGCCGACCAGGATGCGACCCTTGGCGAAGTCCGCCTGGTCCGGCATCCCGGTGGCCGGGTCGATGAGGGATTGGTCGAAGACGCGGATCGGCGGGAAGCTCGAGCCGCGGCCCACCAGAGCGGGCGATCGGTAGGCGACGACCCGGGGGCTGTTCTCCAAGAGCGGCTGGCCGTCCGGGGTGAAGATCGAGAGCGCGCCGTCCTCGTTCTGGTAGGTGCGGACGTCGAGCTGGTAGCTGAGCTGGCTCACCAGCCGGTCGCGCTGGTCCATGAGCTCGGCGTTGTCGCCGCTGCGCGTGAGGTCGAGATTGATCTTGTGGACCGCCTGCAGCGCCGAGTTGACCTCCCCGACCAGGTTGTGGATCCGGCGGTCGGCGTCGCGGCGCAGCACCTGCAGGGTGTCCGCCGCCCCGTCGATCCGTGCGAAGAGGTTCTCCGCCGCCGCGGCGATCGAGGCGCGCTGCGCCGCGTCGTCGGGCTTGGTGGCGGCGGCCTCGATGGCGATCCCGAGCTCGTCGACGAAGCTCCCGAGCCCGGTCGTCCCGTCGCTCGGGCTGCCGAAGACGAGCCCCTGCACGTCGTCGGCGTAGCTCTGGATCGTCTCGGAGCGGCCGAGCGCCGCTTGCTGGCGGCGGATCTGCAGCTCCAGGAACTCGTCGACATAGCGATCGATCTTGACCTGGCGGACGCCGGTGCCGCGGCCGTCGAGGACACGAGCCTCCTGCTCGACGACCTTGCGCGAGTAGCCCTCGGTGTTGACGTTGCTGACGTTGCTGGAGGTCGTGGCGAGCGCGTTCTGGGCGAGCTGAAGCCCGCTGACGGCGACGCGCAGACTGTCGGTGATGCCCATCATCTCAGCATGTCCGGTCGATGGCGAAGGGAACGACCTCGCCGCGGGTCTGGCCGCCGCCCGCCGCGTAGCCGCCGGCGCCGGCGAGGCTCTCGTTGATGAGGTGGAGCGCGCGCTCGACGACGGCGTGCGCCGCCTGCAGCGCCAAGGTGTTGCGGCTGGCCGCTTCCTGGAACCGGCGGGTCGCGAGCTCGAGCTCCTCGCGGGTATCGGCGCCGACCGTGGCGAGGCGTTCCGGGTCGCGACGCAGGTCGGCGAGCTCTGCGGTGTAGACGTCGGCGAGCGCCTGCTTCTCGGCTTGCAGATCGGCGAGCTCGGACAGCCGCACGCGGCGCAGCACCTCGGTCTCGGCGTCGAGCACCTGGGTGAGCTGCCGGGTCAGCATCATCAGGATGGTGATCTTGTCGCGCGCGGGTGTCATGGCGACACCTCCTGCAACTTGAGAAGCTCGGCCAGGATGTGATCGGCGACGCCTATCCCTCCGGCCTTGCCGATGAGCTTCGCCTGCTCGTCCAAGAGAAGACTGCCGAAGGGGCTGTCCGGGCCGCCGAGCGGGCTGTCCTCGGAGACGCCTTGGCGCATCGCGCTGAGCATCTGGTGCAGAAAGACCGCCTCGAAATCTTCGGCGACGCGGGTGAGCCGCTCCAGGTCCGCCCGTCCGCCGGCCGGCTGGACGGCGCCGAGGTCGCCCGCCGCGGCGGGGTGGCCGGGGAGGGGGCCGAGCGCCGCCATCACATGATCTCCAGCTCGGCCTGCAGCGCACCGGCGGCGCGGATCGACTGCAGGATCGAGATCAGGTCGCGGGGACCGACGCCGAGCGCGTTGAGGCCGGCGACGAGGTCGTCGAGGGTGACCGCCTCGGGCATCACGACCATGCGGGCGTCGCTGTCGTCGTCGATCTGGACTTGGGTGCGCGGCACCTCGACGGTCTCGCCTTCGGAGAAGGCGTTGGGCTGGCTCACCAGCGGCGTCTCGGTGATCCGCACGGTGAGGTTGCCCTGAGCCACCGCCACCTCGCTGATCCGCACGTCGCGCCCCATGACGATGATGCCGTTGCTCTCGTCGATGACCACGCGCGCGGTCTGATCGGGGGTGACGACGAGCTGCTCGATCTCGGTCAAGAGCGCCGCCGTCCGGCCCTGGCGCCGGCTCGGCACGACGATGTTCACCGTTGCCGGATCGACCGCCTCGGCGACCCGGTCGCCGAGCGCGCCGTTGATGGTCGAAGCGATCCGCGACGAGGTCGTCAGGTCGGGATTCCTGAGGCTGAGGCGCACCTGGTCGAGGGTGTTGAGCTCGAAGCCGATCTCGCGCTCGATGATGGCACCGGCGGGGATGCGCGCCTGGGTCGGCACGCCCCGGGTGACGCTCTCGGCGTCGCCCTGGGCGACGAAGCCGCCGGCGGCGAGCTGGCCTTGGGCGACGGCGTAGACCTCGCCATCCGCGCCCAGAAGCGGCGTCACGAGCAGCGTGCCGCCCATCAGCGATTTCGCGTCGCCCATCGCCGCGACGCTGACATCCATGCGCCCGCCCTGCCGCGCGAACGGACCCAAGGTCGCCGTCACCATGACCGCGGCGACGTTCTTGGTCTTGAGGTCGGTACCGCGGGTGCTGACGCCGAGCCGCTCGAGCATCGAGACCAGGCTCTGCTCGGTGAAGACCGAGTTCCTGAGCTGGTCGCCCGTGCCGTTGAGGCCGACCACCAGCCCGTAGCCGACGAGCATGTTGTCGCGGATGCCTTCGAAGTCGGCGATGTCCTTGATCCGCACCGCCACCGCGTCGGCTTCGCCCACCCCGAGCCCGAGCACCATGACGGCGCTCAGGAGGCTGGAGGCGATGCGGCGGCAGAGGCTTCTCGGCGATGGTGGCACGAGCTCGCTCCCGATGATCGGACGAGCCCCCAGCTGCGAGAACCGTGCCACCGCCCAAGTGCTTGAATTTCCTTCATTATGCGGTTGGCGCGCCCGGCACGTTCCGCCCGCGCCCGGCAAGTCCTGCCGGGCCCGCGGCCGGCCTTTACCGTCCGTTGACGCGGATCGCCTAGGTTGAGGCAGGTTCGTGAGGAAACGATCGATGCGCGTGCAAGGAACGACCGCCAAGACCGCCGGCACGACCAAGCGCGTCGCGCGCGGCCGCGGCTTCGCCCTCGGCCAGGGCGTCGACCGCGCGACCGCGGCGCCCGCCGGCAGCCTCGGCATGCTCACCTCCATCGAGGCGCTGGCGGCGCTGCAGGGCGTCGACGAGGTCGCAGAGACCGGCGACGTCGATGCCCGCGCGGTCGCCCGCGGCGACGGTCTGCTCGACGACCTCGAGCGCCTGCGCGACGGTCTGCTCGAGGGAGCCCTCGGCGACGCGACGCTCCGCGACCTGCGCCAGCGGCTGCGCGAGCGGCGGCCGCAGGGCGGCGATGCGGCGCTCGCCGAGATCCTCGACGCCATCGAGCTGCGCGCCGCGGTCGAGCTCGCCAAGCGCGAGCGGGCCGAGCCCGCCGAGGAGGAGCCCCAGCCCGGCCCCTCGTCGGAGGAGGCCGGTCGCCTCGCCCGGCGCGCCTACGGCCGCCCGCGTCCCTGACAGCCTCGTCACCCGGCGCCTGATGTCCTGGCGAAAACCCGCGTCCGGCCCTATACCCGAGGCCGATGCGCGCGCCCCTTCGGACCGACGGCCCGACGACGTGCGTCCTCGCGGCCGAGCGGATCGCCTGAGCCATGTTCAACCTCGCCGACCACTGCCTCGATCCCGGCCAGCCCGACGCCGAGGCGCTGATCTTCATCGGCCGGGAGGGCGTCGTCGTCCGCCGCACCCGCGAGGAGCTGCGCACGGGCGTCGCCCGCACCGCTCGAGCCCTCGCCGCCCGCCTGCCCAAGGGGGCGCGCGTGGCGCTCAGGATGACCAACACACCGGCCATGGCCGAGGCGTTCTTCGCCTGCGCCAAGGCCGGGCTCATCGCTCTCCCGCTCTCGCCGCAGCTTACGACCGACGAGGCCCGAGCGCTCACCGCCGACGCCGAGGCGTCCTTGGTCCTCGTCGAGGACGCGAGCGACCCCAAGGCCCAGGCCATCGGCCTCGAGGTCGCCGAGCCCCAGGCCCTCGAGGGCGAAGCCCCGCTCCCCACGACCGAGCACGACGACCCGGTGCTCCTCATCTACACCTCGGGCACGGGCGGCCGGCCCAAGGGCGTGCTCCACGCGCACCGCACCGTCCTCGGCCGCCTGCCCATGCGCGAAGGCTGGCTCGGTCTTTTCCCCGGCGACCGCGTGCTGCACGCCGGCACGCTCAACTGGACCTACACCCTGGGCGTCGGCCTCATGGACCCGCTCGCCGCCGGGGCCACCGCCGTCCTCTGCCGCGATGCGGTCGAGCCCGGCGCCTGGCCCGAGATCATCGCTGCGCACGGCATCCACGTCTTCGCCGCCGTCCCCACCGTCTACCGCCGCCTCCTCAAGTACGGCGATGCCTCGATCCTGCGCGCGAGCGCCTTGCGCCACGGCGTGTGCGCCGGCGAGGCCCTCTCGGCCGAGCTCTGGCAGGCGTGGCGGGACGCCACCGACCGCCCGCTCTTCGAGGCGCTCGGCATGACCGAGATCTCGACCTACATCTCCTCGGGCCCGGCGACGCCGACCCGTCCGGGCCTGCCCGGCCGCCCCCAGCCCGGCCGCCGCGTCGCCATCCTCGACCCCGCGACCCACGCGGAGCTGACCGCCCCCGGTGCGGTGGGCCTCCTCGCCGTCCACCGCAGCGACCCGGGCCTGATGCTCGGCTACTGGCGCCGCCCCGAGGCCGACGAAGAGGTCTTCCTGGGCGAGTGGTTCGCGGGCGGCGACCTCGCGCACCTCGACGAGGCGGGCTACGTCCACTTCCACGGCCGCGCCGACGACCTCATGAACGCCTTGGGCGTGCGGACGAGCCCCCTCGAGATCGAGCGCGTCCTCCT
>CAYZSE010000042.1:0-21991 GCA_964481035.1 uncultured Geminicoccaceae bacterium | reverse complement strand
CGAAGACGCTCCAGCCGTAAACGCGCATGACAACCCCCTTTCGAGGCCATCCGCGCCGGCGAAGCGGGGCGGAAAGCCTCGGCCTCGTGTGTGGACGTCAGGGAAGGGGTGCTGCCGACCGGGAGCCGCGCGACGGCACGGTCGACGACCGCATCGCCACCTCCCCTGAATGTCGCTCGCCATCATCTATGACAGTCTCAAGGCAAATGCGCGAGAGTCATGTGTCAACTGTCACGCGATAGTCGTCGAACGAGCGCGGGGTCGGTCACCCCTTGGCTGAGATCCGATCACCGAAGGCCATCGCCAGCGCCGACACGACGAAGGTGAGGTGGATGACGACGAGCCACAGCAGCTTGTCGTTGGGCGTGTCGGCGGCGTTCATGAAGGCCTTGAGCAAGTGCACCGACGAGATCGCGACGATCGAGGAGGCGACCTTGAGCTTGAGCGAGCCGGCATCGAGCTTGCCGAGCCAGCTCAGCGTGTCGTCGGTATCGACGTCGAGCTTGGAAACGAAATTCTCATAGCCGCTGATGATGACCATGACGACGAGGCTAGCCACCAGCGCCAGGTCGATGAGCGACAGGGCCGCGAGGATAGCGTCCTTCTCGCCGTGGGTGCCGAGCGACGCGCCGAGCGCGAACAGCTCCTTCAAGAATATCACGGCGAAGAATACCAACGACACGGCGAGCCCGAGATAGATCGGCACGAGGAGCCAGCGGCTGTAGAACAGCGCCCGCTCGATCTGGCGTTCCATGTGGCGCTCCCGCGCGTCGAAGGCCCCGGCGCGAGCGTTCTCGCCGGTCACCGCCCCTTGGTCAAACCCGACGGAGGTGGCGAGGCGCAGCCTCAGATCGCTCTCGTCACGAAATCGGGCACGATGCCCGAGCGGCGAATGAAGCGCTGCGGGTCGTGACCGGCGAACAGCCCGTGGCCGGTGACAAGCACCGTCTTGAAGCCGGCGGCGCGGCCACCGAGGATGTCGGTGTGCAGGGTGTCGCCGACCATGACCGTCCGCTCCGCCGCGATCTCCGGGCCGAGACGCGCGCGGACCACGGCGAACGCATCGGCGTAGGGCTTGCCGTAGAACGCCGGGACGAGGCCGAGGCGGTCCCGCAGCGCGTGGCCGAAATGCCCGGGCTCGAGCGAGAAGCCGGCCTCGCGCGGTGCGACGAGGTCCGGGTTGGCGACGACCACGGGGCGCGGTCGCGCCGCGAGTGCGGCGATGAGCCGGCGCTGGTGCTCGCCGGTCCAGCCGGCGCTGGCGAACAGGATGAACCCCTCGGCCGTCGCGAACAACTCGGGCTCGGCCAGAACGTCGCGCACGTCGAGGCCATCGAGGTCCGCGAAGTCCGGCTCGAGCCCTGCGGCCGCCGCCCAGACGCGGCCGGCGGGGCCGCGCCGCAGCGCTGCGGCGGCGACGTCGCGGCTGGCGACGACCTCGTCCTCGCCGAAGTCGAAACCGAGCCTGCGGTATTTCTCGAGCGCCTGCCGGCGCGACTGTGCCGCGCCGTTGGTCAGCACCACGAGGCGCTTGCCCCTGCGCCGCAACCGGGCGATCCGCTCGACGGCGCCCGGGATCGGCATCTCGCCGACGTTGAGCACGCCGAAGGCGTCGAGCACGAAGGCGTCGAACTCGCCGGCGACGGCCTCGACGCTGGCGATCGCCGCCGCGTCTCCGGCGCCGGGCGCGTCGACCAACCGCGATCGCAGCGCCTCGTAGCGAGCGAAGGCCCAATCCGCATCGACCGGCGTCGCAAGCGCTGCGTCCATGAGCCCCGTCCACCCCGCAAGGCGGGCGCCGCATCACCTGCCCGCAGCGACCGCGGTGCGCGATAACCTCGCCGCGAGCCATGACGCCACGAGGGATGGCGCCTCGCGTAACGAACACCGGAAGCGACCGTTATCGCCACGGTGGTTCGTAGCGCAGGCTCGTGCCTGGGAAAGCTAGACCTAGGACAGCCTGTCGCCAAGCAGGCATAAGCGCAAGGCCATGGCCTCGGCAAGCCGGTGTCGGCGTGACCGAGGCGACCAGCGGCGGCGTCTGCGTGCTTACCTTAATGCTGGCGCCGCGCGCGTTCGTTGGCGCGGAAATCGCCGACCGCCCGGTTCTGCGCCGTGGTCCCCGCGCCAGGGCGAGCGTGCGCGCCCGCTCAGCCGAACTTGAAGAGCACGCCGAACCCGCCGCGCGGGTAGTTCCAGATCAGCTCGGGCGCGCCCTGGCAGACGATGCGGCAGGTGCCGCACTCCATGCAGCCATCAAGTGTCACCTCGACGCGGCCCTTCTCGTTCTTGCTGTAGCAGCCGGCCGGGCAGAGGTGGACGAGCGAGCGCAACGCGTCGCTGTCGACCGCGCGGCGATGGATCACCACGTGCGGCCGACCCTCGTCGACGCGGTACCGGTTGTGGTAGAGGCGCTCTTCCATGCGTTGTGTGGTCACTTTGCTCTCCGTCATCGCCAGGCCCTCGCCATCTTGAATGCGTCGGTCATCAGGTTCCACCAGCCACCCCTTGCGTCCTTGAACTCCTTGAGCATCAGACGCTGCTTGGTCGTCTTGTCGACGCTGTCGACGCGCAAGAACGTCTGCATCGCCTGGGACAACGCGGCGGGGTAGGTCGTCAAGAAATGCTTGTTGCCGTCGAGCATCGAGGCGAGGCCGCGATACTTCTTCATGTCCTTCATGACGAAGGACTGTTGCAGTGCGCTCGGATAGTGCGACAGGGCGGCCGCCGTGCAGCTTTCGCCGGCCGCTTTGAGCGCCAGCACCGTCTCGCCGGCGAGGCTGCCCGTGGTCATCGCCAGGTTGGAGCCCTCGCGGTGGGCCGAGTTCACGAACTGGCCGGCGTCGCCGACCACCATCCAGCCGTCGCCGACGAGCTCGGGGATGGCGTCGTAGCCGCCCTCCGGGATGAGGTGCGCGACGTACTCCCTGGTCTCGCCGCCCTTCAAGAGCGGCGCCACGGACGGGTGCGCCTTGAAGCGGTCGAGCAGCTCGTAGGGCGGGATCTGCGTCTCCTGGAAGTCGGCGACCAGGCAGCCGACGCCGATCGAGATCGATTCCCGGTTGGTGTAGAGAAAGCCCGTGCCGACCATGCCGGACGAGACCGAGCCCATCACCTCGATCACCACGCCGTCGTCCTCGCCCTGGAGGTTGAAGCGCTCCTGGACGATCTCGTCGGTGAGAAAGACGGTCTCCTTCACCGCCAGGGCGACATGGTGCGGGTCCAATTCCGAGCGCAGGCCCGCGCGCTGGCCGACCAGCCCGTTCACGCCCTCGGCAAGGACGACGACGTCGGCGAACAGGGCGCCGCCGTCGCGGTCGGTCCGCACCCCGACGACCTTGCCCGACCCGTCCTTCACCAGCTCGGTCACCGTCGTCTCGGTCAGCAGCAAGGCGCCGGCCGCCCGGACCTCGCCGGCGAACCAGCGATCGAAGGGCGCGCGCAGGATCGTGTAGCGGTTGGGCCGATCCTCGTTGAAGTCGTCGGAACGGTAGTGGGCGCCGGTGTGCGAGCGCTCGTCCAACATCCAGACCCGCTGCTCGACGACGTGGCGCTCCAAGGGCGCTTCCTCGCGGAAGTCGGGCAGCAGCCTCTCCAGCGCATCGGCGTAGAGGATCGCCCCCTGCACGTTCTTCGAGCCGGCGGTCTCGCCGCGCTCGATCTGCAGCACCCGCAGGCCGCCGCGGGCCATCACCAGGGCGGCGGCGTTGCCGGCGGGACCGGCACCCACGACGATGGCATCGAAATGTTCGGCCATGATGGTGTTCCCTTCAGCTGGCCATCGCCGGCTGGCCGAGGCGGCGAGCGACCGCGTCGGTCAAGGCCGGCAGGACCTGCAGTGCGTCGGCGACGACGCCCACATGGGCGAAGTCGAAGATCGGCGCGTCGGCATCCAGGTTGATCGCGACGATGAGATCGGCGCCCTCGACACCGACGCGGTGCTGGACCGCCCCGGAGATGCCGGCGGCGATGTAGAGGCGCGGGCGGATCGTGCGTCCGGTCTGGCCGATCTGCCGCTCCGCAGGCAACCAGCCCTTCTGGGCGACGGGTCGCGAGCAGCCGTAGTCGCCCCCGAGCACCGCGGCGAGGCGGCGGACCAGCTCGAAGTTCGCCGCCGACTGCAGCCCCATGCCGCCGGCGACGACGACGTCCGCATAGGCCAGGGCGACATCGCCGGTGGACGCATCGGCGACGAAGTCGAGCACCTTGGTGACCACGTCGGTCTCCACCAGGCCCAGCTCGTGGCGCACGATCCGGCCGGTGCGGCCCGCCTCGGGCTCGGGCATCGCCATCACCCGCGGCCGCACCGTCGCCATCTGCGGGCGCACCTTGAGGGTGTAGATCGTGCACAGCAACGAGCCGCCGAAGGTGGGACGGGTCGCCGCCAGCGCCTGGTCGGCATCGATCGCCAGCTCGGTGCAGTCGGCGGTCAGCCCGGTCTGCAGGCTGGTGGCCACCGCCCCGGCGAGATCGCGGCCGAGCGGCGTCGCGCCCAAGAGCAGGATCTCCGGCTTCGCCGCCTCGACGATGGCGGAGAGCGCGTGCGCGTAGGGCGCGTTGCGATAGTCCCCGAGGACCGGATCGACGCACAGGTGGACGAGGTCGGCGCCGTAGCCGAAGGCCTGATCGACGGCCGCATCGGTCGGCTCGCCGGGCGGGCCGAGGACCAGGGCGGCGAGCGCGACGCCCAGTTCCCGGGCGAGCTTGCGGCCCTCGCCCATGAGCTCCCAGGAGACGGGGTGCACATGGCCGCGCTCCAGCTCGACGAAGACCCAGACGCCCGAATGACCGTGAAAGCGTTCCGGCAGCTTCGGGTGGAGCCGGCGGCCCGGGCCGGGCGTGTCGGACGTGGTGCTCATCGGTGCTCCCTTCATGGCCGGTTCGCGGCGCGCAACTCCGCGTCCAATTTGGGTTGATGAGTGAGGACGAGATCCAGCAGGGCGTCGGCGATCTGGCCGGGCCGCTTGCCCGCGACCGTCACCATCTCGGCGCGCTCGTGGCGCGGGCTCGGGGCGAACACCCGCTTGACCACCGTCGGCGAGCCCCGCAGACCGCAGAGCATCGGGTCCTCGACGCCCGCGTCGGTCGCCGACCAGACGGTGACCTCGGCCCGGGCGGCCCGCAGCATGTCCTCGACGGCACCGCGACGGACCTCGTTGATGCCTTCGATCACGCTGATGAGGCAGGGCAGCCGCGAGGCGAGCACCTGGAGCCCGCCCTCGGCGCGCCGCCGGACGACGAGCTCGCGCGCGTCAGGATCGACCCAGTCGATGGCGGCCACGTAGGTCAGCTGCTCCAGCCCCAGCCGCCGGGCGATGCCGGGGCCGACTTGGGCGGTATCCCCGTCGATGGTCTGCTTGCCGGTGAGAACCACGTCGACGGCGCGCTCGCGCCCGAGGGTGGTGAGCGCGCTGGCGAGGGCATAGGAGGTGGCGAGCGTGTCGGCGCCGGCGAAGCGGCGGTCGGTGATCAACACCGCCCGATCGGCGCCCAGGCCGAGGGCGCGGCGCAGCGCTTCCTCGGCCATCGGCGGGCCCATGGAGAGCACCGTCACCCGGCCGCCGTACTGGTCGCGCAACCTGAGCGCCTCTTCCAGGGCGAAGAGGTCGTAGGGATTGATGATGGTCGGCACCCCTTGCCGCATGATCGTGTTGGTCACGGGGTGGACGCTGATCTGGGCCGAGTCCGGCACCTGCTTGATGCAGACCACGATCTCGAGGCCCCGGGTGTCGGGGGACGGCGTCATCGTCGTGCTCCTTTCGGACCGGCTAGGGTGACGAAGCGCTCCGCCTCGCGCGCCCGGGCCCGCTGGAAGACGGCGAAGTCTCGCCGTGCCTCGGGCGCCGCCTCGACGACCTCGCGATAGGCCTGCCGCAGCCCGCGGCGATAGGCGTCGGCGAGCCGATCGTCGTCGGCATCCTCCAGCGCCTCGGCGGCGAGCACGGCGTGCAGCCGCTGCAGGACGTGCAGGCGGACGACGGCGAGGTGCCGGGGGTCGTAAGGCACCTCGAACAGGTCGAAGAACTCCTCGGCAGAGGACAGGTCCCGCAGCTGCCGGCGGAGCGGCGTCGTCGGTGTCATCGGGTCTCTCCGCAGGGGGACGCTCGCCCCAGAGCCGAGGCGGTGGCGTGGAGGCGCTGGAGATCGGCCGGGGTGAGCCGCTCCTTGGTGGTCGAGGTCCAGGTGCGGAGCAGCGGCAGGATGGCTCGGGCGGTCGCCGCGTCGGCGGGCAGACCCGCGAGCTCCAGCACGTGCCGCAAGGCCCTGGTTCCCGAATGCTTGCCGATCGAGATCAGGTGCGTGCGGCCGAACAGCGCCGGGGGCAGCGCCTCGTAGATGCTCGGATCCTTCAAGATGCCGTCGACGTGGATGCCGGCCTCGTGCGTGAACACGCCGGCGCCGACGATGGCCTTGGCGAGGGGGGTGACCCGCGCCGATGCCTTGGCGACGAGACGCGAGAGGTCGCAGAGCGCCCGCAGGTCGATCCCGGTCTCGCCCCCCGCCAGGGCGACGGCGGCGGCGACCTCTTCCAGCGCGGCGTTGCCGGCGCGCTCGCCGAGGCCGTTCACCGTGACGCTGAGGTGGCTCGCTCCGGCCGCCGCGGCCGCCATGGTGTTGGCGGTCGCCATGCCGAGGTCGTCATGACCGTGGAACTCGAGCGCGATCGGCGCGACCTCGCGCAGGTGGGCGACCAGCGCGTAGGTCGCGAACGGGTCGAGCACCCCGAGCGTGTCGGCGAGCCGCAGTCGCACGACGCCCGCCGCGGCCGCGATATGGGCCAGCTCGACGATGAATTCCGGCGCCGCGCGCGAGGCATCCTCGAGCCCCAGGGAGACCCGGCGGCCGAGCCGGCTGGCGAGGCCCGCCACCCGCGCGACCTCGGCACGGGCCCAGTCTCGGCCCACGCCGAGCTTGCGCTCCAGTTGAAGATCGGAGACCGGCAGGGCGAGGTGCACGCGCCGGACGCCGGTGCGCATGGCCGCGTCGAGATCGCGCTCCGCAAGCCGGCACCAGACGACCGGCTCGGCCCGCTGCAACTCCGCGGCGATGGCGGCGATGTCGCCGATCTCGTCCTCGCCCATCGCCGGCACGCCGGCCTCGATTTCGGCCACGCCGGCATCGTCGAGCGCGCGGGCGATGCTCACCTTCTCGTCGCGGTCGAAGGCGACGCCGGCGGCCTGCTCACCGTCGCGCAAGGTCGTGTCGGCGATATGGACGCGGCCGGGTGGCGCCATCCGGCTCGGCAAGGTCATCCGCTCGCTCCCATGACCGGCAAGACCCGCACCGGGCGGCCGAGCGCCTCGATCAAGCGCAAGCGGACGCCGCCGAGCGTCAGCGAGGCCGCGGCGCACCCGCCGCAGGCGCCGGTGAGGCGCAGGCGCACGTGCCCCGAAGCGAGGTCGACCAGCTCCACATCACCGCCGTCGCGGCGAAAGGTCGGCCGCAAAGCGTCGATCACGGTCTTGACGAGATCGGCCTCGCGCGCGCTGAAGGGGGCGGCGGGCGGCGTCGCGTCGGCGCGCGGCACGGGCGCCGAGCGGGGCCGCATCACGTGCACGGTGTGGCGACGCGGATGCGACCGGGCGGGGGCTTCCAGCACGACCATGTCGCTCAGCAAAACGAGCGCCCACAGCCGCACTGGCTCGCCGCACGCGGATTGTCGAAGACGAAACCGGAGCCGTCCAAGCCGGTGACGAAGTCGATCGTCACGTCGTCGAGGTGCGGCGAGCTCTCGGGGTCGATCAGCACCGTCAGCTGGTCGAGTCGCAGCACCGCGTCGTCCGCATCGGCCGCCAACTCCAGGGCCATACCGTATTTGAGCCCGGCACAGCCGCCGCTGGTCACCATGATCCGAACGCCCGCGACGTCCTGGCCGGTCTGGTCGATGGCGGAACGCAACGCGTCCCGGGCGGCGTCGGTCAGCTGCAACATCACATCGGCTCCAGTTCGAAGTTGGCTCTCGGAGATCTCTAGCAAGGCCGGTGCCAAGTCGAAAATACGCTGGTTCTCAATGGGTTGCTGAGAGAATGGCGGCATGTCGGAGGGGTGCGTTCACGACAATGGCGGGTTTGCGACAAGCTCGAAACGGGGAGGGAGGCGCTGGTGGCGCGGGGCACCGCCGGCGGCGATGCCGGTCGCCGCCGGCGGGTCACGTCCCGGATCGCCGCAGCGGGCGGCATCAGTCCGACGTGTGGCTCTGGCACCGGCTCGAGCACACCCGAGCGCAGGCGCCGCAGCCGATGCAGGCGCCGGGGTCCGCGAGCACCATGACGCGGCGCTCGATCTCGTCCTCGTCCTCGTCGTCGTCCACGAAGGCGCCGTCCTCGTCGACGCCGCGCAGGGTCATGACGCCGCGGCTGCAGACCTTGAAGCAGCGCCCGCAACCAATGCACTTGCCGGCGTCGATCGCGTCCAGGTAGGTCGGCACGTACGGGCGGCCGTCACGGGTCAGGGTCTCGCTGGGCATGGCCGTCTCCTTCAGGCGCGCGCGGCGTCGGGGTGGGCTTCGATGGTGGCGATGGCCTCGGCGGTGAGCGCCGCGCCGGCGTCGTTCAGGACGGCGAAGCTCTCGAAGCCGAAGCGGTGCACGTCGCGCAGATGGCGCGACAGGACGACCAGCTTGCCGGCCAAGAGGACGAAGCGCCCGAACCCCTCGTAGCTGATGCGGCTCATCGGGCTGACCTCGCAGCCGCTGGCGCGGGCCACGCACAGGCCGACGGCGGTGTAGAAGGTCTCGATCCGCCACAGGACGTCCGGGTCCGGGTCGGCGATGATCGGGATCAGGCGGCGCTCCTCGCGGGTGACCACGAACTCGGCGAGCAGCTCGCGGTCGCCCTTTCCTTCCCACGCGCCGTAGCCGTCGTTGGCGCGGATCAGGGCAACGAGCTGGGCGAGGAACGGGTGGTCCGGCAGCGGGCCGCCGCGGGGTTCGGCGACGGCGAGGACGGCGCTCACGACATCGCCTCCTCGGGCGTGAAGGCGGGCTTGCCCTGGTGGCGGCCCAGCACCTTGCGCAGCCAGGGCGGCGGCGTGCCGCGCAGCATGCCCTGCACGCGAACGAGCACCGCGGGGATCGGCTCGGGTGCCGCGACGCGCACCGGATGGACCCCGGCGCGCACCACCTTGGCCGCCGCCGGCCCGCCAATCGCGCCGACGAACAGGATGGCCACACCCTCGAGCGCCTCGATCTTGGGCGTGATCTTGTCGTCGGTGTCGCTGTGGCCCCCCGTCGCCCCGGTCACGTCGTCGAAGCCGATCGCCTCGACGAAGTGCCAGTCCTCGCGGGTCACGTCGAACACCGCGAACGTCGGGGCGGCACCGAAATGGGCATCGAGATAGCGCATGTCGGTCGTCGCGATGGCGATGCGAAGCGGCTTCTCGGCGTCGGGCGGTGTGGGCACGGCGGCCTCCGGATCAATGGGTCGCAGTCTGCGGACGTGCATGGTCGAACTCCTCCGCGACGGGTTTCGCACCCCAATCCTCGGGATGCGGCGTGTGCGCCTGGGCGAGAACCGCGTTGGCGATCTCGAACAGGAAGGCGCGGGTTCCCCGATAGCCGACCCGGCAGGTGTCCTGCGGGCCGAGGCGATCGAACACGGGAAAGCCGGCGCGCACCAAGGGCAGGCCGAGACGGGCCGCCGCCTGGCGGCCGTGGGCATGGGTGATCAGCAACGCCGCGCCGGCCTCGCCGGCCAGCCGCTCGACGTCGCCGAGATCGCCTACCACCACCTCCGACGCGGGCACCTCGGCCAGCACCGGGTTCGCCGGCGACGTCGTCACCGCCGCGACCAGCTCCGCTCCCATCGCGACCAGAGCACGGCCGAGGCCGAAGAGGAGGTCCGGATCGGCGCCGATGGCGACCTTCAGCCCGCCCGTTTGGAAGTGCGCATCGAGCATGGCGTCCTGCAGCCGGGCGCGGTCGCGCTTCACCTCGCCCGGCGCGTCCGCGGTGCCGGCCAGCGCCATCAGGGCGGCGACGAGCTCATCGACCGCTGCGAGCCCGGTCACCTCGGCGAAGACGAGGGTGGGAACGCCCGTGCGTGCTTCCAGCCGGTCGGCGGCGGCCTCCAGGCTGCGCCCCACCACGAGAGTGCAGGCGCTCTCGCCCATCCGGGCAATGTCGTCGAGCCGCGTGCCGCCGAGCGAGGTGCCGTGCCAGGTCGGCGCGAGGTGGCCGTCGAGCGAGCCGGCGAGGTCGGGCAAGACGATCGGCTCCAGCTCGAACAGCCGGATCAGCCGGACGATCTCCTCGACCTCGGCCGGCGTCAGATGGCTGGCGACCAGCAGGTTCACCTGGTCGCGGCGGCGCAGCGGCGCCGGGCCGTCCGGCACGAGCGCGTCGACGATTGCGGTCACCGCCGCGGCCCAGCCGTCCTCGAGCCCACCCGTGAAGTCGGGGGTGGCGGCGTAGACGATGGCGGTCTCCGCCAGATCCGGCCGCTGCGCGCGCAACGAGGCGAGCTGTTGGGCGATGTCCTCGCCGCGGGTCTCGGTCAAGGCCGTCGACGCGATGCCGATGAACCGGGGCGAGGCGCGCCCGATCAGGTTGTCGATGGCCTCCTCCACCTGTTCGGCACCGCCGAGGATCGCCGAGATCTCGTTGGTCGCCGTGGTCTGAAGAGGAATGGCCTCCTTGAAATGGCGCACCAGCGCCACGAGGGCGAAGGCGGTGCAGCCCTGCGCCCCGTGGAACAGCGGAACGGCGCCCTCGATCCCGAGATAGGCCATGGCCGCGCCCAGGGGCGCGCTCGACTTCAATGGGTTGGTCGAGAGGCTGCGGCGCGGGTGGACGAGCGTCGCCATGTCAGCAATCCTCGAAATCGCTGGCGTTGCTCACGGGTGGACGGAACGGCAGAGCCGCCGCCCGGGACGCCGCCGCCGGCAGCTCCCAGGGCGCCGGCCGCTTCACGTCCGCCCACACCGGGTTGGCGATCGCCTGGTCGATCGCGCGCACCAGCGCGACCATCCCCGTATAGCCGGCGTGCGCCGCGTGCTTCTCCTGGTTGACGTCGACCCACGGCACCTTGGCCTTGAGCGCCACGAACTGGCTGCGGCCGCCGGACATCAACAGGTCCGCCTCGCCTTCCTCGAGGCGGCGGTACATCTCCTTGGGCGCCATGTTTTCGAACATGGCGTCGGCCTGGCCCATGGCGTCGACGCGGGCGCGATCGCTCTCGGTGGCCTTGCGCATCGAGGTGCCGATCACCTCCATGCCGAGCTCGCTCAGCGCCGCCATGACCGACCAGCTCTTGTGCCCGCCGGTGTAGAGCAGCACCCGTTTGCCCGCGAGCCGGGCGCGGTAGGGGGCCAGGGCCGCCCGGGCGCGGGCCTCCTCGGCCGCGATCAGCGCCTCGGCGCGGTCGAGGAGGCCGGGCTCGGCGCCGCTCTCGACCAGCATGCGGCACATCGTGCGGATCGCGTCGGAGGTGGCGCCGATGCCGTAGAAGGAGCCGTCGAACCACGGGATGCCGTAGCGCTCCTCGAGCTTGCGGGCGAGCGCCACGAGGGCCTTCGAGCAGACCAGCATGGTGACCTTGGCCCGATGCGCCATCGCCACCTGGCGGAAGCGGGCATCGCCCGTGATCGCGCCCAGGACGCGGATGCCGAGGCGGTCGAGCAGCGGCGTGATCTGCCACAGCTCGCCGGAGAGGTTGAACTCGCCGACCAGGTTGACGTCGAGCGGCGAGGGCTGCGCCGGCTCGAGCGTGCCGATCACGTGCTCGAGCAGCGCGTCGCCGGCGAGCTTGTTGCCGAGGTTCTTCGAGCCCGTGAAGCCCGCCGCATCGACCGGGATGACGGGTGTGGCGAAGGTCTCGGCCGCCGCCCGGCACACCGCCTCGACGTCGTCGCCGACCAGCGCCGGCACGCAGGTGGTGTAGACGAAGACCGCCGGCGGCGCGTGCGCGGCCACCACCTCGCCGATGGCGCGGTAGAGCTTCTGCTCGCCCTTGCCCATGACGATGTCGAGTTCGGACAAGTCGGTGGTGAAGCCGCGCCGGTAGAGATCGGCACCGGACGATGCCGAGTTACGGTTGTCCCAGCTGTTACCGCCGCAGGCGAGCGGCCCATGCACGAGGTGGGCGGCATCGACGATCGGCTGGAGGGCGATCATCGCCCCGTCGAAGGCGCAGCCGCCGGCCGCGGCCCCCGGCGTCAGGGCCTTGGCGCAGCCGGCCTTGCGGGCGGCAGGCGCCTTGGCGCGGTTTTGGGCGCAGGCGGGCTCTTGAAACAGCGCCTGCACCCGGGCGTCGCGCGCGGCCGTCATCGCCCGCCTCCCCCACCGCGCTCAGCGCGTCAAATCGAACGAGATGTCGGCGAAGGCAGGGTCGCTCTCGTCGGTTGCCGCATCCAGTCGCTCGAAGATCGTGTCGAGGAGTTTCACCAGCACCTGCAGCCCGCCCTGGTAGCCCCAGGTCGGAAAGCGATGGTGGTGGTGGCGATCGAAGATCGGGAAGGTGAGCCGGACCAGCGGCACCCCGAGATCGCGCTCGAGGTACTTGCCGTGCGAGTTGCCGATCAGGAGATCGACCGGCTCGGTCGCCATCAACGAGCGCAGCGCCCACAAGTCCTTGCTCGGCCAGACCTGCGCGGCCTTGCCGAAGGGCGAGCCGTCGAGCAGCGCCTGCATCTTCTTGGCCCAGGCTTTGCTGCCGTTGGTCGCCAGGCAATGCCGCGGCTCGCCGCCGGTCTCCAGCACGAAGCGCGTCATCGCGTAGACGAAGTCGGGATCGCCGTAGATCGCGTAGGTCTTGCCGTGCAGGTAGCTTTGGCTGTCGGCCAGGGCGTCGACCAGGCGGCCGCGCTCCAGCTTGAGCGCGTCGGGGATCGGCTTGCCGGTCAGCTCGGAGAGCGTCATCAACAGCTCGTCGGTGGCCGCTACGCCCAAGGGATAGTGCAACGACGCCGTCGCCTGGCCCACGCTCTTGCAATACTCGAGGGTCTTGCGCGAGCAGTAGTGCTGCATCGACAGCGTCGCCTTGGCATCGAGCGCCGCCTTGACCTCGTCGCGGGTGGTGCCGCCGGCATACATCTGGAAGTCGCCGTCGGCGGGCGTGTCGTAGACGTCGGACACGTCCGACAGCACGGTCGCCTCGATGCCCATGAGGCCGAGCATGCGCCGCAGCTCGCGAATGTTGCCGACGGCGAAGCCGTCGAAGCCGGGCACGATGTTGATGCCGTCACCGGGGGTGCGGTCCTGGTCCTTCCAGAAGTGCTCCAGGATGGCCTTTTGCATGTTGTCGTAGCCGTCGACGTGGCTGCCGACGAAGGCCGGGGTGTGGGCGTGCGGCAGGTCGTAGTCCTCGGGCACCGAGCCCTTGGCCTTGGCGGCGGCGACGAACGAGGTGAGGTCGTCGCCGATCACCTCGGCCATGCAGGTCGTCGAGATGGCGATCATCTCGGGCTGGTAGAGGGCGTGGGTGTTGGCCAGCCCGTCGACCATGTTGTTGAGGCCGCCGAAGACGGCCGCATCCTCGGTCATCGACGAGGAGACGGCCGAGACCGGCTCCTTGAAGTGCCGCGCCAGATGCGAGCGGTAGTAGGCGACGCACCCCTGGCTGCCGTGCACGAAGCTCATCGTCTTTGCGTAGCCGGCGGCGGCGAACACGGCGCCGAGGGGCTGGCAGGCCTTGGCCGGGTTGACCGTCACCGCCTCGCGCGCGAGGTTCTTCTCGCGGTACTCCCAAGACTTGGTCCAGTCGGCGATCTCCTTGACCATCTCGTCCGGATGACCGCACTCGAAGTGCACGCGCTTCTCGCGCAGCATCTCCTTGTATTCGGGCTGTTGGAACAGCTCGGCGTGGTCGAGCACCTTGTCCGAGGACTGGGGCATGATCGTCGTCCTTTGCTGGCCGGCCGCATAGCGGGCGAAGAGTTCCGGGCCGAGCGCCGCGCCGCGGGGCTCGGCCCGGCGTGTCCGGTCTCGGCTCAGGCGGCCGTGGTCGTGGTCCACGGCGCCTGGTAGAGGCCCCAGACGGGGTTGTTGATGGCGAGGTCCATGTCGCGGGCGAAGATCGCGAAGCCGTCGTAGCCGTGATACGGGCCGGAATAGTCCCAGCTGTGCATCTGCCGGAACGGCACGCCCATCTTCTGCACCGCGTACTTCTCCTTGATGCCGGAGCCGACGAGGTCGGGACGGATGCGCTCGATGAACTTCTCCAGCTCGAAGCCGGTGACGTCGTCGTAGATCAGCGTGCCCGCCCGCACGTGTTCGCCCGTGCGCTTGTAGTCGTCGCCATGGGCGAACTCGTAGCCGGTCGCCGCGATCACCATGCCGAGGTCTTCGTAGGCGGTGACCACGTGGCGCGGGCGTAGCCCGCCGACATAGAGCAGGACCGACTTGCCCTCGAGCCGTGGCCGGTACTTGGCGAGAACGGCATCGACCAGCGGTTGATATTTGGCGATCACCTGCTCGGCATTGGCCTGGATGGTCTCGTCGAAACGCGCGGCGATGGCCCTGAGGCTCGCCGCGATCTGGCTCGGGCCGAAGAAGTTGTACTCCATCCACGGCACGCCATAGGTCTCTTCCATGTGCCGGCAGATGTAGTTCATCGACCGATAGCAGTGGATGAGGTTGAGCTTCGCCCGCGGCGCGTTCTCCATCTCGGCCAGGGTGGCGTCGCCGGACCAGCTGCCGACCACCTCGAGGCCGATCTGCTCCAACAGGTGCCGGCTGGCCCAGGCATCGCCGCCGATGTTGTAGTCGCCGACGATGTTGACCGCGTAGGGCCCGACCTCGGGCATCTCGGCCGCCTTGGCGTCGCCGCGCGGCAGCACCCAGTCACGCACCGAATCGTTGGCGATGTGGTGGCCGAGCGATTGCGAGACGCCGCGAAAGCCCTCGCAGCGGACCGGCACGATGGTGACCTCGTGCTCGGCCACCTTGTTGCGGGCGACGCCCTCGATGTCGTCGCCGATCAGGCCCACCGGGCATTCCGACTGGATCGAGATGCCGTTCGCCAAGGGGAACAACGTCCGGACCTCGTCGATCGTCGTCGCCAGCTTCTTGTCGCCGCCGAAGACGATGTCCTTCTCCTGGAAGTCGGTGGTGATCTGCATCGTCACGAAGCTGTCGACGCCGGTCGTGCCGGTGGCGTAGTTGCGTCGCTGCCCCCAGGAGTATTGCCCGCAACCCACCGGGCCGTGGCTGATGTGGACCATGTCCTTGACCGGGCCCCAGACCACGCCCTTGCTGCCGGCATAAGCGCAGCCGCGAACGGTCATGACCCCAGGGAGCGAGCGGGTGTTCGACTTCATCGCACCACCGCAGCTCGACCCGGCCTCACCCGCCTCGTCGTCGGCGAGCGGCGTGGTCACGCTCAGGTGCTTTTCCCGGTTCTTGCGCGCCTTGGGCGGGTAGGCTTCCAGCACGTCCTTGATGAGCTGCTCGTAGTTGGCGAGGTCGTCGGCGGCTTGGTCGGGGGCTTCGTCGGGTGCCATCGCAGGCCCTCCTCGATCGGGTTCGGTGCTCAAGCGGCTTCGACCGCGGCGGCTTCGGCGGCGGCGGCCTCGGCGGCGGCGATCGCCCTCAGGCGATCCTCCTCGCTCTGCATCAGGCCGAACTCCATGAGCATCTCCTCCAGCTCCTCCATCGAGATCGGGGTGGGGATGACGCCTTGCCCGGAATTGGCGTGGATCTTGCGCGCCAGCGTCCGGTATTCCTCCGCCTGCTTGGTCTCCGGCGCGTACTGGAGCACCGTCATCCGCCGCAGCTCGGCGTGCTGGACGACGTTGTCGCGCGGGACGAGGTGGATCAGCTTGGTGCCGAGCCGCTCGGCGAGGGCTTCGGAGAGATCGACCTCGCGGTCGGTCTGGCGCTCGTTGCAGATCAGGCCGCCGAGCCGGACGCTGCCGGACGTGGCGTACTTCAAGATGCCCTTGGAGATGTTGTTGGCGGCGTAGAGCGCCATCATCTCGCCGGACATGACGATGTAGATCTCCTGCGCCTTGTTCTCGCGGATCGGCATGGCGAAGCCGCCGCAGACGACGTCGCCGAGGACGTCGTAGGAGATGTAGTCCATGTCGTCGTAGGCGCCGTTCTCCTCGAGGAAGTTGATCGCGGTGATGACGCCGCGGCCGGCGCAGCCGACGCCCGGCTCGGGCCCGCCCGATTCGACGCAGCTGATGTCGTTGAAGCCCTTGCGCATGACCTGCTCGATTTCGAGGTCCTCGACCGAGCCCATCTCGGCGGCGAGGTGCAGGACCGTGTCCTGCGCCTTGGAGTTCAAGATCAGCCGCGTGCTGTCGGCTTTCGGATCGCAGCCGACGATGAGAATGCGCTGATCCAGCTCGGCCAACGCGGCGAGGGTGTTCTGCGACGTGGTCGACTTGCCGATCCCTCCCTTGCCGTAGAAGGCGATCTGTCGGAGTGCGGTCATGTCGTATCCCTTCAGCGATCGTGCCCGTCATGCTCGTCGCCACGCCCCTCGGGGCACCGGCGACCAGCCTCCAACAGACGACTGCACGAACCGTGCCAAGGCCTAGCCTTCCGCCATTTATCATTTAGAAACAAAGAGTTATGCGCATCGACCGAGCGCTGTGCGGCTGTTGCAAAGCCGACAAAATCGCGACAATCGAGGTGGTGTTCCGGCGCATCCTCGGGGGAGCGGTCGCGGCCGAGCGTAGCGCCGGCGGGCATGGGTCGCGGCGCAGCGGCGGGCGAGGCGATCGCGCGTCGTCGCTCGGCGGCGTGCGGCCGCTCAGCCGGTGCCGGCGATCAGCCGGCGGGCGTCGAGCGCCGCGGTCACCGCGTCGAGGCTCGCGTCGATCCGCTCGATCGCCGTGGCCTCGAGAAAGCGCGCCTCCATGCGCGAGAGCGAGCCCGCCAGGACGGCGACGCGCGGCCCCGACGAGCGCTTCGTGATCTGGCGGGCGAAGGTGCGCAGGACCTGGTCGTCGAACCGGCAGCCCAGGAACAAGAAGCCCCGGCCGCCGCGCCGCGCCTGCACCTCGGCGGGTATCGGCGTCTGGATGTCGATCTCGGTCAGCACCTCGACGTAGTCGCTGTCGGACAAGAGGAAGGCGCTGCCCGGGCGGATCAGCCCGTGCGGCTTGTAGATCAGCGTCGTCCAGGCGGGATCGGGCCCGTCCGGGCGCGGCGTCCCGGCGGCGTCGAAGGCGCGGGTCCAGAGTTCGGCGGCGGCGCCTCGGCGGTCGACGCCCTGCACCCAGCCCCAGCCGGCAGCACCCCCGGCAAAGGCCCGCAGGAGCGCGTCGTCGTACCAGGTGTCGACCACCAAGGGCGGGCGGCACGCCGCGAGCCAGCGGTGCAGAGGGCTCGGCGTCGCGCCGCCGGCGAAGGCGGCCGTCACGATCGTCTCGAGGGTGCGCCGATGGCGCCGCGTCTCGACGAACTGGGCGACGGCCGAGAGATCGCCGCTGATGCGCTTGGGCGGGCGCACCTGGGCTTCCACCACGGCCGCGAGGGCCGCGGGTGAGGCCGGCACCGTCCCGCCGCAAAGCTGGGCCGCCTCGGCGCCGAGATAGGGTACGAGGTGGCCTTCGGCGACGGCGTCGAGCGCCGCGTCGAGCGTGGTCACCGCGCGGCTTCGGCCTCGTCCGCAAAGCGCCGTCGCGCTTCCACCGTCACCGGCAGGCGCGGCGGCGGGTCGAGCGCCGGCAACTCCAGCACCCAGCCGTTGGCGAGGCGAACCCAACCGCCCCACAAGGCGGGCGTCTGGAGTTCGACGATGCGCTCCTCCAGGTCCTTCTTCGCCACATAGGCCTCGAAGCCCTTGGCCGTCTCGCGGATCATCACCTTCATCGCTCGGGCTCCGGTTGGCTGAATGCCTGGAGCTCGCGCGTGCGCATGCCGACGATGGCGCGCCGCTCGACGAACTCCACGGCGTAGACATAGAATTCCTGCAGGAACACCCCGACGTCGCGGACGTAGCCGACGTCGCCCTTGTGCACCAGGACGTCGCCGATCTCGGCGCCGGGCATGGTGCCGTCGTTGCGCACCGCCTTCGTGGCGCGGACCCGCGTTCCGGGCGGGAACGCGGGGGCTCGGTAGATCTCGAGCGGCGCCTCGTCGTCGGTCATCGCCGGCTCATCCGAGCGGATGCGCCGGGTCGGGCACGCAGGTCTTGGGTACCGGGCAGACTTCGGCGCATTGCGGCGTCTCGAAGTGACCGACGCACTCGTTGCAGAGCTTCGGGTCGATGACGTAGGTGTCGCGCTTGAACTTGATCGCCGCGTTGGGGCACTCGAATTCGCAGGCGCCGCAGACGGTGCATTGGGACGTGATGATCTTGAAGGCCATGAGCTGGGCTCCTTCGTTCGAGGGAGGGTTCAGGCGGTGAGCGGCGTCTCGGTGGCCGCCGCCGTCCGCTCGCGGTAAAGAGTGGTTAGGGCGGTCTCGATATAGTCTTGCGCGAACCGTTCGATCGGCTCGATCCCGGCCGTCTCGAGACGCGCGCGCGGCACCTCGCCGATCTTGGCGCAGAGCACGAGGCTGATGCCGTCGAGCGCCGCGACGATCGCCTCCAGCCGCTCGTCCTCGCCGAAGCCGCCGTCGCAGTGCACGCAGTAGTTGTCGCAGCGTCGGCGCCCGACGAAGCGCACGCCGGTCGCATCCACCTCGAAGACCTGGAACTCGGTGGCCTGGCCGAAATGCTGGTTGATCCGTCCCCCGCTGCGGCTGCACACGGCCGCCAGCAGCGGCTCGGCCTCGTCCACGACCGCCGGCTCGCTCGCCGCCGCGGCCGCGGCGTCCCGACGCGCCGCTCGCTCCGCCTCGGCCCAGGTCCGATAGGCCTCGCGAGCGCTCGGATCGGGTGCGACCGGCTCGGGCAGGTTCTCCAGCGCGAATTCGTGGCCGCGATCCTCGCCCAAGAGGCCCACCGCGTCGGCCCGGCACTGGCGGCAATGCCGCATCAGGCGCGCGCCGCCGGCGAGGGATTCCTGTACCGTCTCGAGCTCCTGGGCCGTCGGCCCGCGCTGGCCTTCGAGGCCGAACACGGTGCCGTGCTCGGCCGCCGAGATCAGCGGCACGACGTTGTGCAGGAAGGCCCCCTTGGCCTTCACCAGCGCGTTGACCTCGGCCAGGTGGTCGTCGTTGATGCCGGGGATCAGCACCGAGTTGACCTTGACGAGGACGCCCGCGGCGACGAGCCGTTCCAGGCTCTCCATCTGCCGCTCGTGCAGGATGCGTGACGCCTCGCGCCCCGTCCGCCGCGCGTGCTGCCAGAAGATCCACGGATAGATCGCCTCGCCGACCGCCGGATCGATCATGTTGATGGTGAGCGTCACGTGCGCGACGCCCAGCTCGACCAGCTCGTCGACGTGCTCGGGCAGGGCCAGGCCGTTGGAGGAGAGGCAGAGCGTGAGGTCGGGCAGGTGCGCGCGCACCATCTCGAAGGTGGCCTTGCTGCGCGCCCAGTCGTAGGCGGCGTCGCCGGGACCGGCGATGCCGAGCACGGCGAGCTCCGGCACGGCGGCCGCAACCGCCAGCACCTTGCGCAGGGCCTCGTCCGGTGTCAGCCGTTCCGAGACGACCCCCGGCCGGCTCTCGTTGGCGCAGTCGAATTTGCGGTTGCAGTAGTTGCACTGGATGTTGCAGGCGGGCGCGACCGCGACGTGCATCCGGGCGAAGTAGTGATGCGCCTCCTCGGCATAGCAGGGGTGATTCTTGACCTTGGCCCAGACCTCGGGCGGTAGGTCGTCGCCGGCCGTCCCGCCGCCACAGCCACCGCTGGTGCAACCGCCCGCGGCGGCGCTGTTGGCGGCTTTGCCCCCGTTCAGGACGTCGAGGGGAATGACGTTGTCGCGCATCGGCAAGGAACCCCTTCGATCGAGCTGTCGAAGGTCTCTCCGCAAGGCCCGTGCCAGAAGGCCAATGCGCTGAAATGCCGGCCTTCTTTGCAAGAGGGTGGCGTGCGGGATCCGACAAATCGTCGCGAACCCGACACGCCGGTCAGAACTTCACGACGTCGATGCCGTGCTTCTTCAAGGCGTAGGCGATCTGCCGGGGGGTCAATCCGAGCAGGCGCGCCGCCTTGGCCTGCACCCATCCCGAGCGCTCCATCGCGTCGAGCAGCGCCTGCCGCTCGGTGGGCGCGGCAGCCGGCGGCGGCTCGGCGAGCCCGGCCGCCGGCGTCGGCGCGCGCACCGCAGGGGCGGGCACCAGGGTCGGCGGCGCGTCGCCCTGCTGGCCGGGTTGCACGCGCCAGAGCTGTGCGGACAGGCAGTCGTCCTGCTGGCAGGCGACGTCGCCGGCGTTGATCACCGGGCCCGATGCGAGCGCTGCGACCCGGTTCACGCAGTTCTCCAGCTCCCGCACATTGCCGGGGAAGAAGCAGTTGCGCAGGGTGTCCAGCGCGGCGCGGCTGAAGCGCAGCCGCGCCCCGTTCTCGCCGTTGAAACGCTGCAAGAACACCTCGGCGAGGCGCGGGATGTCCTCCGGCCGCTCGCGCAACGGCGGCAGTGCGATCGGCACCACGCAGATGCGGAAATAGAGGTCGGCGCGGAACTGGCCGCGGGCGACGGCCTCCTCCAGGTCGCGGTTGGTGGCGGCGACGAGGCGGACGTCGACCTTGATGGTCTTGTCGCCGCCGACCCGCTCGAACTCGCGCTCCTGCAACGCCCGCAGCAGCTTCGCCTGGAACGCGGGCGAGATATCGCCGATCTCATCGAGAAAGAGCGTGCCGCCGTCGGCCAGCTCGAACCGCCCCCGCTTGCGCTCGACGGCGCCGGTGAAGGCGCCCTTCTCGTGGCCGAAGAGCTCCGACTCCAGCAGGTTCTCGCTCAGGGCCGCGCAGTTGACCCGGACGAAGGCCTTGTCGCTGCGATTGCTGAGATGGTGGATGGCGCTCGCGAACAGCTCCTTGCCGGTGCCGCTCTCGCCGCGCAGCAGCACGGTCGCGCGGGTCGGCGCGACCTTGCGGATGCGGTCGAACACCGCGCGGATGGCCGGGCTGTCGCCGATGATGTCGAACCCCGCGGTCAGGCCCGTCGGCGGCCCCGCGGGGGCTTGCGCCGGCGGCTCGTGCGCCTGCAGCCGCTCGCAGCGCAGCGCCTGGGCGATGGCCGCGGCGACCATGGTCATCACCCGCAGATCCTGATCCAGCTCCTGCGCGCCGGCCGCTTCCAGCACCCGGTAGGCGGAGAGGACGCCCTGGACCAGCGGTGCCGTGCTGCGGTCGCGGATCGGCACGGCCAAGAGGGCGAGGGGAGCACCGTCCGCCAGGGCCGCCGGCACGGCCTCGGGTCCGAGCTCGGAGGCGACGTCGGTGGTGACGAAGGCCACCCCGGTCTTGAAGACCATCGACGCCACGCTTGCCGGCATCCCGCCGCTCGCCGACGGCTGCGGCACCTCGATCGTCGCCGTGGCGCCGATGACGTAGGGATTGACTTGCCCGGCGGCGTCCGCGCTGTCCGGCTCGACCAGGAGAGCCACCGCGCCCCCGTGCAGGCCCAGGAATGACGACAGCACCTTCAACACCGGCGACAACGCGCGCGTCGGCGGCGCCGGCTGCGACAAGATCTTGCCGACCTCGTACAGCGCATCGAGCGCGCGCTGGTCGTGGTCGTTGGCATCGAACAGAAAAGAACGGGACGTCGCTCGCACCTCGACCATCGAATACTCCTTCGATGAGGAAGGGCGCCATTGCGGTGCAGCATCTGCGGGCGACGACGGGTGCGGAAGTCCGACCATAGATGCGTGTGCATGAATGACGCGGGGGATGGGCCGACCTCGTTCACGATTCCTGTATCATACAGCTTGAAGTTGCTCGGCAACCACGAGACCGGCGGCAGAATTGGAGCGGCGCGAACCAGCCACGTCACACAAAGCTGCAAGCACCGGCCCTTCGATGGCTTTTTGCGTCAATTTGCCACAATACCTATCGACCGAAATTCGCCCGAGGGTTTCCGATTGCGTGCAGGTGCGGCTGTGCGCGCCTGGGTGGCCGTCGAGCACGCGCCCGCGCCGGCGCGTCTAGCGTTTCCCGGTCAGGTTGATCTACGCCCATCCCGCACCCCCGCCCGGCCGCCC
>CAYZSE010000041.1:0-22814 GCA_964481035.1 uncultured Geminicoccaceae bacterium | reverse complement strand
TTCTTCGGCGGCGGCCGCGGCGGCGAGCGACCGAACCCGATCGTCGCCATCGCCATCATGATCCTGGCGCCCCTGGCCGCGGCGGTCGTGCAGATGGCGATCAGCCGGGCGCGCGAGTACGAGGCCGACCGCCTCGGCGCCGAGATCGCCCGCGATCCCGTCTCGCTGGCCAACGCGCTCAAGCGCATCGAGGCCATGGCGCACGGCGGGCGCCAGCACATGATGAACCGCCGCGCCGAGGAGAACCCGGCGACGGCGCACATGTTCATCATCAATCCCTTGGCCGGCATCAACGCCGACAACCTCTTCCGCACGCACCCGCCGACCCAGGAGCGGGTGCGCCGGCTCATGGCGATGGCCCAAGGCGGCGGCCCGGCGCAACCCGTGACCCAGAGCGCCCCCCGCGGCCGCTCGCGGATCCCGACGACCGGCGCCTGACCGGGTCGGCGGCCTCGGCGGACCGAAGGTATCGCGCCCTACGCGGGGCCTAACGTCTGTCCTCTTCAGCGCATCGACTGGTCATGATGGGACGTCGTCGGCGGCGCATTTACCCGTGAGCCCCTCGTCGCCCCGTTCATCTTTCTTTTGTCGTGAAGGGGTGGGTGTCCCCATGGCAACCACGACCAAGCCTCAGTTCGCCTTGCAGCTTCCGCCGGCGACCGTTGCCATGGCGGGCCGAATGTTCATTGCCGGTTTCGTGGCAACCACCGAATTCGACTTTTGGGGTCAAGTCGTGAGCCCGGGCATGGGCTGGGCGACCCTGTCACCCCATGGCCTCGCCGGCGAGCTTCTGCGAACGCTGGGCCTTCCGAGCAGCGCTTTCTATGGCTTCGGCCTTTGGGTCTTTGCCATCGGCGGGATCACGTCGGTCGCCGGGCTGCCGTTCTTCCTCGGCTTCACGAGCCTCACCTGGGTCGCCCTGGTCGGCCATGTGCTCTATGGCATCGTGATGGTGGCGGTGCCGACGTTCGCCGCAGGTCGCTGATCTGACCCTGGACGGCTGCTCCCGCCCGCACCCTCGGCACCGAGGCGCCGCCTGCCAGACGCGCTCGCGGCCGGCGATGGCGAGCGCCGGCCGCGAGCGCGCGGTGGCGAAGGTGAGGACGGCCTGGTCTACCCCTCCGGTACGCCCAAGGCCGCGAGCTGGACGCAGATCCGCTCGAGTGCGCGTGGCGCGAAGACCATCGCGTCCTTGAACCTGCGGGTCGTCAGGTTCGGGTAGTGCTCGAGGAGGACGCGGACCGACGCCCGCGCCTCCTCCTCGCGGCCGGCGGCCCACAAGGCGGGCGCGAGATTGCGGTGGATCCAGTGCGCGTTGGGGCGTTCCTCCAGGGCGCGGATGAAGAGGTCGGCAGCGGCGGCGTCGTCGCCCGCCACCTGCCGGGCGCTCGCGAGCCCGACGTGGTTGTTGAAGTTCATCGGATCGAGCGGGCTCAAGCGCAGCGCCCTGTGGAAATGGGGCTCGGCCGCGTCGGGGCGGTCGGCGTAGACCTCGAGCCAGCCGAGCCGGCTCAAGGCCCAGGCCGAGTTGGGATCGAGGACCAGCGCCCGCTCGAGCAGGACGCGGGCGGTTCCATAATTTCGGGCGAAGGTATGGACGGCGCCCAGGACCGCGAGGATCAGCGGGTCGTCGCCGGACGAGCTGGCCGCGCGCTCGGCCAGCTCCAGCGCCCGGCGCTTGGCGGCGTCGATGTCCTCGACCCAGTTGTAGACGGACCGTTGCGCCCAGCACCAGGCGGCGAGCGCACAGGCGAGCGCGTAGTCCGGATCGAGGGCGAGCGCCTCGTCGAGCAGCTCGAGCGCCCTCTCGGCGGCGTCCTTCTCCAGCAGCCAGACCCGCGGCAGCGCGCGCATGGCATGGTCGTAGGCGCCGTAGTCCTGCGGTCGCTTGCGCCGAGAGCGCTCGATCTCGGCCTGCCGGATCGAGGGCTGGAGCGCACCGGCGACGTGCTCGGTGATCCGATCCTGCAGATCGAAGATGTCGTCGACGGTGCCGTCGTAACGGTCGGCCCAGAGATGCGCGCCGCTCGCCGTCTCGATGAGCTGGACGGTGATGCGCACGCGCCCGCCCGCGCGTTGCAGGCTGCCCTGGAGGACGTAGGCGACGCCGAGCTGCTCGCCGATCTCGCGCACATTGACGTGGCGGCCCTTGAAGGCGAACGCGGAGTTGCGCGCGATGACGAAGAAGCTCCTGATCCGCGAGAGCGCCGCGGTGATCGATTCGACGATGCCGTCGGCGAGGTATTCCTGCTCCAGATCGCCGGAGAGATTGTCGAAGGGCAGCACCGCGATGGACGGCCGGTCCACCGGCGCGAGGTGACGGGGGAGCGGCGCCTCGGCGCCGCCGCCGGGCTGCCAGTGCCAGACATGGATCGGGCGCGCGATGTTCTTGAGCTCACGCCGCCCCCCGTCGGCGAACGGCGCCGGCACGCGTCCTTGGACGTACTCGTGCACGGCGCTCGAGAACGCGACGCCGCCGGGCTCGGCCAGCGCCTGCAGGCGCGCCGCGATGTTGACCCCGTCGCCCAGGAGATCGTCCGCCTCGACGACGACGTCGCCGACGTTGACACCGATGCGGAGCGCCAGCGCGCGGTCTTCCGCGGCGAGCCGGGACTGGATCGCGATGGCGCAGCGCATCGCGTCGACCGCCGAGCCGAACTCGGCGAGCATGCCGTCACCCATGAGCTTGACGATCCGCCCGCGATGCGCCGCGACGAGCGGATCGACGACCTCGGCGTGCAGCGACTTCAGGCGCTCTAGGGTTCCCTCCTCGTCGACGCCGGTGAGCCGGCTGTAGCCGACCACGTCCGCTGCGACGATGGCGGCCAGTCGCCGCTCCATGTCAGGCTCTCCTCGATCCGCACATCGTGCCGACGCTGTGCCGTTCGAAGCCGGGATATTAGGCGACTTCGCGACCAATGGCGACGGAGGGCGGCAGAATCACTCGGCGCGGGGCAGAGCGGGGGCCTCGAAGCGCAGCGTCGGCGCGGCTGTCAGCGCGCGCCAGTCGCGGCGTAGGTCGGTCGCCACCTGGAGGAAGCGGCCGAACTCGGCGAGTGCGAGGCGGAACGGAGGCGACGGCCGCGGGAAGGGCCGCAGCTCGACCGGCGCGTCGGGCGCGACACCGGCGGCGGCACGCGCCGCTGCGATCGCCTGGAGCAGGCCGCCGGCCTCGTCGACGAGACCGTTCTCGATGGCCTCGGCCCCGAGCCAGACGCGGCCGCCGGCGACCGCCCGGACGGCAGCGACGTCCATGTTCCGGCCGACGGCCACGCCCTCGAGGAAGTTCAGGTAGAGGTCGTCGACCAGCGCCTCGATCCGCTCGCGCCCGCGCTCGTCCCAGGGAACGTAGATCGAGCCGAGGTCGGCGTTGGCGCCACGCTGCTCCCGTGCCACGTCGACGCCGAGTTCGTCGAGGAGCGCCCCCACCGCCGGCTTGCCGGTAATGACGCCGATCGAGCCCGTGAGCGTGACGGGCGCCGCGAGGATGCGGTCGGCATCCATGCTGATCCAGTAGCCGCCGGAGGCCGCGACGTCACCCATGGAGACGATCACCGGGATGCCGTCGGACTTGGCGCGACGGACCGCGGCGGCGATCGTCTCCGAAGCGACGGCAGAGCCGCCGGGCGAGCTGACCCGCAAGAGCAAGGCGTCGACCTCGGCCGCGCGCGCCGCATCGATCGCCTCGGCGGTCGTGTCGGCGGCGATCTCGAGGGCGTCGAACGGCTCGTCACTTTCGCCGCGGGTGATGGCGCCGACGGCGTGGACGAAGCCGATGACGACTTGCGGGTCGCGGGCGTCGCCCAAAGCGGCGTAGCGGGCGAGATCCAGGCGCTCGCTCGTGCCGGTGGCCGTCTCGACCGTCTCCCACAGCGCGGGCTCGTGGCCGATGGCGTCGACGAGGTTGCGTTCCATCGCCGCTTCGCCGAGGAGCGGGCCGCGGTCGACGGCCACGCGCACGGCGGCCGCATCGAGCTCGCGGGCCGCGGCGATGCCGTCGACGAAGGTGGCAAACAGGCCGTCGAGCAGCCGGTCGAGCTCGGCGGCGCTCGCCGGCGACGGCGCCTCACGGGTGAACGGCTCCAGCGCCGACTTGAACTCCTCGCGCTTGACGACCTGCCGGGTGATGTCGAGCTCGTCGAGAAGCCGGCCGAAATAGGGCCGCTCGCTGGCGAGGCCGGTCAAGCCGAGCGTGCCCAGCGGCTGCAGCTGGACGTGCTCGAAGGCGGCGGCGAGGTACGTTGCGACCATGCCGCCCTGCAGCTCGCCGAAGGTGTCCGCATAAATGGCGGTGAACTTGCCGGCGTCGCGCAGGCGCTGGACCGCCTCCCTCAGCTCCCAGGCCCGGGCGGCGCCGAAGCCGGTGCCGTCGGTGCGCACGACCAAGCCCTGGACCCGCTCGTCGCCCGCCGCCCGCTCGAGCGCGGCGAGGACCTGGGGCAGGGCCGGCGTGCCGTCGAAGGCGAATGCGCCGAACGGCCCCAGCCTGGTCTTCTCGGCGACCCCGCCGCGCCAGTCGGCGACGAGGACCACCGCCTCGGGCACGCTCGAGACCGCACGCTCCCGGACCACCTCGACGGTGCTCGCGCCGAACAGCGCCAGGACCGCGACGAGGAGGACGACGACGAAGCCGATGGCCGCCAGCGCGAAATAGGTGACGCGGCCGAGCGTGCGGAAGAGAAAGCCGAGGATGCGCCCGACGAGCCGCACCTCAGACCGCCTCGGCCACGACGCCGGGGCGCGCCCGCTCGCTCGCGGTCTTGAGCTGGCCGCAGGCGGCGAGGATGTCGCGGCCGCGGGGCGTGCGCACGGGCGAGGCATGGCCCGCCTTCTCGAGGATCTGGGCGAACGATTCGATCCGCCGCCAGGACGAGCAGGCGTAGGCGGTGCCGGGCCAGGGGTTGAAGGGGATCAGGTTGACCTTGGCGGGCAGCCCCTCGAGCAGGCGGACGAGTGCCCGGGCGTCGGCGTCGCCGTCGTTGACGCCGTCGAGCATGACATACTCGAAGGTGATCGCGCGGCCGTCGTGCGGGTAGGCGTGGCAGGCGGCCATGAGTGCGCGGATCGGCCACTTCTTGTTGATGGGCACGAGCACGTCGCGCAGCTCGTCGGTGACCGCGTGCAGCGAGATCGCGAGCCGCGTCCTCAGCTCGGCGCCGGCCTCGGCGATGCGCGGGACGACGCCCGAGGTCGAGAGCGTGATCCGCCGCCTGGAGATGCCGATGCCCTCGCCGTCCATGGCGATCCGCAAGGCCGTGCGCAGGTTGTCGTAGTTGAAGAGCGGCTCGCCCATGCCCATGACGACGATGTTGGTGAGCCGGCGAGGCGCCTTGTCGTCCCAGTCGGCGAGGGTGTCCTTGGCGATGCGGATCTGCTCGACGATCTCGGCGGCCTCCAGGTTGCGCACCAGCTTCATCGTGCCCGTGTGGCAGAAGGTGCAGGCGAGCGTGCAGCCGACCTGGGTCGAGATGCAGAGGGCGGCGCGGTCGTCCTCGGGGATGTAGACCGCCTCGACCTCGCGGCCGTCGCAGAGCCGCACCAGCCACTTGATCGTGCCGTCGCTCGAAACCTGCTGGGTCGCCACCTCCGGGCGCCGCCAGGGCAGGCGCGCCGCGAGGCCGGCGCGCAGCCCCGCAGGCAGGTCCGTCATCGCCTCGTAGGACGCCGCCCCCCGCTTGTAGAGCCAGCCCCAGAGCTGGGCCGTTCGCATGCGGCGCTGCCGCTCGGGCACGCCGATCTCCGCGAGCACGCCCGTGAGCGCCGTGCGGTCGAGCCCGACGGGGCCGCCTTCCGCCGGCGCGCGGGTTGCCGTCAGGGCTGGCACGACCGGTCCATGGCGTTCATCGCCGCCGTGAAGCCCAGCAGCGAATAGGTGTCGAGCGAGTAGGTGCCGCGCGTCGAGGTGCCCCGCACCGTCATCTGGAGACCGGCGCGCATGGCACCGATGAGGGCGTCGTCGTCGGCGGGCCCGCGGGTCCAGGCGTACTCGCCGCGGGTGAACAGGCTGAACCGTTTCTCGCCGTCGACGATCAGCTCGACGTCGCTGTCCTGGGCGAAGGTGTAGCCCGGCTGAATGCTCACCTCGTCCAGGTCGGGTTGGCTCGGCAAGCGCGTCACCAGCACCGCGGGCGGTCCGCGCCGCTCGTAGTTGCCGTCCTGCTGGGTCGGCTCGCTGGCGACGAAGCAGAGGTTCTCCTCGCCGTCCTCGTAGGTGAACAGGCTCCAGTCGCGATACTGGGCGACGAAGGTCTGCTCCGCCGCCCCGGCCGAGGCCGCGGAAACGACGAGAAGGGCGGCCGCGAGCGCGGAGATGACACGTGAACGCATGAAGGCTTGCCGTTGAAACGTGGCCGAAAAGCTTTGTCGCATATAGGCCCTCGCACGGGTCGAAGGAAGCCCGGGTTGCGTGTCAGCCGCTATCCTTGCGCAGCCGGGGGCGGCCGTGGACGTGCGCGGGCGGCGCGGCACGGGGTCCACCGGCGGCGACCGCCCGCTCGGCGAAGCGGCCCATCGACAGCGTGCGGTCGTACATGACGATGGCGCCGGCGACGCCGAGGTTGACGCAAAAGCGCGTCGGGATGCGAACGACGTAGGCGCAGCGCGCCTGCATCTCGGGCGAGAGCGAGCCGCGCTCGGGACCGAGCACGTAGGCCGCGCGCGCGGGATGGCGGAAGCTCGGCAGGTCGTGGGCCGTGTCGGTGAGCTCGATGCCGACGAGCCGGCAGCCCTGGGGCAGGGCGAGCGCCGCCACCGACCGAAAATCGTAGACCGGCATCCCGCCGGCGGCGCGCGAGGTGTCCGACTTGGCGTCGCGCACCTCGGCCGTGGCATCGACGACGAAGGCGAAGCTGGCACCGAAGGCGTGGGCGGTGCGCATCAGCGTGCCGAGGTTCATGGCCTTGCTGATCCGCTCCGCGCCGATGCCGAAATAGCCGCGCATCTTGGGATCGGACATGACCGCGTTCTTGCCACCCCGGCCGCGCTCCGCCAAGCATCCGCGCGACCGCGGAACACGACACGAGGAGGCGAAGACATGCGGGCGATCGTCTGCTCCAAGCTCGAAGGCCCGGAGGCGCTGACGCTCGAGAGCGTGCCGGATCCGGCGCCCGGCCCGGGCGAGGTCACCGTCGAGGTCGACTGCGCGGCGTTGAACTTCGCCGACATCCTGATGACGCAGGGCCGCTACCAGGAGAAGGCGCCCCTGCCGTTCGTGCCCGGCCTGGAGCTCGCGGGCCGGGTGCGCGAGGTCGGCGCCGGCGTTCGCGATCTCGCGCCCGCCGCGCGGGTCCTCGCCGTGGTCGGCCACGGCGCCTTCGCCGAGATCGCCAGGGTGCGCGCGGTCGACGCGGTCGTCATCCCCGAGGCCATGCCGGCCGATGTCGCCGCCGGCTTTCCCATCGCCTACGGCACCGCGCACGGCGCGCTCACCTGGCGTGCGGATCTGGGCGCGGGCGAGACGCTGCTCGTGCACGGCGCCGCCGGCGGGGTCGGGCTCACCGCCGTCGAGGTCGGCAGGGCGATGGGCGCTCGGGTCATCGCCACCGCCCGCGGCGCCGAGCGCCTGGCGCTCGCCCGCGCGCACGGCGCCCATGCGACCATCGACAGCGAGGACGACGACGTCCGCGCACGCGTCCTGGAGCTCACCGACGGCCGCGGCGCCGATGTCTGCTTCGATCCCGTCGGCGGCGCGCTGGGCGAGGCGAGCCTGCGCTGCCTCGCCTGGGAGGGCCGCTACCTCGTCATCGGCTTCGCCGGCGGCGGGCTGCCGGAGATCAAAGCCAACCGCCTGCTCGTCAAGAACATCGCCGCCGTCGGCTTCTACTGGGGCAGCTACCGCCACCGCGCCCCGGACCGGCTGCGGGCGAGCCTGGAGACGCTGCTCGCCTGGTGGGGCGAGGGGCGCCTCAAGCCGCACATTTCCGCCCGCTTCCCGCTGGCCGAGGCCATGACGGCGCTCGCCGAGCTCAAGGCGCGGCGCAGTGCCGGCAAGGTCGTTCTGCATAGAGGCTGACGGGCTGGCGAGCGCGCACGAGATCGGCTAGGCTTTTTTTGTCTCGACGGAGAAAGCTCGGCTCATGCCTCAACCACCGGTGGTTCTCATCATCCTCGACGGCTGGGGCTGGCGCGAGGAGCGGGCGGACAACGCCGTGCTGCTGGCGAACACCCCGAACTTCGACCGGATCTGGCGCGATTGCTCGCACACGCTTTTGCGGACCGACGGGCCGCACGTCGGGCTGCCGGAGGGACAATTCGGCAATTCTGAGGTCGGCCACATGAACCTCGGCGCCGGCCGGGTCGTGCACCAGGACCTGCCGCGCATCGATTCCGGCACCGCGGACGGCAAGATCAAGGACAACCCGGCGTTTCAGGCGTTCGCCGCGAAGCTGAAGGAGCGCGGCGGGCGCTGCCATCTCATGGGCCTCGTCTCGCCGGGCGGCGTGCACGCGCATCAGCGGCACATCGCCGAGGTCGCCAAGGCGCTGGCGGGCGCGGGCGTCGAGGTCTGCATCCACGCCTTCACCGACGGGCGCGACACCCCGCCCCAGGCCGGCGCCGGCTACATGCGCCGCTTCCTCGAGGACCTCGGCGGAACCGAGGGGATCTCCGTCGCCACGGTCATCGGGCGCTACTTCGCGATGGACCGCGACAAGCGCTGGGACCGCGTCGAGCAGGCGTTCGACGCGATGGTCCGCGGCCGGGGGCAGTTCACCGCAAACGACCCGGTGGCGGCGATCGAGCAAGCCTACGCCCGCGGCGAGACCGACGAGTTCGTCAAGGCGACAGTGGTCGGCGACTATGCGGGGATGGACCCGGCGGACGGCCTTCTCGGCGCCAACTTCCGGGCCGACCGCATCCGCGAGATCCTCCAGGCGCTGCTCGTGCCCGAGTTCGACGGCTTCGACCGCGGCGACTACGTCTTCGAGCGGCCGGGGCTGGCCATGGCGCAGTACGGCGGCGGGCTCGATCCGTATATCGACGACGTGCTCTTCGCGCCCGAACGCCTCGACGACATCCTGGGCGAGGTCCTGGCCAAGGCCGGCAAGCGGCAGCTCCGACTCGCCGAGACGGAGAAGTACCCGCACGTCACCTTCTTCTTCAACGGCGGGGAGGAGACGCCCTTCGCGGGCGAGGAGCGCTCGCTCGTGCCCTCGCCCAAGGAGGTCGCGACCTACGACCTGAAGCCGGAGATGTCCGCGCCCGAGGTCGGCCGGCGACTCGCCGAGGCGATCGAGTCCGGCCAGTACGACTTCATCCTCTGCAACTTCGCCAACCCCGACATGGTCGGCCACACCGGCGTGCTCGAGGCGGCGATCAAGGCCGTGCAGACGGTCGACGGCTGCCTCGGCGACGCGCTGGCCGCCGGTCAACGGGTGGGGGCGAAGTTCATCGTCACCGCCGATCACGGCAATTGCGACGTCATGAAGGATCCCGAGACGGGCGGACCGCACACCGCCCACACCCTCAACCCCGTGCCCTGCGTGCTCGTCGGCGGCCCCGCCGGCGCCGGCCTGCACCCCGGCCGGCTCGCCGACGTGGCGCCGACGGTCCTGGCGCTCATGGGCCTCGCCCAGCCCGCCGCCATGACCGGTCGATCGCTCCTCGATGCGCCCGGCTGAATGCGCGCTGGCCCTCTGTCTGGCGACGGCGGGTGCCGCCGCCGATCCGGCGCTCGATGCCGCGCCCCGGCTCCAGCCCACCGGTGCGGCCGCACGGGCGGCACCGGTGGCGCCCGCGGCCACGGCTCCGGCTGACGCGACGGTGCCGAGCCTGAGGGCGGCGGACCTCGCCGCGCTCGCCCCGTCCGCTGGCGCCGACCGGCTCCGGGCGGTGCCGCCGCCCGCGCCCGGCCCCCGGACAGATCCGCGCCGCGCCTGGCCGACGCCCGGGCCCATCGTCGCCCGGTTCGGCGAGCCGGGCCCCGGCTTTCCGTGGCCGGGGATCAGGATCGGCGCGAGCCCGGCAGCGCGTGTCCACGCGCCCGGCCCCGGCCGCGTCATCTTCGCGGACGCGCTCGACGTAGTCGGTCTTGTCTTGATCATCGATCACGGCGACAAATATCATTCGGTGCTGGCCGGCTTGGGGACGGTTGACGTGCATGTCGACCAAGCCGTCGTTGCCGGCCAAGAAGTCGGTCGTATGGCCGAAAGGTCTCCTTACGCTTTGGATCTCCACCTCGAACTTCGCCGCAACGGCCGACCCGTGGACCCCCTGCCCTGGCTTGGGGTGCGTGTCGCAGGAGACGGACATTCATGACCCAGCGCGTGAAGACATGGGGCGTCGCGACGGCGCTGGTCGCCGTGGCCTTCGCCGCCGGCCTCGGCGCGGGCCCGCTGCTCGCGCAGAGCGATCAGGGCACGTTCCGCTCGCTCAAGCTCTTCGGTGACGTCTTCGAGCGCGTCCGCGCCGAGTACGTCGAGGAGGTGGGTGACGAGGAGCTCATCGAGGCGGCGATCTCGGGCATGCTCACCTCGCTCGACCCGCACTCGAGCTACCTGGACGACGACCGCTATCGCGACATGCAGGTGCAGACCCGCGGCGAGTTCGGCGGGCTCGGCATCGAGGTCACGATGGAGAACGGCCTCGTCAAGGTCGTCTCGCCGATCGACGACACCCCGGCCTTCCGCGCCGGCATCGAGCCGGGCGACTTCATCAGCCACATCGACGGCGAGGCGGTGCTGGGCCTCACCCTCGGCGAGGCCGTCGAGCGGATGCGCGGACCGGTGAACACCGACATCGAACTCACCATCCTGCGCGAGGGAGCCGACGAGCCGCTCGACGTCGAGCTGACCCGCGCCGTCATCACCATCTCGCCGGTGCGCTCGCGGGTCGAGCGCAACGTCGGCTACATCCGCGTCACGACCTTCAACGAGCAGACCGAGGATGCGATCGAGAAGGCGCTCGAGGCGCTCGAGGCGGAGGTCGGCGGGGAGATGCTCGGCGTCGTCCTCGATCTCCGCAACAACCCGGGCGGCCTGCTCGATCAGGCGGTCGGCGTCACCGACATGTTCCTCGATCGCGGCGAGATCGTCTCGACTCGGGGCCGAGACGACGACAACGTTCAGCGGTTCAACGCGCGTGCGGGCGATCTGCTCGACGGGTTGCCGATGGTCGTTCTCATCAACGGCGGCTCGGCGTCGGCCTCGGAGATCGTCGCCGGCGCGCTGCAGGATCATCGCCGCGCCATCGTCATGGGCACCCAGTCGTTCGGCAAGGGCTCGGTGCAGACGATCATGCCCGTCTCGGGCCATGGCGCGATCCGCTTGACCACGGCCCGATACTACACCCCGGCCGGAACCTCGATCCAGGCGGCGGGCATCACCCCCGACATCGAGGTCAAGCAAGCGACCCTGGAGGTCGACGAGACGGCGAGCGCGCGCCGCGAGGCCGACCTGCGCGGCCGCCTCGACAACGAGACCGACAACGGTACGGCGGACGCACGCCCGGACATCGCCGAGAGCGACTATCAGCTCGCTCGGGCCGTCGACCTCCTGCGCGGCGTGTCGCTCTTCAGCGAGAGCGCGGCGCCGGTGGCCGCCAGCAACTAGGGCCGAGCGGCTTGGCCGAGCGTCGCGTCATCCTCGCCGGTGGCGCGTTCACCGCGGCGCTCGTCTTCGCCCTCGCCGCTTGGCTGGTGGCTCTGTCCCGCGCGCCGACACCTTCGCCGCCGCCGATTACCGTCGCCATCCCGGCGCGAGCCCCCGTGCCGCCTCCCGCCGCCGACGAGCGACCGGTCGAGAGCCCGCCGCAACCCGGTGACGTGAGTGCGCCCGCGCCGCCGAGCCCGCCGGCGCCATCTCCTGTCGATGCACGCGGCGGCCACCTGGAGGTCGAGCGCGACGTGCCGGACGGCGAGCCGACGGCGGTCGAGCGCGATGCGGGCGCCGGCGCGGACGAGCCCGATGACCGCCTCGCCTTCGCGCGCGATCGCAGCGCCGACGATCTCGCGACCGACGAGGCCGACCCGGCGGCGGTCGCAACCGCGCCTGCGGTGCGCCCGAGGCGCGTCGTGGTGATCGCCACGGGCATCGCCTGGAGCGAGGACCTCGCCCGGGCGGCGGCGGCGCGCCTGCCGGTTGAGGTGGCCTTCGCCCTGCCCGCCGATCTGCCCGACGCCGCCGCTCGCCTCGCCGACTGGCGGGCCGACGGTCGCGACGTCGTCCTGCGTTTCGCCTGGGCGCCCGTTGCCACGGAGGCCTCGGGCGACGCGATACCGCTCGATGCCGGACGCGAGGTTCAGGCCGCCCGCATCAAAGCCCAGTGGACGCCGCTCGCGGGTGACGTCCAAGGCGCGGTCATCGTCGAGCCCGAGGTCACGCGGGCCATCGGCGAGGTGGCGCAGAGCGTCGCCCTCGATGCCGGCCGACCGCTCGTGCTGGGTGCGCCGGCGCTCGATACGGCGCCCCGGGCCTGGCGCCTCGATCCGGCGCTGCTGGGCGAGCAGGGCTTCCACGCGGCGCTCGCCGGCCTTGCGGCGGCAGCGCAGCCGGATCCCTCGATCCTCCTGCTGGAGATCTATCCGGGCCTGCTCGAGGAGATCGCCCGCTGGCTCGACGGGCTGGACGACGAGCCCGGCGTGGCGCTCGGCCGGCTCGACGCCGTCATCGAGGAGAGTCGATGAGCACGAGGGCGCAGCCATGAGCGACGAGTTGCATTTGCACGACGAGGCGCCGCCCGGCTATCGGCGCAACGCCGGGGTCGTGCTCGTCGCCACCGATGGCCGGGTCTTTGCCGGGCAGCGCGCGGACCAGGGCGCGCCGGCCTGGCAGATGCCGCAAGGCGGCATCGACGGCGACGAGACGGTCGTCACGGCGGCGCTGCGCGAACTCGAAGAGGAGACCGGCGTCGGTGGCCATCTCGTCGAGGTGCTCGCCGAGACCCCGCGCTGGCTCACCTACGACCTGCCACCCGACCTCGCCCAGAACATGTGGCGAGGCCGTTTTCGCGGCCAAGCGCAAAAGTGGGTGGCGCTGCGCTTTCTCGGGCGCGATGCGGACGTTGACCTCGAGCGGCATCACCCCGAGTTCAAGAGCTGGGCCTGGCTGCACGCGGCCGAGATCGAGGGCCGGATCGTTCCCTTCAAGCGCGCCGCCTATCGCTACGTTCTTCGCTGCTTCGAGCGCTACCTCGCACGTTGAGCGAGCAGCCGCGTCCCGGATGGCGACGACGGCCGGTCGCAGGCGAAGGCCGTCCGGCTCCGCTGTGCTCCAGGCACGCGACTCAAGCGTCATCGCCGTCCTCGGTGACCGGCCAGTCGACCAGACGCTCCTCGAGCCGGTCCTGGGCGACCTCGGTCTCGGGCAGCGACCGGCCGCGGATGGAGATGCGCGCCCGGTGCACGGCGGCAACGTCGCCGGCGACGAGCGGGTGCCACGCCGCGAGGCCGCGGCCCTCGGCGAGGCGCCGGTAGCTGCAGCTCGTGGGCATCCAGAACACCTCGTCGAGTCGATCGGGGCACAAGCGAATGCAGGTCGGCACGCGCGTCGTCCGGTTGGCGTAGTCGCCGCAGCGGCAGGTGCCGCGGTCGAGGAGAAAGCAGTGCACGTCGGTGAAGTAGACCGTGCCGTCCGCCTCGTCCTCGAGCTTGATGAGGCAGCATTTGGCGCAGCCGTCGCAGATCGCCTCCCACTCCTCGCCCGTCAGCTCGGCGAGCGGCACCGTCTCCCAAAAGCGCGACCGCAACGACGTCTCCTCCGCGTCTCGTCTGGAGACTCTGCGCTAAGGCTGCGCGCGGCCGGCGCGTGGCACCACCGCCTTGAGGTCGCTCGTGGGATCTTCGAGCATCGCCGCCGCGACGGCGACGCGCTCGCGGACGAGGCGGCGGCCGAGGGCGTAGTCGCCGCCGCTGTTGACGGCCTGCACGGCGGTGACGACGCCGCCCGTGAGGCCGTAGAGCGCGAACCTGCCGGCGGCGGGATCGCCGCGCAGCACCCACTCGAGACCGTCGTCGGCGATCCCCACCATCTGGATCATCAAGTCGAACTGCTGGGTCCAGAACCACGGCACCTCGGCCATCGGCACGGGCTGGCCGGTGGCGATCGTCCGGGCCACCGCCTTGGCCTGGTCGGTGGCGTTCTGAACCGATTCGAGGCGCACGCGCCGGCCGAGAAAGGCGTGATCCTGGACGGCGACGTCGCCGATGGCGAAGATCGCCGGATCGGCCGTGCGCGCGCAGGCATCGACGATGACACCGCCGTCGGTGGCGAGACCAGCGGCGGCCGCCAGCTCGTCGTTGATGGCGGCGCCGATGCCGACGACGACGAGCTCCGCCGCGATCTCACGGCCGTCGGCGAGCCGGACGGCGCGCACCGCCTCGTCGCCCGCGAACGCCGCGACGCCCGTGCCGAGCTCGAGGCGCACGCCTTTGGCGCGATGGACGGCGGCGACGTGATCGGCGACGAGCGGGGCGACGCCGCGGCTCATGACCCGCGGCAGGGCCTCGATCACGGTCACGGCGGCGCCGAGCTTGGTGAGGCTCGCGGCGATCTCCATGCCGATGTAGCCGCCGCCGACGACGGCCGCGCGCAGGCCCGGCCGCACCCGGTCACGGAGATGCTTCGCATCGTCGATGCCGCGCAGCGTCGCGATGCCGTCAAGGTCGGCACCGGGCACGTGCAGGTGCCGGGCACGGCTGCCGGTCGCCAGCACGCAGACGCCGTAGGGCAGCACCTCGCCCCGCTCGGTCGTCACCGTCCGTGCCGTGCGGTCGAGCGCCGTCACCCGCGTGGCGAGGCGGAGATCGATGTCGAGATCGGCATAAGCCTGGCGCTTTCGGAGGACCAGCCGCTCCTCGGCGAGTTCGCCCACGAGAAAGGCCTTCGAGAGCGGCGGCCGCTCGTAGGGCGGCCAGGCTTCCTCGCCGATGAGCGTGATCGGCGCCGGCGAGCCCTGCTGGCGCAGGCTCATGGCGAGCTGCATGCCGGCTTGGCCGGCGCCGACGATGACGACGGGACCGCTGACGGGCGCAGACACGGCGCGGGCCTCCCAAGCGACGACGGACACGGCTGCTATAGGCGATGACGCGGTGCGGCGCAGCCTCGACCGCATTCACGCGCGCGCGGCGGTCTGGCACACACGGGGCTTCATTCTTTGGAGATCTCGATGGTCACGGCCGAGACGATCCTGCGCGAGGAGTTCGCCACGCTCGAGATGAGCGGCATCGGCAAGGTCGTGAGCCAGGGCTTCGGTGACCCCGAGGTCATCCCCTTGTGGGTCGGCGAGGGCGACGTGGCGACGCCCAAGCCCATTCGTGATGCGGCGATCCGGGCGCTCGAGGCCGGCGAGACCTTCTACAACATCCCGCGCGGCCGCCCTGAGCTGCTCGCGGCGCTGCAGGCCTATCTCGCGCGCGTCTACGGCGTCGACGTCGACCAGGGCCGTCTCGCGGTCCCGGGCTCGACGATGCTCTGCCTCAACTTCGCGATCGACATGTGCGTCGGCGCGGGCGACCACGTCGTCGTCGTCACCCCGCACTGGCCCAACGTCCTCACCGTGCTCGAGATGGCGGCGGCACGGGTGACGTTCGTGCGCCAGGAGGCGCGCGAGGGCCATTGGCACCTCGACCTCGCCAAGCTCCAGCAGGCGATCCGGCCGGGCGAGACCAAGGCGCTCTACGTCAACTCCCCCTGCAATCCCACCGGGTGGATCATGCCGGCCGAGGACATCCGCCGGCTCTTGGACCTCTGCCGCGAGCGCGGCGTCATGCTCATCGCCGACGAGGTCTACCACCGCAACGTCTTCGCGGGCGACATCGCCCCCTCCTTCCTCGAGGTGGCGGCGCCGGACGACCCGGTGATCGTCGTCAACGGCTTCTCGAAGGCGTGGGCGATGACCGGCTGGCGGATGGGCTGGATGGTCGTGCCGGCGGGCCTCGAGCAGCAGGTCACGACCTGGGCGACCGCGCTCAACACCGGTGCCACCTCCTTCGCCCAGTTCGGCGCGATGGCCGCCCTGGGCGAGCCCGGCGAGCCGATCGTCCGCGAGCTGCGCGCGGGCTACCGCGAGGGCTTCGAGGTCGTCCGCCGCCGCCTCGGCCAGCACCCGAAGATCGACCTGCGCGCCCCCGACGGCGCCTTCTACGCCTTTCCGAAGATCCAGGGGCTCAGCGACAGCCTCGCCTTCGCCGAGCGGCTGTTGCGCGAGGAGAAGGTGGGCCTGGCACCGGGCTACACCTTCGGCCCCGGCAACGAGGCGCATCTGCGCCTCTGCTTCGCCCTGTCCCACGAAAGGCTGGACGAGGCGCTCGTGCGCCTCGTCCGCTTCGTCGACCGGCACGCCTGAGGGGCGTCAGGCGACGCCCAGGAGGCGGTGCAGCTGCTGGACCGTCCCAGCGTCGAGGTCGATGCGCTGCGCCAGGGTCTGCAGGTACTGGCGCTCGGCGTCGGTGTCGATCTTGATGCTGAGCGCGGACGCCGCATAGACCTCGGCGGCGAGCTGCGGGTCGCGGACCTGGGCGACCAGACCGTCGAGGTCCATCGGCGCCTCGAGCATCTGGCCCAGCTGCTCCACCTCGGCCTGGTCGATCCCGTCCTCGGCGACCTTGCCCTTGAGGCGCTCGAGCTCCTGCGGGTCGATCCGCCCGTCGGCCTTGGCGGCGTTGACCATGGCGAGAAGCAGGACGTCGGCGCGCTCGGTGAGGGCCGGGTCTGCTTGCGGGTCGACCTGCGCCGCGCGCATCGCGCCCGGCAGGTCGTCGGTCGAGGCCGGCGCCGCCGCGCGGCCGCTCTGGCTCAGCGCCGAAGCCGCGAGCGAGCCCAGAAGCGCGAGCGCGCCGCCGCGCATCGCGCCCTTGCCGCCGCCGAGGAGCATGCCCGCGAGCGCGCCCGCGCCGCCCGCCGCGGCCGGGCTCTGCTGCATCTGGCCGAGAAAGCTCTTGGCAAGCCCGGCGAGCCCGCCCAAGGCACCGCCGCTGCTCGCCGCACCGCCCTGCCCCATCGCGCCTTGAAGCTGGCCGAGGATGCCGGCGAGCGGGCTGTCGCCCTGGCCCAGCCCCTGACCGCCGAGCGCGTGCTGCACGCGCTGCGTCGCCTGGGGGTTCATCAGCCCTCCCAAGAGCTGCCCGATAATGTCACCAGACTGTCGCATCGCGGTCCTCCCTGCTCATGCATTTGCATGAGGCTAGCGGGGTTTCGTGACAGCGCGAAGAGAAAAGGGCGGGCACCGGCGGTCAGCCGCCCCAGGCGCGGACCGGGCCGGTGTCGAGGTGGACGAATTCCGAGCGCGGGTAGTAGCCGACGCCGCCGCAGGCCAACTCCAAGGCAACCTGCCGGGTGCGACCGAGCGGAGCCGCCGGCAGGTTGAGATCGGCGGCCTTGCCGGAGATGTGCATGCTGTTGCGGGCAACGCCGCGGGAGCGCCGACGCAGCATGTCGTTGGTCCGCCGCGTCCGGTAGCCGGACAGCAGCTCCCAGGCGTGGAAGGCACCGAGACGCGCTTGAACCTCGTGCAGGAAGTCGAGGAGCTTGTGGTCGATCCGGATCGCCTGGTTCTCGCGCCAGTCGCGGAACAGATGATCGACCTCGAGCAGGGCCGCCGGTTGATAGCGCCCGGCGCGGTAGTAGACGATGTCGAGGCGCTCGTCGGTGTGCACGTTGTGGAACTTGAGTCGACGCTCGTCCGGTCGCGACCAGCCGGCCTCGGGCAGGAGCGCCAGCGCGGCCGCCGCTGCGCCCCGGGTGAGCAGCCGCCGGCGAGACCAGGTCGAGGTGACATCGCGCATAAGCGGAATCTCGCACGTCCGTAACCGGACGCAGCCATACCGCGCTCATGCCGAGCGTCAAGGGGTTAGGGACCGTGCATGAGGCTTTTGATTAAATAATCCCGCACTGGTTTTAGAATTTGCGGTTTTAATCTACCGGAGAGTAAAGCGTCGGGCTCACGAGGTCGTCCCATCGGTGCCGGCGGGGCAGGCGACGCCGGTTCCGGCGAGGCCGCAATAGCCGTGCGGCACCTTGTGCAGGTACTGCTGGTGGTAGCCCTCCGCATAGTAGAACGGCACCTCGGCGCGCAGCTCGGTCGTGATCGGCCCGCGGCCGGCGCCCTGCAGGGCGCGCGCGTACCGGTCGCGGCTCGCCATGGCGTGGGCGAGATCGGCCTCGCCAGCGGTGTAGACCGCCGAGCGATATTGCGTGCCGACGTCGTTGCCCTGACGCATCCCCTGGGTCGGGTCGTGGCTCTCCCAGAAGACGCACAAGAGCGCGTCGAGATCGACCACGGCGGGATCGTAGACGACACGCACGACCTCGGTGTGGCCCGTGCGGCCGCTGCAGACCTCGTCATAGGTCGGGTGGGGCGAATGACCGCCGGCGTAACCTGCCGCCGTCACCAGCACCCCCGGAAGCTGCCAGAAGCGTCGTTCGGCGCCCCAGAAGCACCCCAAGCCGAGCACCACCTCGGCGCTGCCCTCGGGAAAGGGCGGATGCAGCGAGCGGCCGTTGACCGCGTGGCGCGCGGCCGTGGGGATCGGCGCGTCGCGGCCCGCCAACGCCGTGTCGGGGCCGGGCAGATCGAGCTTTCTCATCCAGGCGAACATGGACCACCTCCTGTGCTCCTTCGACACTTAGGCGCGGCCGGCCCACCGCCAAGTCGCACGGTCGTGCAGTGCAATTTCGCACAGCGGCCGGCGCCGCATCGTACTAGCGTCAGCTGTGGAAGTGCAGATGGCCATACCCGCGGGCGAACGCGCCAGCGCGCACGCTCTACCCCCGCCGCCACGTCGTGGCACGGATAGAGGGCATGTCATCGCGCCAACAATGACGACGACAAGGACGCGGGTGATGTCGCGGGAACCGTTCGACGGCTGGGCCGAAACGACGTTGGGAGGGATCGGGCTCTTCTGTGGCGTCGACAGCGAGACGCTCCTCCAGCTCGGCCGGCGCGCCCTCTGGCGCCAGCACCCGGCGGGCACGGCCGTCATCCGCGCCGGCGACGTCCGGACGTCGTTCCTGGCGTTGATCGAAGGTACCGTGAGCGTTCGCTTCGTCGACGAACGGACCACCGGCACGAGCGACGCCGGCGCCGTCTTGGGTCTGCGCCTCGCCCTCCGCCACGAGCCGTCGCCGGTGCACATGGTCGCGATGACGCCGGTCCGTGTCGCCGAGATCGCCCGCGGCGATCTCCTGCACGTCATGTGCGACTGCCCGGAGTTGGCGCGCAACGTCGCGGCGTTCGTCGCGGGGCGCGGACCGCTCGACCAGCCGCGCGCGCAGATCGACGCCCGGATCGTCGCCGCGCTCGCCCGCGCCGCCCGGCCCGGCGCCGGCCTCATGCCGCTGCCCGCGCCCGTCGACACCGCCGTCTGGGCCACCCTCTTGGGCGTGGACAAGATCGACGTCGACCGCGCGCTGCGGCGGCTCGAGCGTCAGGGCCTGGTCGAACGACGGCCCGGCGGACGGCACCTCGTCGACGCCGCCGCGTTGCGCCGCCGGCTCGCCTGATCGCCCGCACGCGCGGCCGAAGCCGACGGCGCGACGCGCGCGGCCGGGTCGCACGCAGGTCGCTCGCGTTGACGATGCGTCATCGGGTCCACCCGGGCGGGCGCGGATCGAGGACGCCGTCGAGCACCCGGCCGATCACGTCCTCCAGTTGCGCCGCCGCCGCCAACAGACGCGCCTCGCCGCGCGGCCGGCCGACCAGCTGCAGGCCGACCGGCAGCCCGCTCGCGGTCAGGCCCGCCGGCAGGGACAAGGCCGGCGCGCCCGTGAGCGTGATCGCGAAGGCACACGTGACCCAATCGATGTAGCTGGCGAAGCGGTGCCCCGCGACCTCCTCGACGTAGCGTTGCTCGACGGGATAGGGCGCGCAGATCGCCGCCGGGCACAAGAACAGGTCGTGCTCCGCCATGAACCGCGCGAAGCCGGTATGGAGCGCGCTCCGCGCCCGCTCCGCCGCACCGATCGCATCGGCGTCGAGGGCGAGGCCCTTCTCGATGTTCCAGACGATCTCCGGCTTGAGCTGCGCGCGGTGCGCCGCCAGGAGCGGCGCCATGTTGGCGGCGTAGAGCTCGGCCCGCAGCGTCGCGAAGATCTCGACCGTGCCCGCGAAGTCGGGGCTCGCCTCGACGACCTCGACGCCGAGCTCCTCGAAGCCGCGGGCCGCCCGCTCGCAGATCGCCGCGATCTCCGGCTCGACCGGGGTGATGCCGCCGAGGTCCTTCGAGAAGGCGACCCGGCTGAGCCGCGGCGGCCGCTCGACGGCGTCGCGGAACGGCACCGCCGGCGCGTCGAAGCTCAAAGGGTCGAAGGGATCGAAGCCCGACATCACGTCGAGGAGGAGTGCCAGGTCGCGCACGTCGCGGGCCATCGGCCCGCGCACCGAGAGGGTCTGAAAGCGGTTGTGCTCCTGGTCGGTCGGCACCCGGCCCGGTGACGGCCTGAGGCCGACGACGCCGGTGAAGGCCGCGGGCGTCCGCAGGCTGCCGCCGAGGTCCGAGCCGTCGGCAAGCCACGCCGTGCCGGTCGCGAGCGCCACCGCCGAGCCGCCCGAGGAGCCGGCGCAGGAGAGCGCGGTGTTCCACGGGTTCACCGTCCGCCCGAAGACCTCGTTGAAGGTGTTGGCGCCGGCGCCGAACTCGGGCGTGTTCGACTTGCCGAGGACGATCGCGCCCGCCGCCTCCAGGCGCGCGACCGCCCGCTCGCTGCGCGCGGGAACATGGTCCGCGAAGATCGGCGAGCCGAAGGTGGTGCGCACGCCGCCGACCTCGTGCAGATCCTTGACGACCATGGGCAAACCGCCGAGGCGCGTCGCCCGGGCCTTGCCCTCGAGCGCGCGCGCCGCCTCGAGGGCCCGCTCCGGGCAGCGGGTCGGCACCGCGTTGACCGCGGGCTCGACCGCCTCCATGCGGGCGTAGGCCGCCTCGACCAGCTCGACCGGGCTGACCTCGCCCGCCTTCAAGAGCCGCACGACCTCGCGTGCGGACAGCGCGATCAGTTCCGAGCGCAACGATCCTTCCCCCGCTGGCGATAAGAGGTGGGCGGTAGGCGGCGCGCGCCGGCTTGGCAAGCACCGCGGCGCATCGCTCCCCCCGCGACAACGGCCGGCCCGGACCCCATATCCGCCCCATGCTGTCCGCACGCTCCGGCGCTCGCCGATGATCCCCATTCGCGACAGCGTCTTCTGCCGCACGCCGCCCTACGCGGTGGCGAGCCTGATCGTCTTGAACGTGCTCGTCTTCTTGCACATGCAGGGGCTCGCGCCGATCGCCGCGCAGCGCTTCATCGCCGCCTACGCGCTGGTGCCGATCCTCTACACGCCGCCGCCGGATCTGCTATTGCCGCCGCTCGGCCTCGCCGACTACGGCCGCATCGTCACCAGCACCTTCCTGCACGGCGGCTGGCTGCACCTGATCTTCAACATGTGGACCTTGTGGCTGTTCGGCTGCGCCATGGAGAGCCGGCTCGGCCCGTGGCGCTTCGTCGCCTTCTACCTCGCCTGCGGCATCGCCGCGGGCATCGTCCACACGTGGTTCAACGCCGGCTCGCAGGTGCCGACGATCGGCGCCTCGGGGGCGGTCGCCGGCGTCATCGCGGCCTATGCGTGGGCCTACCCCCGCGCCGAGATCAAGGTCCTGATCCCGATCGTGATCTTCCCGCTCCTCGTCGACCTGCCGGCGATCGGCTTCGCGCTCTTCTGGTTCGGCCTGCAGCTCTTGCAAGGCTACGCCGATCTCGCCCGGCCGGCGCTGGGTGGCGGGATCGCTTGGTGGGCGCACGCCGGCGGGTTCGTCGCGGGCGTCGTCCTGTTGCAGCTCATGGCCCCACCGGACCGCCGCCCGCGGCCTTGGGACCACGCCCGGCGTTGAGCTGCGCGCGCCGGCCGAGATCGGCTATGCTGGCGACCTCAGAGGAAAGAGGACATGCGCCTTGCCTTTGCGGGTTCGGGCCTTCGTCAACCCCCGCGCCGGCGGCCTCATCCACCGCTCGGCGGAAGCGCTCGCGAACCGGCTCGAGAACGAAGTGACGGCAGCCGGCCATCGTCTCGAGCGCTGCCTCGTCGACGCCGACGTCGACCGCTCGCTGACCGCGCTGCTCGCCGACGATCGACCGGACGTGCTGGTCGTCGTCGCCGGCGACGGCACGGTGCGTGCGGCGGCGGAACGGCTGCTCGGCACCGCCACCGCGCTCGCCATCGTCCCGGGCGGAACCTTCAACCTGCTCGCGCGCGATTTGGGCGTGCCCAACGACGTCGACGCGGCGGTGCCGGCGCTGGTCCGGGGCCGGCGCGAGACCATCGACGTCGCCCGGGTCAACGGCGAATTGTTCCTTTCCGCCTGCGCGCTCGGGCTCGGCGCCGAGGCCTGCTCGATCCGCGAGCAGGTCCGCGCCGCCGGCCTCGCCGACTGGCCCGAGACCGTGTTCGACGCGGCGCGACGCTTCGTCGACGCCCAGCCCATCGCCATGCGGATCGACGACGGCCGCCGCCGCTTCGCCGTCAAGAGCCACGCCGTCTTCGTCGCCAACGGCCCCTTCCGCCGCAACGGGCTCGAGCTGATGCGCCGCGAGAGCCTGGCGAGCGGCCATCTGGCGCTCTACGCGCAGCGCCACCCGAGCCGCTGGCAGGCGCTCAAGACGCTCGTCCACTCGCGCTTCGGCGGCTTCCGGGCGGGCGAGGTGATCGACGAGAGCCTCGACGAGCTGGTCATCGAGACCCGGCCCGAGACCGTGCTGGCGACGATCGACGGCGAGCTGCAGGAACTGCATTCGCCCCTGGTGTTCAAGGTGATCCGCGCCGGGCTCGTCGTCGTGCGGGCGGGCCCGGCGACGATCGACGCCGGGTAGGCCGGCGGCGGTCAGGGGGCGACGGGTTGCGGTGCGCCGGGC
>CAYZSE010000040.1:0-23092 GCA_964481035.1 uncultured Geminicoccaceae bacterium | reverse complement strand
GATCCAGGGCATGGCCGCGACGAGCCCGCGGCCGAGGGCGCGGGTGGCGGCAAAACGGCCGTGCGTGGCGAGCGCCACGCCGACGTCGTCCATCTTCACCAGCACCGCCACCGCCGCGTAGACCAGCCCCGTGATGCCGAGGCCGACGACGGCGAGGACGACGGCCTGCCGCCAGAAGCCGATGTCGGGAATGGTCGCGAGCGCGATGAACATGATCTCGGCGGAGAGAATGAAGTCCGTGCGGACGGCGCTCGCGATCTTCTTCTGCTCGAGGGCGCGGGGTTCGGCCTCGACCTCGAGCTCGGCCTCGTGCGCGTGCGCCGCGTGGGGAAAGAGCGCCTCGTAGACCTTCTCGGCACCCTCGTAGCAGAGAAAGGCGCCGCCCAGCATGAGGAGCGGCGCGATCAGCCAGGGCGCTAACAGGCCCAAGAGCAGCGCCACCGGCAGCAGCACCAGCAGCTTGTTGCGGGCGGAGCCGAGCGCGATCCGGGCGATGATCGGCAGCTCGCGGGCGGGGGCGAGGCCCACGACGTAGCGCGGCGTCACCGCCGCGTCGTCGATCACCACGCCCGCCGACTTGGCGCCGGCCTTGGCCGCCTGGCCCGCGATGTCGTCGACCGAGGCCGCGGCCAGCTTGGCGATCGCCGCGACGTCGTCGAGCAGCGCGATCAATCCGGTCGCCATGTCCGCTCCAGGCTCTTTCCCGTTCCCGCGCCACCGCCATTCGTGCCGCGGCATAGCACCGACGCCGCCGCCGTTGCACCCTTCGAAACGCGCAGAACCTTCGACGTTCTACGCGATCTCCAACGCGCCCGCGTCGAAGAAGGTGTGACCCTGCACGATCAGCTCGGTCCCGTCGTGCGTCTCGTAGACGAGATCGCAGCCGCCACCCTGCAGCGACCAGCCGTTGTCCGCCGTGGTGATGAGATCGTCGCGGTTGGTGTCGATGTCGGCGATCTCGTCGATGAGACGGCTGGAGAAGAGCGGGATGCTGCCCGGTCGCTCGATCTCGCGGAAAACGATGGTGTCCACGGCGTCGTCGAAGTCGGTGATGATCAGCCGGGTGCTGTCCTCGCGCCCGTCGACGAAATGGAACGTGTCGTGGCCGGCGCTGCCGGTCGCGGTGCGAATGTTCTTGGTGTCGATCAGCATGATGCCGGTCGTCCAAGAGGGGAATGCGGTCGACTTAAAGGTGATATAGCGGCCGGGATCGCGGCCGAGATCGGGGTAGAACTGGTCGATGCCGCCGTCGCCGTCGAGATGATCGTCGCCGAGCCCGCCGTCGATGGTGTCGTCGCCGGCCATCCCCTAGACGAAGTCGTCCCCGTCCCCGGCGCGGACAACGTTGTTGGCATCGAAGCCGAGGATGCTGTCGCCCCGGTTCGAGCCGACCACGTTCTCGATGCCCGCGTACCGGTCGTCGTACGTGCCGTTCCAGCCGACGAGGATGCGACCCACCGTGGCGTTCGAGGCGGTGAGCAACGTCAGTGAGCCGGCAGACGTGCAAGCGCTGAGCTTCGTAGCTGTGAGCATCGTTGTCCTCCTGCCGGTCCAGATCGATCCAGGCTACGCCGGGATGTCCGAAATCTAGCGAAAATGACATCTACGGCGATGATGTTGGACACAGCGCGCGCCGGGCGCCGTCGAGGGCCGGGTCATCGACCGAAATCACGGAGCCGCAGGCGCCGGCAGACACCGACATACGCGTCCTCGGCGGGCCAACCGTGGTATCGGCCACGAGCGAGCCGGCGAAAGCGCGCGCGGTCGCAATCAACCACGTCGCGCTGGAGGTCGGAGATATCGATCGGGCCCTTGGGGTCTCTGGCCCGTTCCTCTCGTTCGAGCGACGCAGCAAGAGCGTGGGTGCTGCCTTCATCGATCTGGACGACCAGTTCCTGGCGCTGGTGCAGCGGCCAACGCCGCGACCGAACGAGGACCACCGTCACTTCGGCCTCGTCGTCGACGACGAGGACGCCGTCCGCCGGGCGGTCGAAGCCATCGGCGCCGAAATGGTCCCCCGACCGCTGTCCCGGTTTCCGCGTTCCGTGGGGCAATCGTGTCGGGATCGTCGGCGACGTCGCCATTCGGTTCACCAAGGTCGATCACGTCCTGTGCGCGATGGGCCTGAGAAGCCGCGCGAAGTCGGCGGCAGCTCATGGCGCCCGCGGCGGAACTGCCTGCCGATGCGCGTCGAGAACCGCCGCCAGAGCTTTGGCGAGGATCTCGGCGAAGCTGGGCTCGTCGACGATGCTGTTATGGTCGGCATCGGCGAAGACGTGGCGATGGGCGAGCCGCCGCACGCCGGCCACCAGCGCCGCCGTCCGGGCGGGCGGAAAGAGCTCGTCCCGGGCCGCGCTCAGCACCGCGACGGGGCGGTCGGTGCCGGCGAGCTTGGCCGCGCTGTCGAACTGGTGGCGCAGCAACAGACCCACGGGTGCCCAGCGATAGCGCTCCCGCGCCACGGCCTTTAGAGAATCGAACGCAGCAACGAGCACGGCGCCGGCGACGCCCGGTGCGTCGATCGCCTGTGCCGCGACGCCCGAGCCCAGGCTGACGCCGACGAGCACGACGGGACGTTCCGGCCGCCGCCTCGACACCTCCGCGACGACGCGGCGGGCGTCGGCGGCGAGCGCGGCCTCGCTCGGCGCCCCGCCGCTCGGCGCGTAGCCGCGGTAGTGGAACACGGTGATCGCGGCCTCGGGCAAACAGTCGCGCAGGAAGAGAGCGAAGTCCTGTGCATTCCAGGCGTTGCCGGAGAAGCCCACGACGTCGGCGGGGGCCTCCTCGGCTCCCGGGAGATGGACCCCATGCAATGTCACGCCGCCTTCCGCCGGCAGCGACCACCGCTCCGCCGTGGCGGGCAGCTCGCGACCGGGCGGCGGCGTCGCGGCCCGCGGAAATATCATGCGGTCCTGCATCAAGAAGAGCCCGCCGACGGCCAAACCGTAGCCGGCTGCGAGCAGGAGGCCGAACTCGAGCACGCGACGCCCGTTCACGTCCTGCCGCCGCCTAACTGGCGGCGATCTCTTCGCGCGAGACGGTGCGCTTGGTCCGCATGGTGACGAACTCCTCGGCCGCGGTCGGGTGGATGCCGATGGTGGCGTCGAAGTCCGCCTTGGTGGCCCCCGTCTTGACGGCGACGGCGAAGCCCTGGACGATCTCGGGTGCGTCCTGGCCCACCATGTGCAGCCCGACGACCCGGTCGGTCGAGCGCTGGACCACGAGCTTCATCAGCGTGCTCTCGTCCCGCTCGGCGAGCGCGAAGCGCATCGACTTGAAGCTGCTGACATAGACGTCGAGATCGTCGCCGAAAGCGTCCTGGGCGAGGCGCTCGGTGAGGCCGACCTGGGCGACCGGCGGGTTGGCGAAGACGGCGGTCGGGATGTTCTCGTAGCCGACGGTCCGCGCGGCCGGCCCGAACAGGCGATCCGCGAGCGCGTGGCCCTCGGCGGTGGCGACGGGGGTGAGCTGGACCCGGGCGGTCACGTCGCCGATCGCGAAGATCGAGGGAACGCTCGAGCGGCCGTCGTCGTCGACGTGGATCGCCTTGTTGTCGTCGAGCTCGACACCGAGCGCCTCGAGGCCGAGGCCGCGGACGTTGGGCGCGCGGCCGGTGGCGAACAGCACCTGGTCGACCTCGAGCGGCGCGCAGTTCGAGCGATGGACGCGGACCCCGCGCGGCAGCTTCTCGACCCGCTCGACCCGGCAATCGAAGGTGAACCGGATCCCCTGCTTGGCGAGATCCTCCTGCAGCACCCGGCGAACGTCGTGGTCGAACGCTTCGTTCAAAATCGTCTGGCCGCGGTGCGCTAGGCTCACCTCGGCCCCGAGCCGGCGGAAGATGCCGGCGAACTCGAGCCCGATATAGCCGGCGCCGACGACGAGGATACGCTCGGGCATTTCCGAAAGGGTGAAGACGTCGTCGGAGGTGATGCCGTGCTCCGGCGCGCCGGGAATGAGCGGCAGGATCGGCCGGCCACCGGTGGCGACGAGGATGCGCTCCGCGCTCACCGTCTCGTCGCCGATAGCGATCTCGTTCGGGCCCGTCAGCTTGGCGTCGCCCCAGAAGATCTTCGCCCCCGGGCCTTCGAGCAGCCGCTCGTAGATGGCGTTCAAGCGCCCGATCTCGCGGTCCTTGCTCGCGATGAACGCGGGCCAGTCGTGGCGCCGGTCGCCGACGCGCCAGCCGAAGCCCTCGGCATCGGCGAAATGGTCGGCATAGGACGCCGCGAAGACCATGAGCTTCTTGGGCACGCAGCCGACATTGACGCAGGTGCCGCCGAGATATTGCCGCTCGGCGATGCCCACACGCGCGCCGTGCGACGCGGCGATGCGCGCCGCGCGAACGCCGCCCGAGCCGGCGCCGATGACGAAGAGGTCGAAATCCTGAACCATGGTATCCTCTCGTTCGAGTGCGCGGCACTAGCTTAGGCCAGAACGCGCTTGGCGTCTTCGATGCGGATGGATCGGCGAAGGTTGCAGCGGCGGCGCCGTTCGGTCTTACTCCCGCCGGCGACGCACCACCGGGAGACACGACGATGGCAGCGCCAGGTTCCCTCACGCCTGCGGACCTGTTGGAATACGAGGCGGCGGTCGGCCGCTCGGCGGTCGAGACGACGACGCTCGGCGCCGAGACCGCGGCGCGCTTCGCACGAACGCTCGGCGACGCGCACTTCGACCTCGACGACACGCTGCCCCTCGGCCGCCAATGGGGCTTCTTCCTGCCACGGCCGACCCGCAGCGGCACCGGCCCGGACGGCCACCCTCAGCGCGGCGGCTTCATCCCCGCGATCCGTCTGGAGCGACGCATGTTCGCCGGCGGCAGCATGGAGCGGTTGGGCGCTCTGCGTCTCGACGCGCCGGCGATGAAGACGACCACCATCGACAGCATCACCAAGAAGGACGGTGCGGCCGGTGAGCTGGTCTTCGTCGAGATCAGCAGCGTCTTCGCCCAGGACGCCGAGCCCGTGCTGCGCGAGAAGCAGACCATCGTCTACCTCAACCCCGGCGCCGCACAGGCGGCCCCTCTGCCCGGCAACGACCTGCCGATCGGCGAGGTGGTCGAGGACTGGACACCCGATACCGTCGACCTCTTCCGCTTCTCGGCGGTGACGTTCAACGGCCATCGCATCCACTACGACCGGCGCTACGCGACCGAGGTCGAGGGCTATCCCGACCTCGTCGTGCACGGCCCCCTCATCGCCTCCAAGCTGCTCGACCTCGCGATGCGCACGGTCGGCGCGAACGCCCGTGAGTTCACTTTCCGCGCCCGCGCTCCGGCCTTCGTCGACCAGCCGCTGCGGTTCATCGCCGACCGCAGCGACGACGGCTTCGAGCTCAAGGCCGTCCGCTGCGACGGCAGCCTCGCGATGACCGCCCGCGCCGGATTTTGAAGCCGAGCCGCAACGGCCTTGCCCGACGCGCGCGCTCGCGCCACAGTTCGCCCCGCCACGAAGCGATGGAGGCCGCCTGCCCATGCATGGAATCTTGTCCGGTCTGCGCGTCGTCGAGGGCTCGGCCTTCGTCGCCATGCCGCTCGGCGGCATGACCCTCGCCCAGATGGGCGCCGAGGTGATCCGCTTCGATCCGATCGGCGGCGGCCTCGACTACACGCGCTGGCCGGTCTCCCTCGATCGCAAGCACAGCCTGTTCTGGGCCGGCCTCAACAAGGGCAAGCGCTCGATCGCGGTCGACTTCAAGAAGCCGGAAGGCCAGGAGCTGCTGACCCGTCTGATCACCGCGCCCGGCGACAACGCCGGCATCTTCATGACGAACTTTCCGGCCAAGGGCTGGCTCGACTACGAGACGCTCAAGGCACGCCGCAAGGATCTCGTCATGGTCAACCTGACGGGCCGCCACGACGGCACATCCGAGGTGGACTACACGGTCAACCCGCAGGTGGGTCTGCCATGGATGACCGGGCCCAATGTCTTTCCCCGGCCGGTCAACCATCTCCTGCCGGCCTGGGACCTGATCTCCGGGCAGATGGCCTGCGTCGGGCTGCTCGCCGCGGAGCGTCATCGGCGGCGCACCGGGCAAGGTCAGCTCGTCAAGCTCGCGCTCAAGGACGTCGCCCTCGCCGCGGTCGCCAATCTCGGCATGATCGCCGAGGTCATGGTCAACGACACGGATCGGCCGCGCGACGGCAACTACCTCTACGGCGCGTTCGGCCGCGACTTCGGCACGCTCGACGGCAAGCAGGTCATGGTCGTCGGGCTGTCCAAGGGGCAGTGGGCGAGCCTCGTCAAGGCGACCGGCTTGAAGGAACAGATCGACGAGCTCGAGGCGCGGCTCAAGCTCGATTTCAACGACGAGGGCGATCGTTTTCGCGCTCGTCGCGAGATCGGGCGCATCTTTGAGCCGTGGTTCGCGACGCGCATGTTCGCGGAGGTCAAGCAGGCCCTCGATGCCGCCGGCGTGACCTGGGCACCCTATCGGACCATGCGGGAGATGCTGCAGCAGGACCCGGACTGCTCGACGGCCAACCCGCTCTTCGAGATGGTCCAGCAGCCCGGGATCGGCCGCTACCTCATGCCGGGCTCGCCGCTCAACTTCAGCGAGATCGAGAGCGTGCCGGTGCAGCGGGCGCCGAAGCTGGGCGAGGACACCGACGAGATCCTGCTCGACGTTCTAGGGCTCTCGGAAAGCGAGGTCGGACGGCTGCACGACGCCGGCGTGGTCGCCAGCGCGCAGGGCTGAGACGTGACGGCGACGCGCCCACTTCGGCTCGTCGTCCGCGCCGCCAAGATCGACGATCTCGACGCCTTGACGCAGCTCGTCGTTGCGCTCAACCGGCATCAAGGCAATCCCACCGAGCCCATGACCCGTGGCCGGCTGATGGCCGATCTCTTCGGTGGAGATCCCTGGTTCGAGGCCCGGGTCGCCGTCGTCGGCACGGAGACGGCCGGTTACGCCTTTTTCCACCGCGCCTACGAGACGGGGTTTGCTGCGCGCGGCGTTTATGTTCACGACCTGTTCGTTGTCGAGCATCTCCGGGGCCGCGGCATCGGGCGGGCGCTGATCGCCGCGGTCGCGCGCAGCGCTCGCGCCCGCGGCGCGAGCTATGTCTGGTGGGCGTCCAAGAGCTGGAACCGCGAGGCGCACGCCGCCTACGCCCGCTTGGGCGGCGTGGCCGAGCCCGTGATGGCGCACGCCGTCTTCGGCCCGGCCTTCGAGAAGCTGGCCGACGAGGGGTGACCGGGCCGGGCGCGGCGCGAACAAGGCCGGCGGCGCGCGGCACCACCGTCATGGTGAGGCGGGCGATACGGAGGACGACCACCCGCCCGGCAGGTGCCTTCTCAGGGCTACGAACTCATCCGCTGAAGACGCTGGAGGCAGGCTCTCGGGCCGCTTCCTCGAAGACGAGCCGACGTAAGGCCGCGCGTGAGGTCGCTTCGGGTATGGGGCGGAAGTTGCTCAGCCCGTCTTGAACGCGCGTCTCTATCACGCTGCAGATGACGTCGAAATCGACGTCATGGCGGTCCTCCGCGAAGGCGTACACCATCGCCAGATCGCAGAGGGAGTTGACCAGCCGAGGCAGCCCCCGCGTGAAGTAATGGACCGCGGCGAGTGCCGCTTCGTCGAAGATCTCGGGATCGCCGCCGGCGGTCGCCAAGCGATGGCCGACATAGGCCGCGGTGTCGCTCGCATCGAGCGGCTTGAGGTGATAGTCGATCGAGATCCGCTGCACGAACTGCCGCAAGCCTTCTTGCTGGAGCATCGCCCGCAGCTCGGGTTGGCCGACGAGAATCAATTGTAGGAGATGATCGGCCTCGGCGTTGATGTTGGACAGCATGCGCAACTGCTCGAGGGCATCGCGCCCGAGATTTTGCGCCTCGTCGACAATGAGAACGACCCGCTGGCCGCGGGCATAGCGCTCGATGAGGAAGTCGGTGAAGATCTGGTGCTGCTGGACGCGGTCGTGGTCGCGAAAGTCGAGATCGAAGGCGAGCATGATCCACTTCATCAGCTCGCCGAACGTTTCGTGCGTGTTGCTGACCAGGCCGACCAGGACGTCCGCATCGACGATGCGCAAGAGGTGGCGGAGCAGGGTCGTCTTCCCGGTCCCGACCTCGCCGGTCAGGACGACGAAGCCGGTCTGCTCGGAAAGACCGTACTCCAGCATGTGCATCGCCATGGCGTGCGTCCGCCCCGCGTAGAGAAAGCGCGGATCCGGCAGCAGCGAGAACGGCTTTTCGTGCAGTCCGAAGTGGGCTTCGTACAAGGCAGCTACTCCCCGCGGTCGGCGCTCCGCGTCACCGGTAGCCGTAATAGAACTGAGTTTCGGAGGCATCGCCGCGGTTGATGACGCTGCCGAGATACTTGGTCTCGTCCATCAACTCGGCAGCGCGCTTGACCTCGTCGTGGGTCGTCCGCCCCTGCTGCACCACCAACAGGCACCCGTCGACGAAGCCTTGAACCACCAACGGCTCGTCGGTCAGCAAGAGAGGCGGGCAGTCGACGATCACGATACCGTCGCCGCTGAATTCGACGAGCGAGCGCACGATCTCGCGCGTCCGCGTCGACGCGATCAGCTCGGAAGCGTGCGGCTGCTGGGTCGGCTGGGTCAGGACGAACAGGTTGCTGTCCTCGACGCGCAGCATGACATCCTCCAGCTCGGCGTGCCCCTCGATAAGGTCGGCGACACCATGGCGCGGCTCGACGCCCAGGATGCGATGCAGGCTCGGCCGGCGAAAGTCGAGATCGACGAGAAACACCGGCGCTTCGGCCTTGCGCGCGAGGCTCATGGCGAGATTGCAGGCGACGAAGGTTTTGCCCTCGCCGTCACGCGCGCTCACGATCGCCAAGCTTCGCCCGCCGAGCGTCTGTAAACGCATCAAGACCTGCGTGCGCAACGCGCGGAAGACGTCCATGTGCGGATCGTCGGGCAGGGCCGTGACGAGCCGGTTGGCACGGAGGTGGGCCTGGTCGAGCCGCACAACACCCGCCGCTTGCAGGACCGTCTCGAAGGCGTTCGTCTGACGGTTGCCGGCCGCGGGCGGTCGCGCTCCCTCCTGCGGTAGAGAGGCACGTTGCTGCCGCGCTCGCTCGATGGCCTGCTGGATCTTTTCCAAAACTCAACTCCTGGCCCGCAGACGGATCATGAACATGCGGCATTCGGGGACCGCAGGTCACGCGATGCTCGCGTGCAGCCCATTACAATGGTGCGCCGCATCCCCGCCACCGTCTTGTGCGCCGGTCGGCGCCCTCGGCAACCCGCGATCATGGTGTCGAGGCCACCACGGACGCCACCCAGCAGACCCGCGGAGCATGGATTGGTTTCGGCGGCACGAGGCATCAACAGCAGATCTGGCCTTTTGGGTATGGGCTACTGCGCGATCCCTCAATTCGCTCGTTTCGGCGTCGATAGCAAGAGCCGGGGCCGCGCAAGCTCATCCATGTATGCCCGCGAAGCCTCCGCCATCGGTCGACCCGTCGCGTCGAGAACAACAAGAGAGCCGGCCGCGCCCGACGCGACCAGCGCCGCCGCGGTGCGCACATCGAGGCGGCAGGGCAAACTCGGCGCTGGACGAGGTGCCGGCGTCGGGCAAGCGGCTTCAGCCATGGATCGTGCGAAGCGCGTGCAATGCGATCATCTTCTCCTCGTTGGTGGGGACCACACGAACCTCGACGGCGCTGCTCGGCGCCGAGATCACCTCGGCACCGCTGTCGTTGGCGGCCTCATCGAGAACGATGCCCAGCCACCCCAGATGCCGGCAGACATCGGCGCGAACGCTCGGCGCGTGCTCACCGATGCCGGCGGTGAAGACGAGGGCATCGAGCCCCTCGAGGCTCGCCGCCAGGGCCGCGACCTCGCGGCGGATGCGGAACGTGAAATACGCGATCGCCTCGTGGGCTTCGGGCCGGTCGCTGGAAGTGAGATCGCGCATGTCGCTGCTGATGCCCGACAGCCCTTTGAGACCCGATTCCTTATAGAGAAGATCGCTGAGCGCCGCCGTGGTCATGTCGCGCGCCTCCAGGAGGTGCAAGAGCACGCCCGGGTCAATCTGCCCGCAGCGCGTGCCCATGGGCAACCCGTCCAGCGCGGTGAAGCCCATCGTGCTGTCGACGCTGCGGCCGGACGCGATGGCGCAGCAGCTGGCGCCATTGCCGAGATGCGCGACGACGACGCGGCCGGCGGCCAGCGCCGGGGCGTGCTGCTCCAGGTAGCGGGTGATATACTCGTAGGAGAGTCCGTGAAAGCCGTAGCGGCGCAGCCCCTCGGCGTAGAAGCTCCGCGGCAGGGCGAAGGTATCGGCAACCCAGGGTTGGTCGCGGTGGAAGGCGGTGTCGAAGCAGGCGACCTGGGGTACCCCCGGATAGGCGAGCGCCACCGCCTCGATAGCCTTCAAATTGTGCGGCTGGTGCAACGGGGCGAGCGGGATCAGCGTCTCGAGGTCCTCCATCACCTGACCGTCGACGCGCACGGGCTGCGCGTAGCGCGTGCCGCCGTGCACCACGCGATGGCCGACCACGGCCACGGCGCGGCCGCCGAGGTGATCGGCGAGCCAGTCGACGAGACGCTGCATCGCGCCGCGGTGTCCCGCGCCAGCGTCGTAGTCCAGGTCGACCAGCACCTCGCCCGCCGCGTCCTTGGCGACGAAGCGCGGCTTGACGCCGATGCCCTCGACCTGCCCGCCGGCGCGCAAGCTCGGCTCGTTGTCCGCGTCGGTCTCGAACAGCGAGAACTTGAGGCTCGAGGAGCCGGCGTTCAGCACCAGCACGAGGTCACTCATGGCGCGTCTCCGAGGCGTCCGGCTCAACCCATGATGTGGTAGCCGCCGTCGATATAGATGGTGTTGCCCGTGATGAGGTGGCCCGCCGGCGTGGCGAGGGCGGCGGTGGCGACGCCCACGTCCTTGATCGAGGCGAGCTGGTGGCGCGGCGCGCGGGTCTCGGCGGCGCTCAAGAGCTCGTCGAACTCGTTGATGCCCGACGCCGCCCGGGTCCGGATCGGGCCGGGCGAGATGGCGTGCACCCGGATGCCCTTGGGGCCGAGCTCGTGCGCGAGGTAACGGACGCAGCATTCCAGCGCCGCCTTGACCGGCCCCATGAGGTTGTAATGGGTCACGACCTTCTCGGCGCCGTAGTAGCTCATGGCGAACAAGGTGCCGCCGTTGCCCATGAGGGGCTCGGCGCAGCGCGCCATGCGCACGAAGGAGTGGCACGAGACGTCCATCGCGAGCCCAAATCCCCGCGCGGAGCTGTCGACCAGACGCCCGTGCAGGTCCTCGCGGGGGGCGAAGGCGATCGAGTGCAGCGCGAAGTCGATGCCTCCCCACTTCTCCCGGGCGGCATCGAAGATCGCCTCCAGCTCGCCTTCCTTCTGCACGTCGACGGGCATGAAGATCTCGGCCTCCAGCTCCTCGGCGATGGGCTGGACGTAGGGCTTCGACTTCTCGTTGAGGTAGCTGATGGCCAGCTCCGCGCCGAGAAAGCGAAAGGCGGCGGCACAACCGTAGGCGATGGACTGCCGGTTCGCGACGCCGAGGACGATCCCCTTCTTGCCGTGCAGCTGACGGGCACCGGCATCGAACGTGAGAATATCCGGGTCGCTCATTCCTCGGTCCTCCGAACCCGTGTGTTTGCTGCGATGCAGCTTAGGGCACGATTGTGCGCGTGCCGTTACAGTCCATGAGCGGTCGATTAAGCCTTTTGGACGAGGCCGAAGGTCTGCGCTGCAGCGCACAATCGTCACACGCTCGTCACGCACGCGGCGTATGCCTCAGTCAACTCGAGGAGGACCGCGATGACCCAAGATCCCATGCAGGCTTGGTCGTCGATGATGCAGGCGTGGGCGCCCATGGTGCCGACGCCGCCGTCGATGGCGAGCGGAGCGAAAGGGGGCAACGGGCAGGAGCCCCTGCCCACCGACCCGATGCGAGCCGCGCAGTGGATGATGCAGTGGTGGGGCGAGGCGTTGAAGGCGTCGACCCAGCACCGCGCGGTCGCGCCGGCGGTCGAGCCGCAGCCGCCCATGGCGAGCCTCATGCCGATGCTCGACGCCATCGCGAGCGCGGGTCCGTTCGGGGCCTACATGGTCGACAGCTGGCAGCGGACGATCCTGACGCTCGACGTGCTGCGCAAGCGCGGCAACCAGTCGCTCGAGCACAAGAAGTCGGGCAAGCCGCCGGTGCTCAGCTTCGACTACGAGGTCATCATGGATGGCCGCCGCCTCGAGCGGCCGGTGAACTACCAGCTCTTGAAGATCGTCCCGCCGGCCGGCGCGACGTTCGACCCCAAGGCGCGGCCCTACATGGTGTTCGATCCGCGCGCCGGACACGGCCCGGGGATCGGCGGCTTCAAGGAGGCGAGCCAGGTCGGCGTCGCGATGCGCGCCGGCCATCCCGTCTATTTCGTGAGCTTCTTGCCGCAGCCGATGCCGGGCCAGACCATCGAGGACGTCGCCCGCGCCGAGGTGAAGTTCATGGAGAAGGTGGTCGAGTTGCACCCGGAAGCGGAAAGCGCGCCGGCGATGGTCGGCAATTGCCAGGGCGGCTGGGGCCTGATGCTGGCGGCCTCGTTGGCGCCCACGGTGCCGGGCGTCATCTCGATCGCCGGGGCGCCGCTGTCGTACTGGGGCGGCCGGCGCGGCGAGAACCCGATGCGCTACACGGGCGGGCTCAACGGCGGCTCGTGGCTCGCCTCGCTCACGGGCGACCTCGGTCACGGCATGTTCGACGGCGCCTACCTCGTCGAGAACTTCGAGAATCTCAATCCCGCCAACACCTACGTTGGCAAGATGTACGGGCTCTACAGCAACGTCGACGAGGAGGAGGCGCGGTTTCTCGCCTTCGAGCGCTGGTGGGGCGGTCATTTCTACATGACCGTCGAGGAGATGCGGTTCATCGTCGACAACTTGTTCGTCGGCAACAAGCTGACCCGCAACAAGCTATACCTTTCCGACGGTAGCCGCGTCGATCTGCGCGCGATCCGCGCGCCGATCGTCGTCATCGCGTCCTGGGGCGACAACATCACCCCGCCGCAGCAGGCGCTCAACTGGATCCTCGACCTCTATGGCAGCATCGAGGAGATGCGGGCGCGGCAGCAGACGATCGTCTACACGGTGCACGAATCGATCGGGCATCTCGGCATCTTCGTCTCGGCGAAGATCGCGCTGAAGGAGCACGCCGAGTTCGTCTCCGCCCTCGACATGATCGAGGTGCTGCCGCCGGGCCTCTACGAGATGGTCATCGAGGAGGAGCAGGTGGTCGACGAGGGCGGCGCCGGCGAGCACAGCCAGTATGTCTGCCGACTGGAGGCGCGCGACCTCGACGACATCCGCGCCTTCGACGACACCCGTGACGACGAGGCGAGCTTCCATACCGTCGCCCGGGTCTCCGAGATCAACGAGGCGCTGTACGACGCCTATCTGCGGCCGTGGGTGCAGGCCTTCTCCAACGAGATGACGGCCGAAATGACGCGGCAGATGCAGCCCGTGCGGCTCGAGCGCGAGATGTTCTCCGACAAGAACCCGATGATGGCCTGGGTGGCGCAAGCCGCGGAGATGGTGCGCGCCAACCGCCTCGCGGCGGGCAAGGACAACCCCTACGTCGCCGCGGAGCACGACCTCGCGCAGAAGATGCAGGACGCGCTCGAGCAGTACCGCGACAGCCGCGATCAGGCGATGGAGAAGATGTTCTTCTCGATCTACGAGAGCCCGGCGGTGCGCGCGGTCAGCGGGATGGCGGCGCACGGCGAGGACGTGGTCGCCCACCCACGCGACGACTTGATGGACGAGTGGGTCCGGCTCAAGCTCAGGGCGCTCTACGCCGACAGCGAGCCCGGCGATTTCGCCGAGGCCGTCTATCGGATCGGCTTCGCCTGCCTCGAGGCCGGCAAGGTCCAGGATGCGCGCGCCTACCGGATGACCCGGAAGATCGCGAGCGAGCATCCCAAGATGAAGGACCTCACGCGACGCGAGGTGAAGGACAAGGCGCGCCGTGCCGCCTTCATCGTCCAGTTCGATCCGGAAGGCGCTCTCGAGACCCTGCCGCACCTCCTGCCGACGCCCGCGGAGCAAGAGGACGCGCTGGCCGTCATCCGCGGCATCGTCTCTTGGCGTCCCGACATCGCGCCGGAACATGCGGCCGTGATCGCCAAGGTCGAGGACGTCTTCGCCCGCGCCAACGCCCACGCCCACGCCGCGGCGTCCTGAGGGTCGCGGAGGGCGCCGTGGCGGATCTCCCGCCGATCTTCTCGAACCCGGCCCGCCGCGCCCACGACGGGCGCCTGCAGGAGCTCGGCGAGCGCCACGCGGGCATCCTCCAGGCGAGCCTCGCGGCGCACGGTCGGGCCTTCGCCGAGCGCGCGTCGAGCATCGCTGCCGCCACCGGCGAACGCGACGTGGCCGCCGACCTCGCCGGCTACCTCGTCGACGCGGCGCAACGGTGGGTGCTCTACTGGGACGTGCTGCGCCAGCGCGGTGACAACTATCTGGCGCACGAAGCCGCGGGCGCGCCGCCGGTCCTCGGCTTCCGCTATGAGACGGTGGTCGACGGCCGGGCCCTGCCGCGGCGCTCGAACTACGCCATGGTGCGCATCCTGCCCGACGACGGGGCGCGGCCGGACCCCAGGCGGCGGCCCTACCTCATCATCGACCCGCGGGCGGGCCAGGCGGCCGGGATCGGCGGCTCGAAGGCCGAGAGCCAGGTCGGCGTGGCGTTGAAGACCGGCCATCCGGTCTATTTCGCGATCTTCTTCCCGCACCCCGAGCCGGGCCAGACGCTCGCCGACGTCTGCGCGACGCACGCGCACTTCGTGCGGGCCGTTCGCGCGCTGCATCCCGACGCGCCGCGGCCGATCGTCGTCGGCAATTGCCAGGGCGGCTGGGCGACGGCGCTGCTGGCCGCCTCCAACCCCGACGTCACCGGCCCGATCGTCATCAACGGCGCGCCCCTCGCCTACTGGTCCGGCGCCCGGGCACGGCGGCACCCGATGCGCTATCTGGGCGGCCTCACCGGCGGCGCCGTCCCCGCCATGCTCATGAGCGACCTCGGCAACGGCGAGTTCGACGGCGCTCATCTGGTCTTGAATTTCGAGAGCTTCAGCCCCGCCAACGTCTGGTGGCGCAAGTACTACGACCTCTACGCCGGCGTCGACGAGCCGTCTCGCTATCTCGAGTTCGAGAAGTGGTGGGGCGGCTTCATGTTCATGACCGAGGCGGAGATCCGCTGGATCGTCAAGAATCTGTTCATCGGCAATCGCCTGGCGCGGCAGGGGGTCCATCTCGACAGCCAGACCTTCGTCGATCTGCGCAACATTCGCTCGCCCATCATCGTCTTCGCCAGCTACGGCGACGACATCACGCCGCCGCAACAGGCGCTGAACTGGATCGCCGATCTCTACCGCGAGGTGCAGGAGATCCGGATCAAGGGGCAGCGGATCATCTACTGTCTGCACAAGGACGTCGGCCATCTCGGCATCTTCGTGTCGTCGAAGGTGGCCAAGGAGCAGCACTCCGAGATCGTCTCGACGATGAAGACGATCGAGGCGCTGCCGCCGGGGCTCTACGAGATGGTCATCGAGGACAAGGCCGGTACCGGCGTGCACGCCACCTTCACCGTCTCGTTCCAGCCGCGTTCGATCGACGATGTCCAGGCGCTCAACGACCACCGCGAGGACGAGGCGGCGTTCGGCGCCGTCGCAAGGCTCTCGGACCTGGGCGAGAACGCCTACGACCTGTTCGTCCGGCCCTGGGTGCGTGCCGTCGTCACCCCGCAGTCGGCGCAAGCCCTTGTCCAGATGCACCCGTTGCGCGTCCGTCGCTGGGGGGCGTCGAGCCGCAACCCGCTGCTCGCGCCGGTCGCCCCCCTGGCCGAGCGGGTGCGCGCCGAGCGCCGGCCCGCGGCCGAGGACAACCCCTTCGTCGCCTGGGAGCGGCTCTGGGCCGAGATGGTCGAGGAGGGGCTCAACCTGGCGCGCGACGCGCGGCACGCCTGGCTGGAGATCGCCTTCTTCTCGATCTACGGCCAACCCGGGCTGCAGCACCTCGCCGAGAGCGATCTCGGTGTCCCGCTCGCGCGCGGCGAGCGCAACCTGCGCGATGTGCCCGAGGTGCAGCTCGCCCTCGCCCGCATCGACCAGGGCGGCTTCGCCGACGCCGTGATCCGCATGATGATCCTCATGGCGAAATCGCGCGGCGCCATCCGTCGCTCGCGGCTGGAGCGCTCGAACCGCATGCTGCGCACCGAGGAGCCGTTCGCGAGCCTGTCGGCCGAGGCGCGCAGCCGGATCATCCACGAGCAATCGATCGTCTGCGACTTCGAGCCGGACGCCGCCCTCGCCGCCCTGCCTTTGCTGCTGCCGGAGCGGGCCGAGCGCGAGCGGGCGCTGGCGCTCGTCCTCGACGTCGCCGGCGACGTGGCGGAGATGGTTCCCGAGACGCTCGCGCTGATCGCGCGGCTACGTCGTCTTCTCGTGCACGACGACGACGCGCGCGTCCCGGCATGACCGACATGACCGACGCCGGCACGTTGCGGCTGATGCGCGCCCTCGACTTCGCGGCCCGCGCGCACGCCAACCAGCGGCGCAAGGGGGCGGCGCAAGAGCCCTACGTCAATCACCTGATCGAGGTCGCCCGCGAGGTCGCCGAGGCGACCGGCGGCGATGAGACCGACCTCATGGTCGCCGCCCTGCTCCACGACGTCGTCGAGGACACGCCGGTCACGCCCGCGGAGCTGGCGAGCGCCTTCGGGCCCACGGTGCGCGACATCGTGCTCGAGTGCTCCGACGACATGACGCTGCCCAAAGACGAGCGCAAGCGCCGCCGGCTGGAGCTGGCGGCGCGGAAGTCGCGCGGCGCCAAGCTGGTCAAGATCGCCGATCTGATCTCGAACCTGCGCGCGACCGGCGCCTCGCCGCCGGCCGGATGGCCGGCCGATTGGTGCCTCGGCTACGTCGCCTCGTGCCGCGCCCTGCAGCAGGTTCTGGCGGACGAGAACGCGGTTCTCGACGAACGCTTCGAGGCCGCCGCCGACGCGGCCGAGGAGGCCGTGCGCGCGCATTTCAGCCGGCTGACGGCGGGCGGCACCGTGCAGTTCCAGCTCGACGCCAGCGTCGGGCAGAAGGTCCATCTGCTCTATCTCGCCAACACCGACCCGAGCGTCGACCGGCCCCTCGACCGCGACCGGCTCGCGGCCGTGCTGGAGACGGCCTTTCCGAGCTTCACCATCCTCGACGCAGAGGGCGTCTACGAGGGGCGGCGCCGACCGATCCTCATGGTCCGCGTGCGCACCGATTCCACCGACGCGATCGTGGCCGCTGCCCAGCGCCTCTGCCTGGAGTTCGAGCAGCGCTTCGTCGGCGTCGAGATCGAAGGACGCTACGTCCGCGTCTACGCGGACGATACCGGCTAGGAGAGACGCTGGATGAGCACGAACAAGACCTACGACGAGATCAAGGTGGGGGATCGGGCCAGCCTCACCCGTGTCTGCTCGGAGAACGACCTCATCGTCTTCGCCCACGCGTCGGGCAACCTCAACCCGCTGCACCTGCCCAAGCAGGGCGAGATGGCGACCGAGGGCAGCGAGACGGTCGCCCCTTCGATGTGGGGCGGCTCGCTCTTCTCCGCCGTGCTGGGCAATGTGCTGCCCGGCATGGGCACGCTCTACCGCTCGCAGCACCTCGACTTTCACGGTCGCGCCCATGTCGGTGACGAGCTGACCATCGAGGTCGTCGCCAAGGAGAAGCTCCCCGACCGCGTCGTCGTCTTCGGGTGCACCTTGACCAACCAGCGCGGCGAGCGGATCGCCACGGGCGAGGCGCGGGTCACCGCGCCTTCGGAGAAGCTCGAGGTCGACGTCGATCTGCCGGAGCTTTTCGTCCGCCCGCACCAGCACTTCAAGCGGGTGATCGACGGGCTCGCAGGCGTCGAGCCCATGAAGACGGCGGTGGTGTGCCCGACCGACGAGAACTCCCTCGGCGGCGCGCTCCTGTCGTTCAAGGAAGAACTCATCACGCCGATCCTCGTCGGTCCGGAGAAGGCCATCCGCGACGAGGCCGCACGTATCGGCGAGGATCTCGCCGGTATCGAGATCGTCGACGTGGCCGACCCGCACGACGCTCCAGCCGCCGCGGTGGCGCTCGTCGCCGAGGGCCGGGCCCAGGCGATCATGAAGGGCAACATCCACTCCGACGAGATCCTGCGCGCGGTCCTCTCCAAGGCGGGTGGGCTGCGGACGAACCGTCGGGTGAGCCATTGCTTCATCCTCGACGTGCCGGGCCTCGACCATCTGCTGACGATCTCCGACGCCGCGATCAACATCGCGCCCGACCTCCAGACCAAGGTCGACATCGTCCAGAACGCCATCGACGTGGTCCGCGCGCTCGGCGTCGACACCCCCAAAGTCGGCATCCTCTCGGCGGTGGAGACCGTCAACCCGGCGATCCCCTCGACGCTCGATGCGGCGATCCTCTCGAAGATGGCCGACCGTGGCCAGATCAAGGGCGGCATCGTCGACGGGCCCTTGGCGATGGACAACGCCATGGACGTCGAGGCGGCCAAGACCAAGGGTATCCGCTCGCTCGTCGCGGGCCACGCCGACATCCTCATCGTGCCCAACCTCGAGAGCGGCAACATGCTGGCGAAGGAGCTCACCTTCGTCGCCAACGCCGATGCCGCCGGGCTGGTGTGCGGGCTCAAGGTGCCGGTCATGCTGACCAGCCGGGCCGACGACGAGCAGGCCCGGCTCGCCTCCTGCGCGATGGCCCAGCTCTACCACCACTACATGACCGAGGGGCGGCCGCTCATCCAAGCGCCGCCCCGCAAGACCGCCGAAGCGGCCTGACCTGGGAGGTCCATCGAGATGAAGAGCGCGATCCCGGTAGAGGAATGCGTCGCCAAGATCGAGAACGGCATGACGGTGCTGTTCGGCGGCTTCATGGCCGTCGGCTCGCCCGAGCGGATCATCGACGAGATGGTCCGCCAGGAGAAGCGCGAGCTCACCATCGTCGGCAACGACACGGCGCGGCCGGGCCTCGGCGTCGGCAAGCTGATCGACGCCGGGCTCGTTGCGAAGGTCATCACCTCGCACATCGGCACCAACCCGGTGACCCAGAAGAAGATGATCGCCGGCGAGCTCGAGGTCGAGCTGGTGCCCCAGGGCACCCTCGCCGAGCGGATCCGCGCCGCCGGCTACGGCCTCGGCGGCGTGTTGACGCCGACCGGCCTCGGCACCCGCGCCGCCGAGGGCAAGCCGACGCTCGAAGTCGACGGCAAGACCTTCCTCGTCGAGAAGCCGTTGCCGGGCGACGTCGCCATCGTCTACGCGCACCGCGCCGACTACAACGGCAATATCGACTTCATGTTGACCGCGCGGAACTTCAATCCGTTGATCTGCATGGCGGCGAAGACGGTCATCGTCGAGCCGCAGATGTTCGTGCCCCTGGGCGTGCTGCCGCCGGACGCGGTGGCGGTGCCGGGGCTCCTGGTGGATTGTCTCGTGGCGAGGGCGGCCTGATGGACATCAAAGAGCTGATCGTCAAGCGCGTCGCGCGGGAGTTGCACGACGGCATGCTGGTCAATCTCGGCATCGGCCTGCCGACCCAGGTCGCGAACCACGTCCCGGACGGCATGACGGTCTATTTCCAGTCCGAGAACGGCCTCATCGGCATGGGCTCGCGACCGCCCGAAGGCATGGAGGATCCCAACCTCACCGACGCCGGCGGCGCGTTCATCACGGCCTTGCCCGGTGCCGTCGCCTTCGACAGCGCCTTCTCGTTCGGGCTGATCCGCGGCGGCCATCTCGACATGACGGTCTTGGGCGGCCTGCAGGTCGACAGCCACGGGCATCTCGCCAACTGGATGGTCCCCGGCAAGATGGTCCCCGGCATGGGGGGTGCGATGGACCTCGTCTCCGGCGCCAAGCGCGTCGTCGTCGCCATGACCCACACCAACAAGGGCGCGCCCAAGATCCTCGAGGAGTGCAACCTGCCGTTGACCTCCACCCGACCGGTCAGCCTCGTCGTCACCGACATGGCGGTGCTCGCGCCCTCTCCCGAGGGCCTGATCCTCCAGGAGCGCGCCCCCGGCGTCAGCGTCGAGGAGATCCGTGCTGCCACCGAGGCCGACCTCATCGTCGTCGACGACGTGCCCGAGATGGCGCAGTAGCCGCGGCCGGTGCACGTGATGCGACCCTGTTTGCTCGTGCTCGCGGCCGTCCTCTGGGCCGCGCCGGCATTCGCGGACTCGCTCGTGGAAGCCTTCCAGCCGGAGCGCGTCGTCGGCGACGAGGCCAAGCGGCGCATCCGAGCGTTGTTCGAGACCTACGATCCGGACTTCGCGGAACGACATCGGGCGCGCGACGACCGCTTCGACGAACTCGGCGTCCAGCTCTTCGAGCGGACCATCGCCGGCCACGACACGCGCTGCTCGCGGCAGATCTTCGTCGAGGCCAAATGGCTCGTCGGCTACACTGCCTGGTGGCCACGGATCGACGCGCGGCTCGACGAGCTCGAGGGGAGCTTCGCGATCAAAGACCAGGCGTTCGCCGATCGCCAGTATTATGCCGACGGCTCCTTCGGTCGCTGCGCCAACGAATCCTTCATTCGCCTGGAATCGACCGCCGAGCGGTTCATGGTGCTGGCCGACGACGGAACCCGGCCGGCGATGCGCTGGAAGCCGTTCCTGCGCTCGGGCCGGCGACTGCCCGACGAGTTCCGCGACCTCTTGATCTCCGACATCCCGCGCACCGGCGAGGACCATCGCTCGCGGCTCGGCGGGATGGTCAGCATCATCACCCGCGTGGTCCGCGACGAAGAGGTGGTCGAGCTCATCCGCGCGACGCGCGACGGCGGGGAGCTGTCCGAGGCGGAGATGCAGCAGCGGATCGACGACATCAACGCCTTCGTCGACGACTGGCAAGACCCGGAGACGGGCTACTGGGGCGCTTGGTACCGCGACGGCAGGACGGTCTTCTCGACCACCGATCTGTCGATCACCTACCACATCATCCACGCCCGCAAGGGCCGCGTGAACCACTGGCCCGAGATCATCGAGACGACCTTCGCCATCCGTGACGACGCCTACCCCTTCGGCTGGCTGAGCGACGGCCGCTGGCACAACCACAACAATTACGACCTCGCGCGGATGTTCCGCTACGGCTGGGAGCACATGACGCCGGAGCAGCAGCGCCGCGTCGCCGAGCTCATGCAGGAGATGGTCGACTGGGCGTTCGCCGAGACGCTCGACGACAGCTATCGCGGCTTCAAGCTCTTCCCCGAGATCTCGAGCTCGGTGGGTGCCGAGCTCTATTTCGGCGCGTCGTTCCTCGATGCCGCCGGCTATTTCGCCACCGAGCCGTGGTACGGCACGCTGCAGCGCCCGGAGCATCCGGCCCGGGTCTGCGCCAATCTCCAGGTGTACGCCCAGACACTCGACCCGAACGACACCTACGTCATCGGCGCCGTCAAGAAGTTTGACCGCGCCTGCGCCCGCTGGGTGCACCGGGGCGATGTGGACGGGTAGAACCTTCAATGAGTACGGTCAGTCATGGCCGAGCCCCCGTCTTTCACCAGAGCGTGGTGCGTCGGGGTTCTGATCGCAGAAAAGTGCTTCTTTGCCAGAGGCTTGCCCAGGCGAAAGCGCCCCCCGGAGGCCGCCTAAGGGGCGTGTGAGGACGATGGTCTCCGCACCGGTCGAAGGCCGCACCGTCATCGCCGGTTTCGCCGGCGCGCCGCCGGCGGCGAACCCCACGCCCGTCGACTCGCCACGACCGACCGGGCGGTCCGGCTGGTCGGTCGCCTCGCCGGCCGCGTCGTCACGGACGACGAGGGCCGCCGCGGCGCGACCACCGGGGTCGCACCGTCCTCGCCCGACGCCGCGCTCGTCGGCTCAGGCGCTGCCGGCGGCCTGGCTCTGGGCGAGGAGCTGGCGCAGCACGTAGTGGAGGATCCCGCCGTGCCGGAAGTAGTCGACCTCGTCGAGGGTATCGAGGCGGCACAGCAGCTCGATCTCCTCGCTGGAGCCGTCGGCTCGGGTGATCGTGCAGCCGAGGCTCATGCGCGGCTTGAGGCCCGCCTCCATGCCGATGATGTCGACCAGCTCCGAGCCGTCGAGCGCGAGCGTCTGGCGGGTGGCGCCGCCGGTGAAGTTGCAGGGCATGACGCCCATGCCGACGAGGTTCGAGCGGTGGATGCGCTCGAAGCTCTCGGTGACGACGGCCTTCACGCCGAGGAGGTTCGTCCCCTTGGCGGCCCAGTCGCGCGAGCTGCCGGTGCCGTACTCCTTGCCGCCGAAGATCACCAAGGGGGTGCCGCGCTCGGCGTACCTCATGGCGGCGTCGTAGATGGTCATCAGCTCGCCCTCGGGCATCAGCTTGGTCCAGCCGCCCTCCCGGCCGTCCGCCATCTCGTTCCTGAGCCGGATGTTGGCGAACGTGCCGCGCATCATGACCTCGTGGTTGCCGCGCCTGGAGCCGTAGGAATTGAAGTCCTTCTGCTGCACCTGATACCGCATCAGGTACTCGGCGGCCGGGCTCGACTTGGCGATCGAGCCGGCGGGGCTGATGTGATCGGTGGTGATGCTGTCGGCGAACAGGCCGAGCACGCGCGCGCCCTTGATGTCGGCGACGGTCTCGGGTGCCGTGGGCGACATGTTCTCGAAATAGGGCGGCAGGCGAACATAGGTGCTGCCTTCCTCCCAGTCGTAGGTCATGCCGGCCTCGTCGGAGGCGATCGCCGCCCACCGCTCGTCCCCGGCGAAGACGTCCTTGTAGGAGGAGACGAACATCTCGCGGTCGACGGCGGACTGCACCACGGCATCGACCTCGTGCGGATCGGGCCAGACGTCCTTGAGGTAGACCGGGCCGTCCTTGCCCTGGCCGAGCGGCTCGCTCACGATGTCTTTGGTCATCGAGCCGGCGAGCGCGTAGGCGACCACGAGCGGCGGCGAGGCGAGGTAGTTGGCCTTGACCTGCGGATGGACGCGGCCCTCGAAATTGCGGTTGCCCGACAGCACCGAGGTGACGACGAGCTTGCCGTCGTCGACGGCCTTGGCGATGGCGTCGGGCAACGGGCCCGAATTACCGATGCAGGTGGTGCAGCCATAGCCCACGAGCTCGAAGCCGAGCGCGTCGAGGTGCCCGGTGAGGCC
>CAYZSE010000039.1:5914-23184 GCA_964481035.1 uncultured Geminicoccaceae bacterium | reverse complement strand
CAGTCGGACCACCAGATCAAACACTTAGTGGTGCGCAAGACGTTCAACGGAAGGAATCTTCCGTTGAACTCGCACCACTAGCCGAGGACCGTCGCCGGGTCGGTGTTGGCGCCGCAGATCAGCACCCCGACGCGCTCGTGACGCTCGGGCTTGTAGGCGCGCGACAGGATCGCGGCGAGGGCGGCGGCACCACCCGGCTCGGCGATCAGGCGCGTGTGGCTCCAGAGCCAGCGTTGCGCGGCACGGATCTCGTCGTCGCCGACCGTGACGTTGGTGACGCCGTGGTGGCGCACGAGGTCGAAGCCGATCCGGCCGATGCGCCGCGCGCCGAGGCTGTCGCTGGCGATCCCCGACACCTCGACGTCGACCGGCGCGTCGGCGTCGAGGGCGACGGCGAGCGTCGGGGCGTGGCGCGGCTCGACCGCGACCACCTCGAGCGAGTGCCCGACCGCCGCGAGCGCGCCGCCGACGAGGCCGCCGCCGCCCACGGCGACGACCAGCGTCGTCAGGTCGGGCGACTGCTCGAGCCACTCGCGAAAGAGCGTGCCTTGCCCCGCGACCGTCGCCGGCTGATCGTAGGCGTGCACCTCGAGGGCACCCGTCGCCGCCGCCCGCTCGCGCATCGCCTCCAGCGCCTCGCCGTAGACGCTGCCGACCTGGCGCACCGAGGCCCCCAACGCCCGCAGCATCTGGACCTTCACGGGTGCCGAGCTCAAGGGCAGGAACACCTCGGCGGGCACCTCCAGCGCCTTCGCCGCGTAGGCGACGGCGATGCCGTGGTTGCCGCCCGAGGCGCAGATCACCCCGGCCTCCGGCACGCGCTCGCTCAGCAGCGTGTTGAAGGCGCCGCGCGGCTTGAACGAGCCGGTGTGCTGCAGCTGCTCGAGCTTGAGGGTCACGGTCGCCGGCGCCGGCTCGCCCGCCGCCAGCTCGAGCGTCGGCGTGCGCCGCACGCGTCCTGCGATGCGCGCCGCGGCCGCGGCCACGTCCGACGGGTCCAGCAAGGGCAAGGCGTCGTCCTCCCCAGGGTGTCGTGAAGCTGCGCATCCGCGCACCGCTGGTCAATCGTCGAGATGCGCGAGGGTGCCGCGCGGCACGCCCGCTCGGGCTCGACACCGCCGCCCCGGCCGAGCCGCCGGCGGCTCTCGGTCGAGCGTTGATTTGCCAGCCCGTTCGCCCGACGTGCCGCACGGATGACGCGAGTGGCAGCAAAACCATCGTCGCACCGGCTCCAACTCGCCGCGAAACGGGCGCGTCCCGCCGACGACGTTCATGGCACCAGGGCCAGAGGCGGTTTCGGCCGGGTCTCGACGCACCGCCCGTCGGCGAGGTTGCGCCGCCGGCCGCGAGCGGGTAGCCCTCTCCGCTCGGCGCCGCGGGTGGCGCAGCCTGCGGAGAGCGGAGGCCGTTCTCATGTTCAAGCAAGTCATGGAAGGCGTCTACGTCGCCGGGCAACTGGCAGCCGTCGATTTCGCACGGGCGGGCGAGACGGGTATCCGCACCGTCGTCAACAATCGCCCCGACGGCGAGAGCCCCGACCAGTTGTCGCATGCAGACGCCCAGCAGGCGGCGCTCGGGGCCGGTCTCGCCTACCACTATCTGCCGGTGGTCAACGGCCGACTTTCGGTCGAGACGGTCGACGCGATGCGCGGGCTTCTCGCCGAGGCGGAAGGGCCGCTGCTGGCCTATTGCGCCTCCGGGACGCGCAGCACGTTTCTCTGGGCGTTCGCCAGTGCCGAGCGCTTGCCGGCTGACACCATCGTCGAGGCGGCGGCACGCGCCGGCTACGATCTTCGCGGCATCACCCCACAATTGGCCGCCTTGTTCCGTCGATAGGTCGTCTTCCGCTGCGCCGTTCGGTTGCGGTTCAGGTCACTCCGGTATAATCATATCCCATGGGCGTCGTCGGGAGCCGGCGTCCTGTTCCCGCGAGAGAGTACAGCCTCCCCTATTGCGCACCGTGCCCTTCGGGCCGGTGCGCTTTGTCTTTCCGTAGCGTGTCGAAAGACCCTGAGCGCGCGCGTCGAGGCACGTCGATGACACGAGGCGGCCGGTTCCGGCCGGGAACTCCGATCGACCGCGACCGAGGTCGATGCCCGCAGAGCTCGACGAAGGCTTGCATCGTCGGCGGCCTTGCGCTTTCGCAAGCGCGACAACCCAGGAGGTGGCCCTTGACCAGGCTCGCGCCCATCGTCCTCTCCATGCTCGTGGCGCTCGGCACGGCCGCGCCCGGACGGGCCCAATCTCCCGGCGACCCGATCGGCCTCGAACTCAACAAGCTCGAGCAGGTCGAGGGCGCCTGCCGCGCCTATCTCGTCTTGCGCAACGGCGGCGCCGCGCTCGACAGCCTCGACCTCGACCTCGTCACCTTCCAGCCCGACGGCATCATCGGCGCCCGCTTCCGCATCGAGCTGGCGCCGGTGCCCGGCGCCAAGACCATCGTCAAATCCTTCGACTTCGAGGGGGTCACTTGCGATGAAATCGATCGCGTGCTGTTGAACGACGTCGTCGACTGCGCCCCCCTGGCGCGGGCGGACTGCCTCGCGGCGCTTCAGCTCACGTCCTTGAATCGTGACTTCTTCAAGTAGCCCGGCCCGCCCTCGCGAGCGGAGCCACGTCTTCGGCCCGCCCTGGGAAGGGCTCGAGATGGCCTATCTCGACTGGGGCGAGCCGGACGCCGAGCGGACCGTCGTCTGCGTCCACGGCCTCACCCGCAACGCGCACGACTTCGACGTTCTGGCCACGCAGCTCGTGCCGCAGGGCGCACGTCTGCTGGCCGTCGATATCGTCGGGCGCGGCCGGTCGAGCTGGCTCGACGACCCCGCAGGCTACGTCGTGCCCACCTATGCGGGCCAGCTCGGCGCGTGGCTGGCCGCCCTCGCGCCGACGGAGGTCGACTGGATCGGCACCTCGATGGGCGGGCTCATCGGCATGGTCCTGGCGGCCGGCGACGCCCCGCCGATGCGCCGTCTCGTCCTCAACGACATCGGCCCGTTCGTCAGCAAGCAGGCACTTCTGCAGATCAAGAGCTATCTCGGCGTCGAGGTCCGGTTCGCCTCGCTCGACGAGGCGGAGCGGCATCTGCGCTTCGTCCATGCGCCGTTCGGGCCGCTGTCCGACGACCAGTGGCGCTACTTGACCTTTCACAGCACCGTCCACGACGGTGACGGCTGGCGGCTGCACTACGACCCCGCGATCCGGGTGCCCTACGCCGATCTCGCCGAGGCCGACGTCGACCTGTGGTCCGTCTGGGATGCCATCGCGTGCCCGACCTACGTTCTGCACGGCTGGGACAGCGTTGTCTTGACCCACGCCACCTGCGAGCAGATGAGGGTCCGCGGCCCCCGCGCCGAGGTGGTGAGCTTCCCCGGCGTCGGCCATGCGCCGGCGCTGATGTCCGAGGACCAGATCTTGACGATCCGACGATGGCTGGAGCTCTGACCCGGCGCCGGGGCCTGATGGCCGCAGCGCTCGGCGTCGCCGGGATCGCCGCATGGACGGTGCTGTCGAAGCCGCGGCTGCCCGATCTCGAGGCGGTCCGGCGGGGCGACCTCGTCGACCTCGACATCGGCGGCGGCGGCCGGCTCAGCGATCCGCTGCTCGGTATCCGTCCGCCGCGCGCGCGCGTCGAGGTCAGCCGCGCCGTCCTCGAGGACGAGACGACGGCACACGCGCGCGGCAGCGCCGACGGTCCCACGGTCGTCGCCTTCCTCGACTACCGCTGCCTGCCCTGCCGAGCGAGCATCGCCGAGTGGCATCGCCGCGCCGATCGCGGCGACATCCGCCTGGTCGTCCGGGAATGGCCGATCCTCGGGCCGCCCTCGACCCTCGCCGCCCGCGCCGCCCTCGCGGCGGATCGGCAGGGCGGCTACTGGCCCCTGCACGCGGCGCTGATGGCGACCAGCTTCGTCCCGACCGCGGGCTTGGTAAGCGATCTCGCCGCCCGCAACGGGTTGGATGCGGCCCGGCTCCAGGCGGCGATGGATGCCCCCGAGGTCGACCGGGTGCTGCAGCACAACGCGGCCTTGGCCTTCGGTATCGGCGCCGTGGGAACGCCCGCCTACGTCGTCGACGGGGTGGTGATCCGGGCCGGCTTCGCACCGGAGGTCATTCTCGGGCTCGCCGCTCGCCACCGCACGTCTTGAGGCAATGGCGGCGCTTGGCCGGCGAGAAGGGCCTCGAATTGCGGCGCCGGCATCGGCCGGCCGATGAGGAAGCCCTGCGCGACCCGGCCGTCGAGACGGCGTGCCAGGTCGAGATGCGCCGGCGTCTCGATGCCTTCGAAGACGCACGGCAGGCCGAGCCGGCTCATCAGCGCCACGGTGCCCTCGAGCACCGCCAGCGGGCGGCCTCCGTCGGCGGCATCCCAGAGCAGGCGTGCGTCGATCTTGACGAGGTCGATGGGGAGGTTGGCGATTTGCGTGAGCGAGGCGAAGCCCTTGCCGAAATCGTCGAGCGACACGCCGACGCCGGCGTCGCGCAGCTGCTGCAGGCCGCGGGTGAGCACGGCCAGGTCGGCGTGCTTGAGGATGTTCTCCGACACCTCGAACTCGACCGCCGTCGCTGGCAGAGCGCTGCGCTCGACCTGCTCGAGCAGGACGTCGGCCCAGTCCTCGCCGGTGACTTGCGTGGCATCGAGATTGAGGGCGATCCGCTCGAGCCCGCAGCCGTTGGCCCGGCAGACGCCCGCCTCGGCGAGCGCCGCCGCGTAGACCTCGCGGCTGACCGCGGGCAACGCGCCCATCTCTCCGAGCTCGCTCAAGAACTGCGCCGGACCGGCGATCTTGCCGTCGGCGCGCTGCCAACGCATCAGCACCTCGGCGCGGTCGATTCGCCCTGTCACCAGGTCCAGCTGGGGCTGGAAGACGGGAAAGAAGGCGCGGCTGTCCTTCGCCTCGAGAAGCTCGCGCAGCCGCGCGCGCCGCTGGGCGACCTCGCCGCCTGAGCTCGGCGCGAGCCAGCGTACCGCCTCGCCCGGCTTCGTTTTCGCCCACTCCCGCGACGCCTCGCCGGCGGCGAGCAACTCCGCCGCCGTCGCCCCGTCGTCGGGAGCGAGGACCGCCGCCATGTCGAAGGTGGGATCGAGCCGCGCGCCGACGACCAGAAGCGGCGCCGCCACGTCGGCACGCAGTCGACCGGCGACGGCATCGAAGGTCGCACGGTCGGCAATGCCCGGCAGGGCGATCGCGAACAGCCCGTCGCCGAGATGGGCGAGCGCATCGTCGGCGCGGATCTGGTCCCGCAGGCGGCGGGCGACGGCGGCGAACAGAGCCTCGACGGGCTCGCGGCCGAAGGTCGCCCGCAGGAGGGACACCTGTCGCAACTGCAAGTAGAGAAGTCCGAGGCGCGGGTTCGGTCGCGCGAGCGCGGCATCGACGAACCGGGTGAAGGCGGCCGCGTCATCGATGCCGCAGCCGGCCGGCGCCGCAGTGCTCTCGGCCGACCGCCACCGGCCGCTCGTCCCGAGCTCCCAGAGGCCGAGCCCGGCCGTCGTCAGGGCGATCGTGGCCATCGCGCCGCGCCAGGCGACCGGGATGATCAGCAGCAAGAGGACGGCGAGCGCCAAGCCCGAGAGCGCGGCGGCCACGCGGCCGAGCGGGGCGGACAGCATCGGGGCGAGGGACCGATGGAGAGCGTCGCGAGGAGACATCTCAGCTCCGGCGAGGATGACCGCGGCCCGTCCGCGGCGCCCCTCGAGATCTACCCCCCAGGTGTAAATGACCGATGAAGTATTTCATCTTTTCCTAGAATTCGCGAGGTTCTTGGCCTTTCGGCGTGCGCCACGCCAGAAGCGCGCCCGTCGAGCTGCCGATCGCCGGCCAATCGGGGGCGTCGAAGGCCAGGGCGAGGACCGCCGCAGTGGGGAACTTCTGCGCGACCGCCTCGCCCACGGCGGTGTCCGCCGCGGCTGCCAGCTCGGCTGCGAGATCCTTCAACCCCGGATTGTGGCCGATCAGCCAAACGGTCGAGATCCGCCCTGGCGTCTCCTCGATCCGCTGCAGAAGGGTGCGCGCGGAAGCGAGGTAGAGGGCCGGATCGAACACCTCGACCGGCGGCAGGTCGAGCAGCGGTCGGACGTGCGCCCAGGTTTGCCGGGTGCGCAGGGCCGGGGAGCAGAGGACCCATTCGGGCAGCAGATCGCGCTCGACCAGCAGCGACGCCATCGCCGGCGCGGCTCTGGCGCCGCGCGCTGCGAGCGGGCGATCGAAATCGCGTTCGGCATCGCTCTCCCAGCTCGATTTGGCGTGACGCAGCAGCACCAGCCGGCGAGGCGGATGAAAGGCGGCCATGGCGATCTCCCATGCTTGGCAGCGATCCCGTTGCGGTCGTAGCATGCGCGCCGGCGTGGGGCGTCAACCGCAGCGGCGCGACGAGAGAACATGGATCGAGCGGAAGCGAACGACATCGCGGCGAGCGAGGCCCCGGCCGGCGAGAGGTATCTGAACCGCGAGCTTTCCTGGCTGCGCTTCAACGACCGCGTTCTGGAGGAGGCCTCGAACCCCCGCCATCCGCTCTTGGAGCGCCTGCGCTTCCTCTCGATCTCGGCGACCAATCTCGACGAGTTCAACATGGTGCGGGTCGCCGGCCTCAAGGACCTGGTCGAGAACGGCGTCGCCGTTCCCAGCCTCGACGGGCGCACGCCGGAGCAGCAGCTCGCCGCCATTGCCGAGCACCTGCAGGACATCAACCGGCGCCAGGAGCTGTGCTGGCACGAGCTGGAGACGCGGCTACGCGCCGAAGGCATCGGCGCGGTCGATGCTGGCGAGCTCGACGACGCCGATCGGGCCTGGCTCGAGGCCCACTTCGAGGACGAGATCTATCCGGTGCTCTCACCGATCGCGGTCGACCCGGCCCATCCCTTCCCCTTCGTCGGCAATCAGGGGTTCGGCCTGGTCTTCCGGTTCCGCACCGACAAGGACGCGCGGCGCGGCCTGATCCTCGTCCCCGGCAAGCTCGATCGCATGGTCCGCCTGCCCGGCGACGCCATCCGCTTCATGGCGGTCGAGAAGGTCATCGGGCTGTTCGTCGACCGCCTGTTTCCCGGCTTCGAGGTCCTGGCTCGGGGTGCGTTCCGCGTCATTCGCGACAGCGACATCGAGATCGAGGAGGAGGCCGAGGACCTCATGCGGGTCTTCGAGCTGGCCCTGCAACGACGCCGGCGCGGCGAGGTCATCAGGCTCGAGGTCGACGCCGACATGCCCGAGGAGCTGCGGCGCTTTCTCGCCGTCGAGCTCGGCGCGGACGCCGCCGACGTCGCGCCGCTGCGCCTGCCGCTCGGTCTCGGCGACGTCAAGCAGATGATCGTCGGCGACCGCCCGGAGCTGCAGTTCGAGCCGCTGACGCCGCGCTTTCCCGAGCGCATCCGCGACTACGGCGGCGACTGCTTCGCGGCGATCAGCGCCAAGGACTTCGTGGTCCACCATCCGTACGAATCGTTCGACGTCGTCGTCCAGTTCCTCCGCCAGGCGGCGGCCGACCCCGACACCGTCGCCATCAAGGGCACGCTCTACCGCACGAGCGACAACAGCCCGATCGTCGCCGCCATGTGCGAGGCGGCCGAAGCCGGCAAGTCGGTGACGGCGCTGGTCGAGCTCAAGGCGCGTTTCGACGAGGAGAAGAACATCCGCTGGGCCCGCGACCTCGAGCGCGCGGGCGTTCAGGTCGTCTACGGCTTCATCGAGCTCAAGACGCACGCCAAGATCACCATGGTCGTCCGCCGCGAGGCGGGGCGCCTCAAGTCCTACGTGCACTTCGGCACCGGCAACTACCACCCGGTGACGGCGCGGATCTACACCGACCTCTCGTTCTTCACCTGCGATCCGGTGCTGGGCTCGGACGCAGCGCGAATCTTCAACTTCATGACCGGCTACGCCGAGCCGCGGGAGCTCTCCAAGGTCATCCTGGCACCCTTGCACATGCGTCGCCGGATCCTCGACCTCATCGCCGCCGAAGCCGAGCACGCTCGGGCCGGGCGCGAGGGCCGGATCTGGGCCAAGATGAACAGCCTCGTCGACAAGGGGATCATCGACGCGCTGTACGACGCGAGCGCCGCCGGGGTCGCGATCGACCTGGTCGTGCGCGGCATCTGCTGCTTGCGCCCCGGGATCGCGGGGCTCTCGGAGAACATCCGCGTCAAGAGCATCGTCGGGCGCTTCTTGGAGCACAGCCGGATCTACTGCTTCGGCGACGGTCACGGGTTGCCGGCGCGCGCCGCGAAGGTCTACATCGGCTCGGCGGACTGGATGTCGCGCAATATCGATCGCCGGGTCGAGACGCTGGTGCCGATCGAGAACGCGACGGTGCACGAGCAGGTGCTGGACCAGATCATGGTGGCGAACCTCAAGGACGACGCGCAGAGCTGGTGGCTCGACGGGACGACCGGCGACTACCGGCGCGTGACCCCCGCGACCGACTCCGAGCCCTTCAACCTCCACGCATTCTTCATGACCAATCCGAGCCTGTCCGGGCGGGGGCGGGCGTTGCGGCGCCCACGCGCTCCGCGCACGGCGCGGATCGGCGACGATTGAGCCGGCGCGTCGTCGCGATGCCCCCCGTGCACGCCCGGCGGGCCACCGACGCCCGTCAGGTCGGGCTGATCGACATCGGCTCGAACTCGGTGCGTTTCGTCGTCTACGACGGCATCGTCCGCGCACCGATGGTCAAGTTCAACGAGAAGGTGATGTGCGGGCTCGGCCGCGGCCTGCAGATCGACGGCAACCTCGGTGCCGCCGAGACGGAGGTGACGTTCGAGGCGCTCGGGCGTTTTTTCGCCCTCGCCGAGGGCATGGGCCTGCGGACGCTCGACGTCTTCGCCACCGAGGCGGTCCGAGCCGCCGCTAACGGCCCCGTGTTCGTCGCCGAGATCGAGAGCCGTTTCGCCACCAAGGTCGACGTGCTCACGGGCGAGGACGAGGGCCGCTTCGCGGCGCTCGGCGTGCTGAGCCATTTCCCCGACGCGGCCGGCGTCGTCGGCGACCTCGGCGGCGGCAGCCTGGAGCTCGCCGAGGTCGATGCCGGCCGCGTCGGACGCGCCGGCAGCTTTCCGTTCGGCCCGTTCCGCCTGAACGGCCGCAAGGGCTCGCGCAAGTCACTGGCCGGCGAGATCGAACGCCGCCTCGCCGCCGAGTTCCCGGCCGACCTCGACGGCCGCACCTTCTATGCGGTCGGCGGCGCCTGGCGGGCCTTCGCCAAGCTCGCGATGGCCCGGCTGCAGCGCGGCTTCGAGGTCGTCGACGGCTTCGCCCTGGAGGGTGCGGTCGCGCTCCAGCTCGCCGAGCTCGCGAGCCGGCGCACCCGGCTCGGCGCGGCGGACCTCGAGCGCGTCTCCAAGCGCCGCCAGGAGGCCCTGCCCGCGGCGGCGCTGGTCCTCGCGGCGACGCTGCGCGCGCTGCGGCCCGCCCGGGTGGTGTTCAGCGCGAGCGGGGTACGCGAGGGCCGGCTCTTCGCCAAGCTCGACACGGCGACGCGTGCCCGCGACCCGCTCCTCGAGATGGCCGAGCGCTACGGTCGCATCGAGAGCCGGTTCGGCGGTGTCGGCGCCGAACTGGTGACGTGGACGGAGGGCCTCGGGCTCGACGAGAGCGTGCTGGATCGACGCCTGCGCGTCGCCGCCTGTCACCTGTCCGACGTCGCCTGGTCGACGCATCCCGATTATCGCCACGACTACGCCCTCGACCGGGTCCTGCATCTGCCGCTTCCCGGCCTCGATCACGCGGCACGGGCGTGGCTCGCGCTCGCCGTCTACGCCCGCTATCGCGGCCGCCTCGAAACCCCGCTCGCCCGCGAGGCGATGGGCCTCGCCGGTGCCGCGGCCGAGCGGGCGCTCGCGCTCGGGCACGCGCTGCAGGTCGCCTACCGGCTGTCGGGCGCGACGGCTCACCTGCTGGCGACGAGCCACGTCGAGCGGGACGACGACTGCCTGCGCCTGGTGCTCCCCGACGACGGCTCGCTGCCGCCGGGCGACACCGTCGAGCGGCGTCTCGCCGTGCTCGCCAAGGCTCTGGCGCTGTCCCGCGTCGAGGTCGCCCACGATCGGCCCCGTGACCAGCCGAAACGCGCCCTCGACGCGAGCTGAGGAGGCCCGACCGGGCGGCGGCGGGCCGCTCAGGGCGCAGTCGCGTCCGGGTCGACCACGCCGAGCAGCCGCGCCGCCGCGAGCCGCGCGAAGCGCAACGTCACGGCCTTGCGTCGGGCCGCGACGAGCGGGTGGCACGGCGCTTCGCGCACGATCAGCCCGTCGAAGCCGTCGGCAACGACGACGCCCGTCCCCTCGGGGAGCCGCGCCCGCGGGAAATCGGCGTCGACCGCAAAGTAGAGGCGATCGCAGAATTCGCGATAGCCGCTCCATTTACGGTCGGCGCGGAGGTCGGCCATCCCCGACTTGATCTCGACGATGGCGACGGCGCCGTCGGGCGCCAGCGCCACGACGTCGGCGCGCCGCCGGTTGGCGAGCGGCATCTCGGTCAGGACCGCCGCTCCGAGCCGCGCGAAGTGCCGGCTCACCCCGCGCCGGATCCGCGGCGCGCGGTCCGCCACCGCCAGCCCCGGGTCGCTCATCCCCACCTCGTCCACCGCGGCATCCCCTGCTCATTGCGACGCTGACGCACGCGGGGGCTTAGCGCGCCGGGCCTGGACTTGCTAGCTTCGGGCCATGGACAACGACCTTGCCACGACATCGACCGCCGCGGGCCTCCAGGAGGCGCCGACCGGCTTTCGCGTTCAGCCCCATGCGCTCGAGGCCGAGCAGGCGCTCCTGGGCGCGATCCTCGTCAACAACGAGGCCTACCACCGGGTCGCGCATTTCCTTCGCGCGGAGCATTTCTACGAGCCCGTGCACGCGCGCATGTTCGAGGCGATCGCCCGGCGTGTCGCCGACGGCCGGCTCGCCGATCCGGTGACGCTCAGGCGCCTCTTCGACGAGGACGAGACGCTCAAGGAGGTCGACGGCGGCGCCTACCTCGCGAGCCTCGCCCGGGCCGCCGAATCGATCATCAACGCCGAGCACTACGCGCGCGTCATCTTCGATCTCGCCCTCAAGCGCGGCCTCATCCACGTCGGCGAGGAGACGGTCAATCGGGCCTACGATCCGAGCGCCGACGAGAGTGGGCGCGAGCTGGTCGAGCAGACCGAGGCCAAGCTCTTCGCGCTCGCTCAAGAGGGCGAGGTCGACGGCGACTTCAAGCCCTTCCCGACGGTGCTGACCAACACGATCAAGCTGGTCGAGACCGCCTATCACAAGGCGGGCAAGGTCACGGGCGTGCCGACGATGCTCACAGGCATCGACGAGAAGCTCGGCGGCCTGCAGCCATCGGACCTCGTGATCCTCGCGGCCCGCCCGTCGATGGGCAAGACGGCGCTCGCCGTCACCATGGCGGCCAACGCCGCCGCGCTGCGCCGAGGTGACGCCTCCGCAGGCGAGCCCGAGCACTATCCGGTCGCCGTCTTCTCGCTGGAGATGTCGGCCGAGCAGCTCGCCATGCGCCTCTTGTCGGCGGAGAGCCGAATCGGCTCGGACGACCTGAGGAAGGGGCGGATCGAGAGCGATGCCGACTGGCAGCGGCTGGTCGAGGCCAGCCAGGCGCTGGCGCGACAGCCGCTCTACATCGACGACACGCCGGCCTTGTCGGTGGCCGCGGTGCGGACCCGGGCGCGGCGGATGAAGCGGCGCCACGGCCTCTCGCTGATCGTCGTCGACTACCTGCAGCTGTTGCGCGGCACCTCGCGCCAGGCCCAGCAGAACCGCGTGCTCGAGATCGGCGAGATCACGATGACCTTGAAGGCCATCGCCAAGGAGCTCAACGTTCCGGTCCTCGCACTCTCCCAGCTCTCCCGGCAGGTCGAGGCCCGTGAGGACAAGCGCCCGCAGCTCTCGGACCTCAGGGACAGCGGCACGATCGAGCAGGACGCGGATGTGGTGATGTTCCTCTACCGCGAGGAATACTATCTGAGCCGCGGCGAGCCGAAGCCCCGCGACAACGAGAAGGCCGAGGACTTCACCAAGCGCTACCAGGCGTGGGTGCAGCGCTGCGGCGAGATGCACAACAAGGCCGAGGTCATCGTCGCCAAGCAGCGTAACGGGCCGATCGGCTCGGTGACGCTGCAGTTCGACAGCAACTACGGCCGCTTCTACAACTTCGAGCTCGACCCCAGGTCGGGCGGGGGGCCGGCCCTGGGGGCGCCTTGAGCGCGCGGCCGCGGCTCACCGTCGACCTCGCCGCACTCGCCGCGAACTACCGCCGGCTCCGTGCGCTCGCGCCCACCGCCGAGGTGGCGGCCGTGGTCAAGGCCGACGGCTACGGGCTCGGCCTCGGGCCGGTGGCCCGCGCGCTGCGGCGGGCCGGCGCCCGGCGCTTCTTCGTCGCCGACGTCGAGGAGGCGCACGCGCTCGCGGCGCTCGTGCCGGATGCGGCCATCTACGTGCTCGGGGGTTTCGCGCCGGAGGCCGCCGACGGTTTCGATCATCCGCGGATACGGCCCGTGCTCAATACTGCCGCGCAAGTGCGCGCCTATGCCGAGCGCGCTGGGCAAAGGCGGCTGCCGGCGGCGCTGCAGGTCGATACCGGCATGACCCGGCTCGGCGTGCCGATCGCGGGGCTCGAAGGTCTGGGCGACGCGCTCGCGCGGCTGGAGGTCGAGTGGCTCGTCTCCCATCTCGCCTGCGCCGACGCGCCCGATGCGGTCTTCAGCGAGGCGCAGCGGGCACGCTTCGAGGAGGCGCGCCGCCTCCTGCCCGGCGTGCCGTCGAGCCTCGCCAACTCCGCCGGCATGTTCCACGGGCGTCCCTTCCACTACGACCTCTGCCGGCCGGGGATCGCGCTCTACGGCGGCAACCCGCAGTCCGGCCGGCCCAACCCGATGGCGCCCGTGGTCGAGCTCGACGCCGTCGTCCTCCAGGTCCACGAGGTCGAGGGCGAGGCCGCGGTCGGCTACGGCGCCACCTACCGCGCGGCGGCGGGCGCGCGGATCGCGACGCTCGCCATCGGCTACGCCGACGGTCTCTTGAGATGCACCGGCAACCGGGCTACAGCCTCTCTCGCCGGCGTCGAGGTTCCCTATGCCGGCCGCGTGTCGATGGACCTGCTGGGCCTGGACGTCACCGCCGTTCCGCGCGAGGCCGCGTGCGAGGGTGCGAGGGCGGCGCTGATCTGGGGCGATGACGGTGTCGACCGGCTCGCCCGGGACGCCGGCACCATCCCTTACGAGGTGCTCGTCCGCTTGGGCTCGCGGGTCGAGCGCCGCTATGTCGGAGGCGAGCTGGAGTGAACCCCCTCAGGCTGACCGGGGCCGGGGTCTTGGGTCTGTGCGGGTCGCTCGGCGGGCTCGCGGGGTTCACGCTCCGCGCGCTCGGCCGCGGTCTGCTGCCGCCCTACTTTCCGCGCCAGTACCTGCGCCAGTTCCTGGATATCGGCTACTACTCGCTGCCGGTCGTGGGCCTCACCGCCATCTTCACCGGCATGGTGCTGGCGCTGCAGAGCTACACGGGCTTCCAACGCTTCGAGGCGGAGAGCGCCATCGCCACGATCGTCGTCCTCTCGATCGTCCGCGAGCTGGGCCCGGTGCTCGCCGGCCTGATGGTCGCGGGCCGGGTCGGCGCCGCGATGGCGGCCGAGCTCGGCACGATGCGGGTGACCGAGCAGATCGACGCGCTGACGACCCTCTCGACCGACCCCTACCGCTTCCTCATCATGCCGCGGCTCGTCGGCGGCCTCTTGATGCTGCCGCTCCTGGTCGTCGTCGCCAACTGCATCGGCGTGATGGGCGGCTACCTGGTCGCGACGCTCAAGCTGGGTTTCGGCTCGGTCGAGTACCTCAACAGCACCTTCCAGTACCTCGAGACCGAGGACGTCGTCTCGGGCCTGGTCAAGGCCGCCGTCTTCGGCTTCATCGTCGCGCTCATGGGCTGCTACCACGGCTTCAACTCCGAGCGCGGGGCGCAGGGCGTGGGCGTGGCGACGACGCGGGCGGTGGTGACCGCCTCGATCCTCATCCTCACCGCCAACTATTTCGTGACCGAGGTCTTTTTCTCGAGCTGAGGAGGCGGGCCGTGCCCGAGCTCAAGATCCGCATCCGCGGGGTCAAGAAGCGCTTCGGCGCGACGGTCGTCCTCGACGGCGTCGACCTCGACGTCGAGGCTGGGCGCTCGCTCGTCGTCATCGGCGGCTCGGGCACGGGCAAATCCGTGCTCATCAAGTGCATCCTCGGCATCCTCGAGCCGGATGCGGGCTCGATCCAGATCGACGGGGTCGAGGTGGCGGGCGGACGCACCGGCCAAGCGCGGGCCAAGCGCGCCGAGTGCGGCATGCTCTTTCAGGGCGGAGCCCTCTTCGACAGCCTCAAGATCTGGGAGAACGTCGCCTTCCGGCTGGTCTACGCCGACCGCCTGCCGCGCGAGCGGGCCCGCGCGATCGCGGTCGGGACCCTCAAGCGCGTCGGCCTCGGTGCGGAGGTCGCGGAGCTCTTGCCGGGCGAGCTCTCGGGCGGGATGCAGAAGCGGGTGAGCCTCGCCCGCGCGATCGCCGCCGATCCGCAGGTGATCTTCTTCGACGAGCCGACGACGGGGCTCGATCCGATCATGGCCGACGTCATCAACGACCTGATCCGCTCGACGACGGCGGACGAAGGCGTCACCGCGCTGACCATCACCCACGACATGCAGAGCGTGCGCGCCATCGCCGACACGGTCGCCATGCTCTATGCCGGGCGCATCCATTGGGTCGGCCCGGTGGCGGCGATCGACGACCCCAAGGACGCCCATGTCGAGCAGTTCGTCCAGGGCCACGCCGAAGGCCCGATCCACGTCGACGTCAGCGCGGCCTAGCCGGCCTTGTCGCGAGCGCGCACCACTTATGCCTGCACCGCCTGCGGCGCGAGCTTTCCCAAGTGGAGCGGGCGCTGCGACGCCTGCGGCGCCTGGAGCACGCTCGTCGAGGAGACCGCCGTGGCGGTCGCCGGCAGACCCAAGCCCAAGGCCGCCCGCGGCATCGCCTTCGAGGGGCTGGCGAGCGACGGCCCGCCGCCGCCGCGCCACGTCCTCGGCATCGAGGAGTTCGACCGCGTGCTCGGCGGCGGGCTCGTGTCCGGCTCGGCGGTGCTCGTCGGCGGCGACCCGGGCATCGGCAAGTCGACGCTGATGCTTCAGGCGGCGGCGGCTCTGGCGCGATCGGGCGAGGAGGTGGCCTACGTCTCGGGCGAGGAATCCGTCGAGCAGATCCGGCTGCGCGCGCGCCGGCTGGCGCTCACCGACGCCCCGGTTCTGCTGGCCGCGGCGTCGGGCCTCGGCGACATCTTGGCCGGCCTCGAGCGGCCGCCGGTGCCGCGGCTGGTGGTCATCGATTCGATCCAGACGGTGTTCCACGAGCAGCTCGATTCGGCACCGGGCACGGTCGGCCAGCTCCGCGCCGTCGCCGACGAGCTCGTCCGCTGGGCCAAGCGTCGTGGCGCCGCCATCGTCCTCGTCGGCCACGTCACCAAGGACGGGCAGATCGCCGGCCCCCGCGTGCTCGAGCATCTCGTCGATGCTGTCCTCTACTTCGAGGGCGAGCGCGGCCATCAGTTCCGCATCCTGCGCGCGGTCAAGAACCGCTTCGGCGCCGCCAACGAGATCGGCGTCTTCGAGATGCGCGAGCAGGGCCTGATACCGGTCGCCAACCCGTCGAGCCTGTTCTTGCGCGCCCACGAGCAGCATCTCCCCGGTACCGCTGTGTTCGCCGGGATCGAGGGCTCGAGGCCGGTGCTCGTGGAGATCCAGGCGCTCGTCGGTACGAGCGCCTACGGCAGCGGCAGGCGGGCCGTGGTCGGCTGGGACACGGCCCGGCTCGCCATGCTCCTGGCGGTGCTCGAGGCGCGCACGGGCCTCGCGCTCGGCGGGCGCGACGTCTTCTTGAATGTCGCCGGCGGGCTCAAGATCGCCGAGCCCGCCGCCGACCTCGCCGTGACGGCGGCCCTCTTGTCATCGGTCGCCGGACGCGCCATTCCCCGCGACACGGTGGTGTTCGGCGAGATCGGCCTCGGCGGCGAGATCAGGCCCGTGCCGCAGGCGGAGCTCCGCCTGCGCGAGGCGAGCAAGCTCGGCTTCGAGCACAGCTGGCGGCCACGGCTCGCCGACGACGGGTGCGGCGAGAGCGGCCTCGCGCGGGTCGGCGACCTCGCCGCCCATTTCGGTCTGGATGCGGCGGCCGGGCCGGCGCGCGAGGGGAAAGCATGAGTGGGTTCTTGCAATCGGTCGACCAGTTCCGCCTCTTGGGCCTCACCGCCCTCGACCTGTTCGCCATCGTCGTGGTGCTGCTCTCGACGCTGCTGGCGATGTTCCGCGGCATGAGCCGCGAGGCCTTCACGCTCGCCGCCTGGCTCGGCGCGGCGGCGGTGGCGTGGTTCGGCTGGCCACAGGTGGAGCCGTTGCTCGAGCCCTACCTCGCCGATCCGACCCTGCGGATGGTGGCGGCGATCGGCGCCGCCTTCGTCCTGCCGCTCGTGGTCTTCTTGATCATCGCCGGGATCGCCGCGAGCCTGATCGAGAACAGCTTCCTCGCGCCGGTCGATCGCGGTCTGGGCATCGTCTTCGGTGCGCTGCGCGGCGTGGTTCTCGTCCTCGTGACCTATCTCATCCTGCTCTTCATCTTTCCGGGCGACGACCGGCCGAGCTGGCTCATGGAGGCCCGCTTGCGGCCGTTGCTCGACCAAGGCCTCGGGGCGGCCCGCGGCCTCGCCCCGGAACTGCCCTTGCCGAACGCCGACGCGGCGCCGACATCCGAGACTGCGGCGCCCGAGTAGCCGCCGCCACCAAACGCCCGCGGAGAAACGCCCATGCGCAGCGCCAGCCGGCCCGCCGCCGCTTCCGATCGGCTCGGGGAGGAATGCGGCATCTTCGGCATCGCCGGCTCGCGCGACGCCGCGGCGTTCACCGCCCTGGGCCTGCACGCGCTCCAGCACCGCGGCCAGGAGGCGGCCGGCATCGTCAGCGTCGCCGACGGCCTGTTCCACAGCCACAAGGCGCGTGGGCTGGTCGGCGACAGCTTCGCCGATCCCGCCGTCATCGCCGGCCTGCCGGGCACCGCCGCCATCGGTCACGTCCGCTACGCGACGACCGGCGCGACGATGACCCGCAACATCCAGCCGCTCTTCGCGGAGTTCGTCTTCGGCGGGCTCGCCCTCGCCCACAACGGCAATCTCACCAATGCGCACGCCCTCAGGACGGAGCTGGTCGCCGAGGGCTCGCTGTTCCAGTCGACCACCGACACCGAGGTTCTGGTCCACTCGGTGGCGCGCTCGCG
>CAYZSE010000039.1:0-5814 GCA_964481035.1 uncultured Geminicoccaceae bacterium | reverse complement strand
TGTTCCAGTCGACCACCGACACCGAGGTTCTGGTCCACTCGGTGGCGCGCTCGCGCGGGGCGAACGTTCTCGCCCGGCTGCAGGAGAGCCTGAGGCGGGTCGAGGGCGCCTACTCGCTGGTCGTCCTCACCGCGAAGAAGCTGATCGGCGTGCGCGATCCGCTGGGCGTGCGCCCGCTCGTGCTCGGCACGGTCGACGGCGCCTACGTCCTCGCCTCCGAGACCTGCGCCCTCGACATCCTCGGCGCTAAGTTCCTGCGCGACGTCGAGCCGGGCGAGATCGTCGTCGTCGAGAACGGCGAGCTCCGCAGCCTCAAGCCCTTCGCCGCCATGGCCCGGCGCTTCTGCATCTTCGAGTACGTCTACTTCGCGCGGCCGGACAGCGTCGTCGAGGGCCGCGGCGTGTACGAGTGCCGCAAGGCCATCGGCCGTGAGCTCGCCCGGGAATCGCCGGCGCCCGCCGACGTCGTCGTCCCGGTGCCCGACAGCGGCGTGCCCGGCGCCATCGGCTATGCCGAGGCGGCCGGCGTCCCGTTCGATCTCGGCATCGTCCGCAACCACTATGTCGGCCGGACCTTCATCGAGCCGACCGATCAGATCCGCCATCTCGGCGTCAAGCTCAAGCACAACGCCAACCGCGCCGCGCTCGCCGGCAAGCGGGTGGTCCTGGTCGACGACAGCATCGTCCGCGGCACGACGTCGACGAAGATCGTGCAGATGGTCCGCGCCGCCGGCGCCGCCGAGGTCCACATGCGGATCGCCGCACCGCCGATCACCCATTCCTGCTTCTACGGCGTCGACACGCCCGAGCGCTCCAAGCTCTTGGCCGCGCAGCACTCGGTTGCGGAGATCGCGGACCTCATCGGCGTCGACAGCCTCGCCTTCCTGTCGATCGACGGCCTCTATCGCGCGGTCGGCGAGGCCCGGCGCGACCCCGCGCGGCCGGCGCACTGCGACGCCTGCTTCACCGGCGACTACCCGACCACGCTGACCGACCACGACGCGAGCGTCGGTTGGGTCAAGCGTCGCCGCAACCTCCTGGAACACGCCGAGTGACCGACGCCTACCGCTTCACCCGCCTCGACAACGGCGTCCGTGTGGTCTCGATCGCGATGCCGCACCTCGTCACCGCTTCGGTCGGCATCTGGGTCGACGTCGGCGCGCGCTATGAGGCCCTGGAGGTCAACGGCGTGGCACATCTCATCGAGCACATGGCGTTCAAGGGCACGGCCCGCCGCGACGCCCGGGCGATCGCCGAGGAGATCGAGGCGGTCGGCGGCCACCTCAACGCCTACACCTCGCGCGAGCACACCGCCTACTACGCCCGGGTGCTGGGCTGCGACGTGCCGCTCGCCGTCGACCTGCTCGCCGACATCATCCGCCATTCGCGCATGGACCAGGTCGAGCTCGACCGTGAGCGCACCGTGGTCCTGCAGGAGATCAGCCAGGTCATCGACACTCCCGACGACTGGGTGTTCGATCTGTGGCAGCAGCGCGCCTATCCCGACCAGCCCCTCGGCCGCTCGATCCTGGGGCCCGCCGGCACGGTCGAGCGCCTGGGCCGCGCCGACCTCTTGGACTATCTCGGCGCGCACTACGCCCCGGACCGCCTCGTCGTCGCCGCGGCGGGCCAGGTCGACCACGACCGCCTCGCCGACCTCGCCCAGCGGGCGCTGGCCGATCTTCCGGCGCGGCCGACGCCCGCCATGCCGCCGGCGCGCTATCGCGGCGGCCGGCACGTCGAGCGCGAGGACCACGAGCAGACCCACGTCGTGCTCGGCCTCGAGGGCGTCGCCTACGACGATCCCGACTTCTACGCGAGCCAGGTGCTGGCCACGGCGCTCGGCGGCGGCATGTCGTCGCGGCTCTTTCAAGAGATCCGCGAGCAGCGCGGGCTCGCCTACAGCGTCTTCGCCTTCAGCTCCAGTTACGTCGACACGGGCCTGCTCGGCATGTACGCCGCTTGCGCGCCCGAGGACGCGGCCGAGGTGCTGGTGCTCGCCGAGGCAGGCCTGCGGGCGTTGGCGGCCGCGCCCGGCGAGGGGGAGATCGCCCGGGCCCGGGCCCAGCTCAAGGCGAGCCTGCTCATGTCGCTGGAGAGCTGCGCGGCGGTCTGCGAGGATCTCGCCCGCCAGCAGCTGATCTTCGGCGACTACCTCGATCCCGCAAGCGTCGCCGCGCGCATCGACGCCGTCGACGCGGCGCAAGTGGCGCGGCTCGGCGCGCGGCTGCTCGCCCGACCGCAGCCGACGGTGACCGCGCTCGGTCCGGTCGGCCGCGGCCTCGAGCGGACGGCCGAGGCCGTGCTCGCCGCGTGAAACGGGCGGGCCGATGAGCGGAGGCGTCCTCGGGCGCGGCGAGGACGCACCGGCCGCCCGCGGGATCCTGCTCATGGTCGCGGCGATGGGCGCGCTCGCCACCATGGACGCGGCGGCGAAGGTGCTCCTGCAGGACCACTCCGTCTGGCAGCTGCTGTTCGTCCGGCACGGCTTCATGGCGATCGTGTGTCTCGCGTGGCTGGGACCGCGACGAACGGTCGCCGCGCTCGGGGCGGCGCGACGGCCGTGGCTGCAGGTCGTCCGCGTGCTCGCGGTGCTCGCCGAGATGGCGCTGGTCATGCTGGCCATCCGGCACCTGCCGCTCGCCGACGTCCACGCGGTGTTGGCGGCGGCACCCCTGGCGGTGACCGCAATGGCCGCGCCGCTTTTGGGCGAGGTCGTCGGCTGGCGCCGCTGGGCGGCGGTCATGGCGGGCTTCGCGGGGATCCTCTTGATCGTCCGCCCGGGCCCGGGCGTGCTCGAGCCGGGCGCGCTCGCGGCCATGGCGGCGGCGGTGCTGTGGGCGCTCTTCCAGGTGCTCACGCGGCTGACCGCCCGTACCGACAGCGGCGAGACGGCGTTCCTCTACCTCGTGGTCCTGGGCGTGGCCGTGCCGGGCGCGTTCATGCCCCGGCTGTGGATCGCGCCACCGACCGCGACGGCCTGGCTGCTGCTGCTCGCGGTCTGCGTGGCAGGGTTCGCCGGCCATCTGCTGCTCCTGGGGGCGCTCAGGAGCGCGCCGGCGTCGACGTTGCAGCCATTCAGCTATACGTTACTGGTATGGGCGGCTCTCTGGGGCGCCGCGGTGTTCGGGGACGTCCCCGACGGCTGGACCTGGCTCGGCGCCGGTATCGTCGTCGGCAGCGGTCTCTACGCCTGGCACCGCGAGCGACGACGAGCTTCGCCCGACGTCGGGTGAGGGGTACAACACAACAGGGGTGGCGCGCGCGAGGCCATGGCGCAGTCCTACTTCCAAGCGGTGTTCAACTCGATCGCGGACGGTGGCCGCGACCTGATCGCGCGCAATCTCTGGGGCAACGGCCGCTCGGACGCCGATCACGTCGTCGAGCTCTGCCGGGCGCTGGTCTCTACGCGGGGCGAGGCGGCGGGCGCGGTTCTCGCCCGCGACACGCTCGAGGCCTACGCGGCACTCGACGACACCGAGCAAGCGACCTTCCTCACGCGTCTGGTCCTCGAGTTCTGCCCCGCCGAGGCGGACGTCATCGCCGCCGCCGAAGCCTACCGCGAGGCGCCCTCGCCGAGCACGCTGGCGGCGTTGGTGCGGATCAGCGAGCCGCCGCGCCGCGAGCTGCTGCGCCGCTTGAACATGGCGCCCGGCGGCACCGCGGCGCTGGTCCGCATGCGCGAGCGGGTGCTGGCGCTCATCGCCGAGCGGGCGGAGCTCGCGGCGCTCGACGAGGACTTCCGCCACCTGTTCGCCTCGTGGTTCAACCGCGGCTTCCTCGAGCTGAAGCGGATCGACTGGCACACGCCGGCGGTCGTGCTGGAGAAGCTGATCACCTACGAGGCGGTGCACGAGATCGACGGCTGGGAGGACCTGCGCCGTCGGCTCGCCGCCGATCGCCGCTGCTTCGGCTTCTTCCATCCGGCCTTGCCCGATGAGCCGCTGATCTTCGTCCAGGTCGCGCTGGTCAAGGGGATGAGCGAGCGGGTGCAGCCGCTGATCGCGCGCAGCGCCGACATGCTCGATCCGACGCAGGCCGACACGGCGGTCTTCTTCTCGATCTCCAACTGCCAGACGGGGCTCAAGGGCATCTCCTTCGGCAACTTCCTGATCAAGCAGGTGGCGGCCGAGCTGCAGGCGGAGTTCTCGAGCCTCAAGACCTTCGTCACCTTGTCGCCGGTGCCGGGCTTTCGCCGTTGGCTCGAGCAGGAAGCGGCGAAGGAGCCCGAGCTCGCGGCGATTCGCGAGGCCTTGGAGGCGGTCTCGCTCGCCGATTGGCAGGACGAGACCAAGGTCGGCCACCTCAAGGAGCCGCTGAGCCAGCTCGGCGCGTGGTATCTCATGCGCGCGAAGGCCCGGGTCCTGCCGCTCGATCCGGTCGCCCGCTTTCACCTCGGCAACGGCGCACGGCTCGAGCGCATCAACTGGCGCGGCGACATCTCGGCCAAGGGCGTGCGCCAGTCGTTCACCCTCATGGTCAACTATCTCTACCGCCTCGACCAGGTCGAGCGAAACCACGAGTCCTTCGTCAACGACAAGCAGGTCGTCGCCTCGCGCGCCGTCGAGCAGCTGGTCAAGGCCTCACCGCTGGCCAAGAAGGAGGGCCAGCAGCGCAAGGAGGCCCAGCAGCGCAAGCCCGAGCCGGCGACTTGAGGCTCGCGGACGCGCTCTTGCGCCCCGCCGTTCGCCGGGTCGTCGACGCTTTGGCCGCGGCCGGGCTCCAGGACCGCGTCCGGGCCCTCACCGAGACGGCACGAACGGCGGAGGACGCGGCCGTTGCGCTGGACGTTCCCGTCGGCGCGATCGTCAAGTCGCTGGCGTTCGCCGCCGGCGAGCGCATCGTCCTCGCCTGCGTCGCCGGCGACAGGCGATGCGATACCGCGGCGTTGCAGGCGGCCCTCGAACTCGAGGTCGGGCCGGCCCGGGCCGTACCCGCGGCGGTCAAAGCGGCGACCGGCTTCACCATCGGTGGCGTGGCGCCCGTCGGCCACCTCGCGCCGGTGCCCGTCGCCCTCGACGCGAGCCTCGGCCGCTTCACGGCCGTCTATGCCGCCGCCGGACACCCGCACTGCGTCTTCGTGACCACGCTCGACGAACTGGCCCGCCTCACGGGCGGCGTCGTCGCCGACGACGTCGGCGTACCTCCCGCGCCCGTCGATTGACGCTTCTGGTTCACTTCGATACACACCCGAGCGCCCGTGGAGGGGTGGCCGAGTGGCTGAAGGCGACGGTTTGCTAAACCGTTATACGGGGATAACCCGTATCGTGGGTTCGAATCCCATCCCCTCCGCCATCGATCTTCTCTTAAGTAAAAAAAACATTGACTTCTAGCGTAGACGCCCCGGCTTTCCCCACATTCTTCTCCACACCGGGCGCCGGCTTGGGACGAACGGCAGCGGCCGAGAACGGGCGCATGGCCTCCACGGTCCTGGCGGTCTCGTGCGCCGGACGCCGCTCCAGCGGTTCCCATCTCCGAGAGGGCTAGGCGCGGGCTGAGCGAGCAGCCACTGGCCACCTCACGTGTCGCGCGCCGGCCAATCTTGCCGCTGTGCTGCACGTAGTAGCTTTGCGCATCCCTGAAGGCCGCGAATGCCGGCATCTGGATCCGGTCAGGTCCGGGCGCGGAGAAAGCCTGGTTGCCACCATCGCCGATATCGGCGCCGGTCGCGGCGAAGAAGGCTTTGGCCGGCCCGATCCGCTCATCGGGATTGACGGGTGTGTTTTCGGCGCGTGCGAGATAGTGGGCCGGCAGGCCGTCGATCTGCTCGACATTGAACACGGTGTAGGATTTCAGAACGGGGATGGTGCGATC
>CAYZSE010000038.1:0-24131 GCA_964481035.1 uncultured Geminicoccaceae bacterium | reverse complement strand
CTTCTATCGGGTTGCCCGCGGCCACGACTACCCTGGCGAGTGGGACTCTGGCACCATGCCGCGCCTTTTCATCAACGAGAGCGCACCAGCCGTAGCCTTCCCAGCAGGCGCTGCGGACCGTCGCCGACCACACCAACGCCCTTCCGCTGCCCTGCGTGCCGCCGACGCGACCGCGCGACGGCTCTCGGAAGGTTCGGCGAGGAGAGCGAGGCGTTTGGCCGGGTCTTCGAGCGTTGGCAGGCGCTCCGCGGCGACGGCGATCTCTGGTGGCTCGTCGACGAGATCGCCATGGACGGCTTCATGGTGCGCGCCCGCGCCGCGGGCGCTTCTCCAGCCGTCCCGCTTCGCCGCCAGCCGCCAGCCGTCACCGCCGCCGCGCCGCGGCCGCGGCGGTGAGCACGGCGAACAGATCGAGGTCGACGTTCCCGCCCGAGAGGACGACGACGACGGTGCGGCCTCGAACCTCGATCTTTCCCGAGAGGACGGCGGCGAGGGCGACGGCGCCGCCGGGCTCGACGACGATCTTGAGCGTCTCGAAGGCCGTGAGCATCGCCTCGGCCACCTCGTCGTCGTCGACGGCGAGCCCGCCTGCGAGCAAGCGCCGGTTGATCGCGAAGGTCAGCGCGCCGGGCATCGGCGCCAAGAGCGCGTCGCAGATCGAGCGGGCGCCTGCCACGACGCCTCTGCGCTCGCCCGCCTCGAGCGAGCGTCGGGTATCGTCGAAGCCCGCCGGCTCGGCGGTGTAGATCGCCATCCCGGGATAGGCGGCCCCGAGCGCCAAGGCCGTGCCGGCGACCAGTCCGCCGCCGCCGCAGCAGACGATGGCGACGTCGGGGATGAGATTGCGCTCGCGACACTGCGCGGCGATCTCCAGCCCGCAGGTGCCCTGACCAGCGATGGTCGCCGGTGCGTCGTAGGGCTTGATGAGGGCCGCCCCCGTGCGCTCGGCGAGCGCGGCGCCGATGGCCTCGCGGTCGTCGCGTTCGCGCTCGTAGAGGACGACCTCGGCGCCGTCGGCGCGGGTGTTGGCGATCTTGATGGCCGGCGCGTCGGCCGGCATGACGATCGTCGCCGGCACGCCAACGAGCCGCGCCGCCGCCGCCACACCCTGGGCATGGTTGCCCGAGCTGTAGGCGACGACGGGCCGGCCGCCGGCCTGGCTCACCGCGTTGTAGGCACCGCGGAACTTGAACGAGCCCGTGCGTTGCAGGGGCTCGGCCTTGAGCAGGATCGTGGCGCCGACCCGGGCGTCGAGCTGCGGGCTCGCGAGCAGCGGCGTGCGCATGGCGACGCCGTCCAACCGGCGGGCTGCGCTCGCGATGTCGTCGACGGTGGGCCAGGTATCGCTCACGGATGCATTCCATGGACCAGATCGGGCTCGGCCGTAGCGGATCCTCGCTCCGGCGTCCAACGGCGGTTCGCCCGGCGGCGGTATGATTTTCAATTACGTGACAAACTGCACATAAATCGGTCAGGTTTCATGCTTTTTGGAGACTGCCATGAGGCAAGAGCAACAGGAGGCATCGATGGCAGACACCTTGGAGCACCCGCAGGCATTGCGGCCTGCAGCGATCGACGACGCGGTCGCCGACGGCCGTGAGCGAGCGGAGGGCGCGACCGGTGGCGACGGGCACGTCGGTGGTGGTGGCGGCAGCGCCGACGCCGGCCAGAGCGGCATGCTCGAGCAGATGCTCGCCGACGGCCAGCTCTTCGAGGAGGCCGAGGAGGCCAGGGTCGAGGGCGACGGCCACCAGGAGGCGACCGGCCACGGCGCGGCCGCCGGCGCCGATGACGCGGACGCCCTCAGCGACGGCATCGAAGGCCGCGGCGAGACCGTGACGGAAGCGGGCGACGTCTACCTGGAGCACGACGAGGGGGCGGCCGCGGAGGTCGCCGGCTACGACCCGGAGCTGCTCGACTTCGGCGGCGAGAACTTCGAGATCGTGCACGGCCGCGACGATCGGGTACGCGTCGCCAACACGCAGCCCTATCCCTGGCGCACCATCTGCAAGCTCGAGATCACCGCCGCGAACGGCCGCCGTTTCGGCTGCAGCGGCGCGCTCATCGGACCGCGGACGGTGCTCACCAACGGCCACTGCGTGTTCATGCACGACAATGGCGGCTGGGCGCGCAGCATCCGGGTCATCCCCGGCAAGAACGGTGCCGCGGAGCCCTATGGGTCGGCCACCAGCACGTTCTACCACAGCGTGCGCGGCTGGACGCAGAGCCGCAGCTCCAACTACGACTACGCCGTCGTCGTGCTGCCCTCGAGCGCCAAGCTCGGCAACACGACCGGCTGGATGGGGCTCGCCAACCTGTCGTTCACCAGCCTGATGGGCCTCAACGTGAACAGCTCGGGCTATCCCGGCGACAAGCCCTACGGCACCCAGTGGTGGAACTCGAACAACGTGCTGGCGGTCACCGCACGGCGCCTGTTCTACCGCCTCGACACCTATGGCGGCCAGAGCGGCAGCCCGGTCTGGCGCTTCCGCAACGGTCAACGCCACATCGTTGCGGTCCACAATACCGGCGGCTCGGTATTCAACGGCTCGGTGCGGCTGGCGAAGCCGGTCTTCGACAACCTCGTCAGGTGGAAGAACACCTACACCTGACCGACCCCGGTCGATGGGGTCCGGCGCTCGGTCCTACGGGGCCGGGCGCTCGCCGGTCGGTCGGATCGACGCGTTTCTCAGCTCGGCGCTTCGACGGCCATACGGCCCGCGCGCATCCGACCGCGCAGCGTGACCGGGCCGGACGACCACCGGGCGTCGGCGGAGCGCTCGGACATGGCCGCCTCGAGGATGGCTGCGGGCTCGACCTCGATGCGGGCGCCACCGCACTGCGGCGGAAACGAATCGAGCAGCGTCTCGCACAAGAGCGGCCGATCGCCCTCGACCAGGAGAAGAAAGCCCGTCAGGGCGACGACGCTGCCGTCTGGCAGGGCGAGAGCATCGGCGATGTCCATGGTCGAATTATCCTCCTGAGCCGGCCCACGTCAGCCGCCTGCGAGCAGGCTGGCGTAGACGCGCTCACCCTCGATGATGCGCTGCACGTAATTGCGGGTCTCGGCGAAGGGGATCCGCTCCAGCCAGTCGAGGTAGGCGTGCCGGTCGAGCCGGCGCGGGTCGCCGAGGGTGCCCATCCACTGCACCGACCGGCTCGGCCCGGCATTGTAGCCGGCCGCCGCCAGCGCCGGGTCGCCGAAGCGCCGCATCAGATCGCCCACATAGCGCGTGCCGAGGGCCGCGTTGTAGTCGGGGTCACGGGTGAGCCGAACGAGGTCGGCAGGGACGCCGAGGTCGCGGGCGACGCCCTTGGCCGTCGCCGGCATGAGCTGCATCAGGCCGCGGGCGCCGGCGGAGCTCACCGCCGTCGGCACGAAGCGGCTTTCCTGCCGGGCGATGGAGAGGGCGAGGGCCGGCGAGACCTCGCCGTCGCCGGGCCGCAACAGGCCGGTGAAGCGCGCCGGAACGGGGTGGCTCGCCGCCGCCGAGATCACCCCCTGGCGATAGAGCGGGATGTAGCCGCGGATGGCCGAATCGTAGCGGCCGAGCTCCTGCGCCAAGGCGACGCCGGCCGCGGTGGCCTCGGCGGTCGGGGCCTCGCTCGCGAGCGCGTTGGTGACCACTGGCAGCATGTAGGTGTCGTCCACCTGGGCGAGCAGCGCCGCGAGGCGGCCGAGCTCGCTCGCGCGGAGGCTCGCGCGCCCGCCGACGGGCAGCTCCGGGCCGAGCTCGAAGCGGCTGCGGCCGAGTTCGAGCGCGGCCTCCTGCCCGTAGAAGGCGATGCCGTGCTCCGCTGCGACCTCGAACCATGCCTGCGCCTCGCGCTCGCGGCCGAGCGCCGCGGCGGCGCGGCCGGCCCAATAGGCGGCACGGGCGCGGGTGATCGGTGTATCGCCGTCGGCCCAGACCCGCTCGAAGTGGGCGAGCGCGTCGGCAGGCCGGTCGAGAAAGCGCAAGGCGAGCCAGCCGGCGTGCCACTCGCTGTCGGAAAAGCCTCGTCCCTCACCGCCGCCGTGGTTGGCGGCGAGACGGTAGGCGAGGCGGAAATCCTCCTGCTCGATGGCGTCGCGGTAGGCGATCCGCCGCTCGGTCCACCACTGCTGCGGCTCGGCCACCGCCGTCGGCGACTGCAAGAGAATCTCAGCTGCGCCGGTCGCGTTGCCGGCGCGGCGGCGAAAGCGGGCGCGCTCGTAGAGCAGCCCGGGATCGCGCGCGAGCGCCGGCGGCACCGCCGCGACCTTGGCGTCGACGCCGGGGCGGCGCAGGCGGACCGCGATCCGCGCCTCGATGAGCTTTCGATAGTCGGGGTCGACGAGCGGCAGCGTTCGCTCGATCTCGCGCTCGAGCCCGCGCCAGGCCAGGTCGTCGAGCCGCGCGCGGTGGTCTTCGTTGGAGAGCACGGCGGCGAACTGGCCGAGAAAGAGCGCCTCGTCGCCGTCGGTGAACACGGCGCTGTCGCGCCAGGCGGCGCGGGCGAAGAGGGCGGCCGTGTCGTCGTCGCCGAGGGCGGCGAGGGCGCGGGCGGCGGCCCAGCGCCCATAGGCCGTCTGCGGCGGAAAGCGCTGAAGATGCCGCGCGACGTCCGCCGCCGGCGCGGTGACCGCCGCGTGCTCCACCCGGATCGCCATCGCATTCCGACGCGGCCACTCCGCTCGCGCCTCGCGAAAGCGGGCGAGCTCCGCGAAGCTCGGCGCCGGGCTCTCCTCCTCCAGCAGCCGCCACCACTCGATCGCGGTCGGCAGCGGCTCGGGCAGCCCACGTGCCGCCGCGGTGGCCGCATCGAAGTCGCGGGCGCCGAGAGCGCGCAGCGCGGTGGTCAGGCGTTCACGCTCGCCGGCGTCGAGCGTCTGCCCCGCGGCGGGGAAGAGCGGCAGCACGAGGCCGAGGAACAGGAGAAGCGAGGCGAGCGGGCGTCTCAAGGGCATGGGACGGGGCGAGGTCCGCAAAGGGTCGGGTCTCTGGGGCGCGAGGCGGGCGCGAGCGGGCGGTTTACGGTCGTGCGAACACTTCCTATGCTCATTCGTCGGCAGGCTGTCCGCATCGATCGGCAGGTCGCCCACCACCATCATAGAGAGAAGCCGATGTTACGCGGCTCCATCGTGGCGCTCATCACCCCGTTTCGCAATGGTGCGCTCGACGAGCGGGCGCTCGGCGAGCTCGTCGAATGGCACATCGCCGAGGGCACGCACGGCATCGTCCCCTGCGGCACCACGGGCGAGAGCCCGACGCTCACCCACCGCGAGCACGAGCGTGTCGTCGCGCTGGTCGTCGAGGCGGCGGCGCGGCGCGTGCCCGTCATCGCCGGGGCCGGCTCCAACAGCACCCACGAGGCGATCGCCTTCGCGCGGCACGCGCAGAAGGTCGGCGCCGACGCGACGCTCGTCGTCACCCCCTATTACAACAAGCCGACGCAGGAGGGTCTCTTCCAGCACTTCGAGGCGGTTGCCGAGGCGGCCGATCTGCCGCTGATCATCTACAACATCCCGCCCCGCTCGGTCGTCGACATGACGCCCGAGACGATGGGGCGGCTCGCTCGGATCACCAACATCGTCGGCGTCAAGGACGCGACCGCCGACCTCACCCGCCCCTTGCGCCAGCTCGAGACCTGCGGCGCCGACTTCGTCCAGCTCTCGGGCGAGGACGCGACGGCGATCGCCTTCAACGCGCACGGCGGCGTCGGCTGCATCTCCGTCACCGCCAACGTCGCGCCCAAGCTCTGCGCCGAGATGCAGGAGAGCTGGCTCGCCGGTGCCACCGATGCCGCCCTCGCGCTGCACCGCCGCCTCATGCCGCTGCACACCGCGCTCTTTTGCGAGACGAGCCCGACGCCCACCAAGTATGCGCTCGGCAAGCTCGACAAGTGCACGGACGAGGTCCGGCTGCCCCTGGTGCCACTCAGCGCCGCCGGGCGAGAGCAGGTCGATGCGGCGCTCGCCCGGGTCTACGCCTGAGCCATGGCCGCCACCAAGACGGAAGGGCGCCGTCCGGTCGCGCAGAACCGCAAGGCCTTCCACGACTACGCCATCGAGGAGCGCATCGAGGCGGGGCTCATGCTCACCGGCACCGAGGTCAAGTCGCTGCGCGACGGGCGCGCCAATCTCGGCGACGCCTATGCCGGCCCCATGGAGGGCGAGCTCTGGCTCTTCAACGTCCACATCCCCGAGTACAAGGGCGGCAACCGCTTCAACCACGAGCCGCGCCGGCCGCGTAAGCTGCTCCTGCACCGGCGCGAGATGAGCAAGCTGATGGGCGCCATCAAGCGGGAGGGCTACACGCTCGTGCCGCTCTCGATCTATTTCAACAGCCGCGGCATCGCCAAGGCCGAGATCGGCCTCGCCCGCGGCAAGAAGAGCTACGACAAGCGCGCCGCGATCAAGGACCGCGACTGGCAGCGCCAGAAGGAGCGGCTGTTTCGCCACGACCGGAAGGCCGAGTGAACGACGCGCCGCCCGAGGTCGTCCCGGGCGGCCTCGAGGTCGTTTGGGTCGACGTCGAGGGCGTGCGCCTGCGCGCGGCCCTGGCCCCGCCGCTGCCCGGCGGCCGGACGCTCTTTCTTTTGACCGGACGGACGGAGTTCCTGGAGAAGTACGAGGACGTCTTCGAAGAGCTCCGCCGGCGCGGCTTTCGCGTGGTCGTTTGGGAATGGCGTGGCCAGGGCGCCTCGGACCGGCTGCTCGCGGACCCCCGCCGCGGCCACGTCCGCGAGTACGCCGACTTCCAGCGGGATCTCGACGCGATCCTGGCCCGGTTCGGCCCCGACCTGCCGCGGCCGTGGCACGCGCTGGCCCACTCCATGGGCGGCCTGATCGTCATGGACCGCCTGCGCCGCGCCCCCGACACGTTCGACCGCGCGGTCCTCTCGGCGCCGCTCCTGGGCATCAGGATGACGCCGCTCGCACGCCCGCTCGCGCCGGCGCTCGCGGCCGCGGCGGTGCGCCTGGGGTTTGCCGAGGCCTACGCGCCGGGGCAGGGGCCCGCACCGCTCGCCGGCGACGAGCCTCGGGGCAACGTCCTCACCAGCGATCACGACCGTTTCCGGCTCTACCGCCGACGCTGCCGCGCCAACGACGCGCTCATGCTGGGCGGCGTCACCTGGGGCTGGCTCGATGCGACCTTCGAGGCGCTCGCGCGCGTGCACGCGCCGGGCGCGCTCGAGGGCGTCAGCACGCCCCTTTTGATTCTCGAGGCCGGCAACGAGCGGGTGGTCGAGCCGGCGGCCATTCGCCGCGCGGCGGCGCGCCTGCCCGATGCGCGGGTCCTCCGCCTGGACGGCGCCGAGCACGAGATCCTGATGGAGCGCGACCCCATCCGCGATCGGGCCTTGGCCGCCATCGACGCGTTTCTGCGCTGACCGTCCGCCGATCGGCGCGTCAGGCGGGCTTCGGCGGTGCCCAGTTGGCGCGGAGATAGTCCTCGCGAAAGCCGCAGCGCTGGATGTTGGCGTAGGCGTGTTGCGGCTCGCCCGGCACCGCCTCGCCGGTGCAGGTGTAGAGCCGCTTGCAGCCGAGCGACCTCGCCAGCCGCACCCGGAAGGCGAGGGTGGCGAGCTGGGCACCACGACCGCGATGGGCCGCGGCGGTCGCCCCGAAATCGGTCCAGCCCGCTTCGCCCTCGCAGAACAACGCGCCGGCACCGACCGGGACGTTCCCGTCGAAGGCCATCACCGCCCGCCAGCCCGGCGCCGTCGGCAGGCGGGCGAGCCAGGGCACGGCGATGTCACCCAATTCGAACCCCGCGCAGACGATCGCGGCGAAGCCATGGGCCTGCTCCGCGCCGACCTCCCGTACCACGAACGCGGTCTCCGCCGCCGGTGGCTCCGCGTCGAGATCGCGCCTGAACTTCTGCCAGCCACGCGCAGGCTCGAGGCCGGCATCGACGAGGATCGCCGGTAGGCCCGGCGTCGCCGCGTCGGGGTGCACGTGGAGGAGGAACCGCGCGACGCCGGCCTCGCGATAGGCGGCGCACGCCTCGGCCACCGTCGCCGGCGTGATCGGCTGCGCGAGGCCGAGGCCGATGACGCGGTTGGCGATGACCGCCGCGGCCGGCAACGCCGCGGCCCGCAGCGCCACGCCGTCGGCGACGGGCACCCGCGCGAGCCCGAGGGCGCGCGCAAGATCGGCGCCGGCGGCCCGGTGCAGGGCTTCCTCGGCCGCACGCTCGAGCGCTTCCGCGACGTAGGCCATGGTCGGTTCCTCACCAGGGCTTCGATCACCCGGTCGGCGACGGTATCACGCGCGCTCTACCCTGTCCGAACCATCGACGGGCGTCGCGACGGTGCGAGCGACGGCGAGGTCGCCGCGGGCGCGGCCTCAGCGGTCGCGCGGCCTCGGGCGCACGAGCAGCCAGCCGGCGAAGCCGAGAAAGGCGACGATGGCGACGAGCAGCACGGCGTGGCCGGGCTGGGGGTTCAAGGCACTGGGCAGGCTCGCCAGCCCCGGGGTGAGCGCGGCCGCGCGGCGGAGATGCGGGCCGACGTCGGGATGCGGACCCAACGCCTCGTTGATCGCCAGCACTTCGGCGTCGCTGAGCGGGAACAGCGCCGCCGAGTAGGAGCTCGGCCCCTGCCGGCCGAGCACCGAGACCGGCGGCGGCGTCGGGCCGACGAGGGTCGTCTGCATGGCCAGCGTGCGTACGGGTGCGGCGAGCCAAGGGTAGCTTTCCGGCGTCAGCGTGGCGACGCGCAGGAACGGCAGCTCGAGCCGGGCCGCCCCTTCCCACCAGTCCGTGGCATCGACCAGGCGCAAGTCCTCGGCGGCGCTGCCCAGCGCCGGTGTCACGTCCTTGCGCTTGCGCGGAGCGAGGATGATCGCCGCCTCGGCCCGATCGTCGGTGACGGCTTGGAGCAAAGCGCTGAGCGAGGAATTCTCCAGGGCGAGGATCTCGGGGGCGGGATCGCGATGGGCGGCCAGCACCCTGGCGAGCTTGTGCGCGGACGAGCCTTCGGGGCCGGTGACGATCACCCGTGCGTCGCCGAGCCGGTCCGGGCCGTCTGTCCGGGTCACGGCGTGCAGGAGGGTCGAACCGACGACCGCGATCGCCTCGAACCGCTCGTCGCGGACGAGGCCCTCCGCGGTCGTCTCGAAGTGGGCGATGGCGGGCACCATGGCCAGCCGGGCCTCGCGCGCGGCGACGCTGGCGAGCGGGCGGGCCGATTCGACGAAGGCGACGTTGCGCCCGGGCATGGCCGCGCGGACGGCGCGCAGCACCGTGTTGGCGGTGGTCGAGCCGATCTCGACCGGAGCGGCAGCGATACCCAGCGGCACGCTCGGCTCGCGGACGGCTGCGGTGATGAGGCCGAGGTCGGCGAGCGCACCGGCGGCGGCGCCGCGGGGCGAGCGGCCGCCGATCTGGACCTCGCGAGTGAGGCGGCGAATGCGCTCGCTGTCGAGCCGGCCGGCCAGCGCCGCAAGCGCCGCCTCCAGCCGCGGCTCGCGCTCGACGGCTTCGATCCGAGCGAGCGGCACGGCCTCGTAGGCGGGAAAGATGGGCAGGTCGAGCTCGAGGGTGGCGAGCGCGAAGTCGCGGATCTCCGGGTCGGTCGAGAAGCCGACCATGACGTCGATGTCGCCGCGCAGAAGCGCGTCGTAGAGCAGCGTGCGCTGGCCGCCGGGCGTGATCACCACGTCGGCGAAGCGCAGACCCACGCCATCGAGCGCGGCGTCGAGGCCGTCCGTCGGCCGCTCGGCGAAGGTGGTCGTCACCCCGAGGCGAAGACGGCGGGCGGCCTTGCGCAGATCGGTCACCGTCTCCAGGTCGTTGCCGGCGGCGACGTCGCGGCGGGTGACGACGGCGTAGGTCGATTCGAAGCCCAGGGGCTCGAGGAAGACGAGGCCGAGCTCGGCATAGGCCGCGCGGACCATGGCGAGCGCCGCGTCGGGCTCGGTCATCCGTGGGGCGCCGATGAGGCCCAGCGCGGTACCGGTGTATTCGGGGTAGAGGTCGATCGCACCGCGCCGCAGCGCCTCGAAGTTGTCGGCGCTGTCGCCTAGGCCTATGCGGCGCTCGACGCGAACGCCGGCTTCCTCCAGCAAGAGCGCGAACATCTCGCCGAGGATGCGGTCCTGGGTCGGCTCCTTCGCGCCGACGACGATCGGCGCGGGGCCGCAGGCGGCGAGCAGCAGGAGGGCGGCCGCGGCCGCGAGCCGCCTCATCGGGCCGCTGCCGCGCTGGTGCTGCGCCGGCCCACGTCCTCGTCGGCGAGTGCGCGCAAAAAGCCGACGATCTGCAGGATGAGGATGGCCGAGAAGGGGATGGCGCCCAATGTCGCCATCGCCCGGGCGACGTCGATCGAGCCCGCCAGCAGGGTCGCGGCGGTGATGACGGCGACCAGCGTGCCCCAGACGATCTTCGCTGGTGCCTTTGGGTTGAGGTCGCCGCCGGTGGTCATCATCGACAGCACGAAGGTGCCGCTGTCGGCCGATGTCACGAGGAAGATGAAGATGAGGACGATCGCCAGATAGCCGAGGATCGTGCCCAGCGGGAAGAAGTTCAGAAAGGCGAAGAGCGCCTCCGCCACGTCCTCGGCGACCAGCGCGCCGAGCCCGCCGGGGCCGAACAAATCGATATAGATGCCGGCGCCGCCGAACACCGCGAACCAGAAGATGGAGAAAACGGTCGGCAGGAGGATCACGCCGGCGCAGAACTCGCGGATGGTCCGGCCCTTGGAGATCCGCGCGATGAACACACCGACGAACGGGCCCCAGGCGAGCCACCAAATGAGGTAGGTCAGCGTCCAGCTCGCCGACCAGTCGGTCAGGCCCTCGTAGGGGAAGAGCCGGAACGACATCTCGATCATGCGGGAACCGTAGCCGCCGAGCGTGTCGACGAAGCTCTCGAAGATGAAGCGCGTCGGGCCGACGACGACGATGAACAGCATCATGCCCAGCGCGATCACCATGTTGAGGTTCGAGAGCAGGCGCATGCCCTTGTCGACGCCCGTCAACGTCGAGATCATGTAGGCGACGTAGAGGGCGGCGAGGACGAGCAGCGCCACCAGCGAGGTGGCGGGCACGTCGAACAGCACGCCGAGCCCCGAGCGCACCTGCAGAGCCCCCATCGCGAGTGAGCCGGCGAGGCCGAAGACGACCGCGACCACCCCGAGGACATCGGCCGCGGTGGCGAAGTTGCGGCGGGTGGCGCCGGCGAAGAGGTCGTTGAGCGGTGTCGAGATCAGCGGCGGCCGGCCCCGCCGAAAGGTGAAATAGGCGATGACGAGCGCGCAGACCCCGTAGATGGACCAGGCGTGAAGGCCCCAGTGCAGGTTGGTGATGACCATCGCCTCGCGCGCGGCGGCGGGCGTGGTGCCCGGCTGGCCCGGCGGGCTCTGGAAATGCATGAGCGGCTCGGCCACGCCCCAGAACAAGAGGCCGGCACCCATGCCGCCGGCGAACAGCATGGCGAGCCAGGAGAAGGTCGAGAACTCGGGCTCGTCGTCGTCGGCGCCGAGCTTCAAGCGGCCGTAGGGCCCGAGCGCGAGGAAGGCGGCGAAGGCGACGAAGCCGGTGCACATCAACAGCCACCACCAGCTCGCCCCGGTCATGAACCAGGTCGTGAAGCCGAGCACCGCGGCGGCCATGTTCAGGGGTGCGACGACGCCCCAGACGCCGACCGGCAGGCAGACGGCGAGGGCGAGAACGAAGACGCGATTGATGACGAGACCGGACAAGTGCTGCCCTCCGAGCAAAAGCGTGCGAGCGCGGCTACTCGCGGAGATCCTCCCAAAGCTCCTTCACCTTGGCGAAGAAGCCGGTGCTCTCGGGATGGTGGGTCTGGCCGTCCTTGCCGGCGCCCTCGAACTCGCGCAGCAGCTCCTGCTGGCGCTTGGTCAGGTGCACGGGCGTCTCGACGGTGACCTCGACATAGAGGTCACCGCGCCGCTTGCCCTGGAGTTCCAGCATGCCCCGCTCGCGCAGGCGGAACTGCTTGCCGGTCTGGGTGCCGGCGGGGACGTTGAGCTTGAGGCGCTTGCCCTCGATCGTCGGCACGTCGATCTCGCCGCCGAGCGCGGCGGTGGCGAAGGTGATCGGCACCTCGCAGTAGAGATCGAGCCCCTGGCGCTGGAACAGCCGGTGCGGCTGGACCTGGATGAAGATGTAGAGGTCGCCCGGCGGGGCACCCCTGAGCCCCGCCTCGCCCTCGCCGGCCAGTCGGATGCGGGTGCCGTCCTCGACCCCGGGCGGGATGTTGACGGCGAGCGACTTCTCCTTCTGCTGACGGCCGGTGCCGCCGCAGCTCTTGCACGGGTCCTTGATGATCTGCCCCGTGCCCTGGCAGGTCGGGCAGGTGCGCTCGAGGGTGAAGAAGCCCTGCTGGGCGCGGATGCGGCCGATGCCGCGGCAGGTGGGGCACGCCGTGGGCGCAGCACCGCCCTCGCTGCCCGAGCCGTTGCAGGCCTCGCAGGCGACCGAGGTCGGCACGTTCAGCTGCGCCTTCTTGCCGCCGAAGGCATCGTCGAGGGTGATCGTCAGGTTGTAGCGGAGATCGGCGCCGCGGTTGCCGTTGCCGCGCCGCCGCGCGCCGCCCCCGGCGAGGTCGCCGAAGAGGTCGTCGAAGACGTCGGCGAAGCTGGAGAAATCGAAGCCGCCGGGCCGCCCGCCGCCGGGGCCGCCCTGCTCGAAGGCGGCATGGCCGAACTGGTCGTAGGCCGCGCGTTTCTGCTCGTCCCGGAGGACCTCGTAGGCCTCGTTGATCTCCTTGAACTTCTGCTCCGCCGCGGCATCGCCGGGGTTGCGGTCGGGGTGGTACTGCATGGCGAGCTTGCGGTAGGCGCCCTTCAGGTCCTGCGCCGAGGCCCCGCGCTTGCAGCCGAGGGTCTCGTAGTAGTCACGCTTGGCCATGCTCGTCTCGTTCCTTCACGCTGCCCGACAAGGTTGGGGGACCGAAGCTCGGCTCCGGTCCCCCAGGGGTCGCCCGCTGCGGATGCTCAGGCCGACTTCTTCTTGTCGTCGTCGACCTCCTCGAAGTCGGCGTCGACCACGTCGTCCCGACCGCCGCCGGCCGTCCCGCCGTCGCCGCCGGTCGCGCCACCGTCGCCGCCGGCCTGCTCCTTGTACATGGCCTCGCCGAGCTTCATCGAGACGGTCGCGAGCGTCTGCGTCCTCTCCTTGATCGCCTCGGGCTCCTCGGCCTCGATCGCCGCCTTGAGGTCGGCGATGGCGCTCTCGATCTCGCCCTTCTCGGCCGCCTCGAGCTTGTCGCCGTGCTCGGCGAGCGCCTTCTCGGTCGAGTAGACCAGGCTGTCCGCCTGGTTCTTGGCCTCGATGACCTCCTTGCGCTTCTTGTCGTCCTCGGCGTGCTCCTCGGCGTCCTTGACCATCTGCTCGATCTCGGCGTCGCTGAGACCGCCCGACGCCTGGATGCGGATCTGCTGCTCCTTGCCGGTTGCCTTGTCCTTGGCGTTGACGTGGACGATGCCATTGGCGTCGATGTCGAAGGTGACCTCGATCTGCGGCACGCCGCGCGGCGCCGGCGGGATGCCGACGAGGTCGAACTGCCCCAGAAGCTTGTTCTGCGCCGCCAGCTCCCGCTCGCCCTGGAAGACCTTGATGGTCACGGCGTTCTGGCTGTCGTCGGCGGTCGAGAAGACCTGGCTCTTCTTGGTCGGGATGGTCGTGTTGCGGTCGATGATCCGGGTGAAGACACCGCCCAGCGTCTCGATGCCCAGCGACAGCGGCGTGACGTCGAGCAGGAGGACGTCCTTGACCTCGCCGCCGAGCACGCCCGCCTGGGTGGCGGCACCGAGCGCCACGACCTCGTCCGGGTTGACGCCCTGGTGCGGGTCCTTGCCGAAGAACTGCTTCACCGTCTCGACGACCTTGGGCATCCGGGTCATGCCGCCGACGAGAACGACGTCGTGGATGTCGCCCGCCGACAGGCCGGCGTCCTTCAACGCCTTCTTGCACGGCTCGATGGTTCGCTGGATCAGATCGTCGACCAGCATCTCCAGCTTGGCCCGGCTGATCTTCATCGTGAGATGCTTCGGGCCGGTCTGGTCGGCGGTGATGAAGGGCAGATTGACCTCGGTCTGCTGCGTCGAGCTCAGCTCGATCTTGGCCTTCTCCGCCGCCTCCTTGAGGCGCTGCAGGGCGAGCTTGTCGCCGCGCAGCTCGATCCCGCTCTCCTTCTTGAACTCGTCGGCCATGTAGTCGATGAGGCGCTTGTCGAAGTCCTCACCGCCCAAGAAGGTGTCGCCGTTAGTCGACTTCACCTCGAAGACCCCATCACCGATCTCCAGGATCGAGATGTCGAAGGTGCCGCCGCCGAGGTCGTAGACGGCGATGGTCTGCGAGCCCTTCTTGTCGAGGCCGTAGGCGAGGGCCGCGGCGGTCGGCTCGTTGATGATGCGCAGCACCTCCAGACCGGCGATCTTGCCGGCGTCCTTGGTCGCCTGACGCTGGCTGTCGTTGAAGTAGGCGGGGACGGTGATGACCGCCTGGGTGACCGGCTGGCCGAGATGGCGCTCGGCGGTCTCCTTCATCTTCTTGAGAACCTGCGCGGAGATCTGGCTCGGCGCCATCTTTTCGCCGCGGCTCTCGACCCAGGCATCGCCGTTGCCGGCCTTGACGATCCTGTAGGGGACCATGTCCTTGTCCTTGGACACGATCTTATCGTCATAACGCCGGCCGATCAGGCGCTTGACCGCGAAGAAGGTGTTCTCGGGGTTGGTCACCGCCTGCCGCTTGGCCGGCATGCCGACCAGCGTCTCGCCGTCTTCGGTGAAGGCGACCATCGACGGCGTGGTCCGCATGCCCTCCTCGTTCTCGATGACCTTGGCGGCCTTGCCGTCCATGATCGCCACGCAGGAGTTGGTCGTTCCCAAGTCGATGCCGATGATCTTGCTCATGCGATTCCTCTCGCTCGCGTGTGACGCACAGATGTGATGTCGACGATCGAGCGCAACCCCGGTGACAGCGTCGAGGAACGGCGTGAAGCCTGAGGGCAGCGCCGCGCTCGGTAGTTGGGGATGTAGGTACGCACCTTGCCGGTCGCAACGGGGGCCGTTGTCGGCGGTTCAGCTTTCGAGCGCCGGAGGCCGCTCGCGCATGAGGCGAAGCGACTTGGTCCACCAGCCGGTGATGTCGTGATGACGGACCTTCGCCATCATCCGCTCATGACGGTCCTTGCGCTCGTCGAGGGGCATCGACAGGCCCGCGTCCATCGCCCGCGCGACCTGGTAGATGTCGTAGGGATTGACGATCAGCGCGCCGTCGAGCTCGCCGGCCGCTCCGGCGAAGCGCGATAGCACGAGAACGCCCGGGTCCTCGGGATCCTGGGCCGCGACGTATTCCTTGGCGACGAGGTTCATGCCGTCGCGCAACGGCGTGACGAGGCCGATGCGCGACAGCTCGAACATCCCGGCGAGCGCGGTCCGCGTGAAGCTGCGATTGATGTAGCGCAACGGCACCCAATCGGCCTCGCTGAAGCGACCGTTGATATGGCCCGAGAGCGTCTCGACCTCGACCCTGAGCCGCTGATATTCTGGCACGTCCGACCGCGAGGGGGCCGAGATCTGGACGAAGGAGACGCCTTTGTCGCCCGGCTCCATGCTCTCGAGGAGCGCTTCGAAGGCTTTCAGCCGCTCGGGGATGCCCTTGGTGTAGTCGAGGCGATCGACGCCGATGATGAGCTGGCGTCCGCCCAGGCTGGCCTCCAGCCGGTGGCGCTGGCGCCGCGCCTCGGGCAGCGCCGCCATGTGCCTGAACTCGTCGCCGTCGATGCCGATCGGGATGTCGGCGGCGCGAAACACGCGGCCTTCGACCTTGTTCCAGCCTTCGGCGTCGACGTGCCCGCCGAGCTCGAGATCGACATAGTTGAGGAACTGGCGCAAGTCGGTGCGCGTCTGAAAGCCGACGATGTCGTAGGTGCACAGATCGAAGGCCAGCTCGCGCTGCCACGGCAGCGTCGCGAACATCTCCGGCGCCGGGAAGGGGATGTGCAAGAAGAAGGCGAGCCTGTTGGCGACGCCGAGCCGCCGCAGCTCGGTCGCCAGCGGCAGCAGGTGATAGTCGTGGATCCACACCACGTCCTCGGGGCGCAGCAGCGGCGCCAGCCGCTCGGCGAACAATCGGTTGACCCGACGATAGGCCGTGTACCATCGATGATTATAGGTCGCGAGATCGATTCGATAGTGGAATAGCGGCCAGAGCGTCCGATTGGCAAAATTGTTGTAGTAGTCCTCGAAGTCGTCGACGGTGAGATCCGTCAGCGCGTATTGGATATTGCCGGTGCGGCTCGTGCGGATCGGGCCCGGCTCGTCGAGCGTGGTCTCGCCGCTCCAGCCGAACCAGATGCCGCCGACCTCGCGCAACGCGGCCAGCAGGCCGACCGCGAGGCCGCCGGCCTGGTTCGCCTTCTTCGGCGTCGCCTGGGTGACGCGGTTGGAAACGACGACGAGGCGACCCCCGTCGAGCGGGTTAGACGACATCATCCCACCGCTTGCTGGACGTCATCCCAAGACCGACGAGGCTCGGGCTACGCGGCAGCGCCGCCCGTCGACGGCCGGCTGCGCGCCCGACCACCCCTCGGCGGCCGGCCTTGCGGGTTGCGTCGCCCGCCGGAGCGCGACGCGAGGTCGGTGTGGAGCCCGCCGCGTACATGCCCCCGGCGGCGACGTCGATCGCACGGTCGCGCGTCGAAATCGGCGGATGGCTCTTTCCGGTTCGCATGGCCCCCAAACATAACGAAGCTCGCGGCAAAGGCCAGCCCGTGTGCCATGCGTGCCGCGGCCCGCCGAGGTCCGCCCTCCAGCGTCGATCGGCACCCCGGAACGCCGGGCCGCGGCTATTCGCGGAGCGCCGGGGCGAGCGGCATCGCCGGGCCGGCCGCGTCGACCGCGATCCAGCCGGCGGCGAGGGCCGCCTCCAAATCGACGACGGGCGTAACGCAGCAGTCGAGCGGCTCCAGGAGCGCCGCCCACGCGGCCGCCGGGCGCTCGGCGAGCCGCCCGGCGACGGCGCTGCGGTCGGCATTCGTCGGAAGGTCGATCGCCCTCGTGAAGCGCCTCCAGAATACCTCCTCGAAGGCGGCGACGGCGAGCAGCCGGCCGTCGGCGCAGGCGTAGAGGCCGTAGCGGGCGGCGCCGCCTTCGGTGACGAGCGAGCCGGGCGCGGGCGCGGTGCCGTGCGCGCGGTGCTCGGCGAGCGCGAACAGCAGGAACGGCGCGACGTTGGCGGTCATGGCGATGTCGAGATGCGCGCCGCCGCCGCCGCGCTCGGCGCGCCGCAGCGCCAAGAGGATGTTGATGACGGCGGGCCAGCTCCCGCCGGCGATGTCGGCGGTGAGCGCGGCCGGCATGGCCCCGCCGGGGATGCGCCCGAGGAGACCCGCGCGGGCCTGGTAGTCGAGGTCGTGGCCCGCCTCGCCGTTCTCCTGGCCGTAGCCGGTGATCGAGCACACGACGAGGTCGGCACAGCGTCGGCGCAGCGTCGCCGGGTCGAGGCCGAGGCGGGCCAGCACGCCCGGCCGGAACTGCTCGACCAGGACCTGGGCGTCCGCGACGAGCGCGAGCGCCGCCGCCCGGCCGGCGGCGCTCTTGAGGTCGAGTTCGACGATGCGCTTGCCCCGGTTCAGCCATGACCAGAGCACCGAAACGCCCTCCGCCATGGGCGGCACGCGCCGCATGGCTTCGCCGCCCGGGCGCTCGATCTTGACGACCTCCGCGCCGGCGTCGGCCAGGAGCCGGGTGGCGAGCGGCCCGGGCAGGAGGGTCGTCAGGTCGACCACGCGCACGCCCTCCAGCGGGCGCATCACCCAAGAAGGCTCCGCGCGATGAGCATCTTCTGGATGTCGGACGTGCCCTCGTAGATCTGGCAGACCTTGGCGTCGCGATAGATTCGCTCGATCGGGAAGTCGGCGAGATAGCCGTAGCCGCCGAGCACCTGGATCGCCTGCGAGGCCACCCACTCGGCGGTCTCCGAGGCGAAAAGCTTGGCCATCGCCGCCCGCTCGAGCGCCGGTGCGCCGGCGTCCTTGAGCCTCGCCGCCTCGAGGGTGAGCGCGCGCGCCGCCTCCAGCCGGGTCGCCATCTCGGCGAGGCGGAAGGCGACGGCCTGGTGCTCCTTGATGGGCACGCCGAAACTGCGGCGATCCTTCGCATACGCCACGGCGTGCTCAAACGCGGCCTGGGCGAGGCCCACCGACTGCGCAGCGATGCCGATCCGGCCGGCCTCGAGCGAGGCCAGCGCTATTCGGTAGCCGTTGCCCGCGGCACCGATGCGCAGATCCTCGGCCAAATCCATGTCGGTGAAGCGCAGGCTGCACGTGTCGGACGCCTTCTGGCCCAGCTTGGCCTCGATCTTGGCGACCTCGTAGCCCGGGGTGTCGGTGGGCACGGCAAAGGCGGTGATGCCGCGCTTGCCCGCCGCGGGATCGGTCACCGCGAAGACGATCGCGACGCCGGCGATGGCGCCGGAGCTGATGAACTGCTTGGTGCCGTCGAGGCGGTAGCCGTCGGCGGTGCGAACGGCGCGCGTCCGAAGGGCGCTCGCGTCCGATCCCGCCTGCGGCTCGGTCAGCGCGAAGGCACCGATCATCCGTCCGGTCGCCAGCGGCCGGAGAAAGCGCTCCTTTTGCGCGGTCGTGCCGAAGCGCTCGAAGATGGCGCAGACCGGGGCGTTCTGGACGCTCATCACGGTCGAGACCGAGGCGTCGCCGGCGGCGATCTCCATGAGCGCGAGCGCGTAGCTCACGTTGTCCGCGCCGGCGCCGCCCCAGTGCGGGTCCACGGTCATCCCGAGAAAGCCGAGCCGACCCAGCTCCTCCAGCACGCCGCGCGGCAGCGCGCCCGCCGCTTCCCATGCCGCGGCTCGGGGCGCGAGGCGCTCGCGGGCGAACCGCCGCGCCGTGTCGCGAACGAGAAGCTGATCGTCGGCGAGCATCGCCATCCTCCCTGGTGGCAAGGATGGTGGCACGCCGGGCGGGCCCGGTCATCACGCGATCGCGGGTCGCCGCTCGCAGCAGGGGCACCGCGGCGCACGACCCCGAACGGCGCCCGAGCAGGGGGGCCTTGCTGCCGGCTCGTGGCTCGTCAGGCCGTCTCGGATGCGGGATCCCTCGGCTCGCGCCAGCGGCGGACCAGGTCGTTGTCCAGGCCCAAGAGATCGAGCCAGCGGCCGACCTGGTGGTCGATCAGGTCGTCGAGGGTGCGGGGCCGTGCGTAGAAGGCCGGCATCGGTGGCGCGACGATGGCGCCGATCTCGGTCGCTTGGACCATGTTGCGCAAGTGCCCGAGATGCAGCGGCGTCTCGCGCACCCCGAGGATCAACGGCCGCCGTTCCTTGAGCATGACGTCGGCGGCCCGGGTCAGCAGTCGCGTCGACAGCCCGCCGGCGATCTCGGCCAAGGTGCGCATCGAGCAGGGGGCGATGACCATGCCTTTGGCGCGAAACGAGCCCGAGGCCGGGCCGGCGCCGACGTCCGCGTTGTCGTGCACGTGCTCGGCCCGTGACTTGACCTCGCGCAGGGTGATGTCGGTTTCATGGCCGATCGTCTGCGCGGCGGCCTTGCTCACGATCAGGTGACGCTCGATGCCCATGGCGCCCAACGCCTCGAGCAGACGTAGTCCATATTGAATACCGCTGGCGCCCGTCAGCCCGATGATGACCCTCACGACACGTTCACCCCAGAAGTCGAGATGTGCATGCAAGTTTGACCCAAGACGTAAGCCGAATGGTGCGAAAGTCGATAATTGGCTAAAGTCGAGGGTCTTATGGGCTTGGCAAGGAGGATCGACGAATCATGCCGATGCAAGAGCGCCTTCTCAGCTTGAAGGGTAAGCACGCCGCCCTGGACGCCGAACTCGCCGCCGAGCTCCAGCGTCCGCTTCCCGACACGACGCACTGCACCGAGATCAAGCGCGAGAAGTTGCGCCTCAAGGAGCAGATCCTATCCCTCCAAGAAAGCACGGCCAAGTACGGGGGCTCCGACGCCCTCCACTGACGCCCCGCTGAGGCCGTTGCGGCGAGCGGTCGGCCCGACGATCGCACCGCCGGCTCAGTCGGCGAGATCGCGGGCACGATCGCGTAGGACCGTCTTTTGAACCTTGCCGGTCGAGGTTTTCGGTAGCTCGCCGAATACCACCGTGCGCGGCGCCTTGAAGTGCGCCAGCTCGGCGCGGCAATGGGCGATCAGCTCGGCCGCCGTGACCTGGGCGCCGGGCTTGAGGGTGACGAAGGCGCAGGGGTGCTCGCCCCAGGTCTCGTCGGGGCAAGCCACCACCGCGGCCTCGAGCACTTGGGGGTGGCGGTAGAGCGCACCCTCGACCTCGATCGAGGAGATGTTCTCGCCGCCGGAGATGATGATGTCCTTGGCGCGGTCCTTGATCTCGACATAGCCGTCGCCGTGGGTGACGGCGAGGTCGCCGGTGTGGAACCAGCCGCCGGCGAAGGCCTTGGCGGTGGCTGCCGCGTTCTTGAGGTAGCCTTTGGCGACGATGTGGCCGCGCATGAGGATCTCGCCGATGGTCGAACCGTCGTGCGCCAGCGGCTCCATGGTTTCCGGATCGGCCACCTCGAGGCCCTCGAGCACCGGGTAGGGCACGCCCTGCCGCGCCAGCATCCGCGCCTGGTCGCGGGGCGAGAGATCGTCCCATTCGCGTTGCCAAGCGCAGACCGTCGCCGGGCCGTAGACCTCGGTGAGCCCATAGACGTGGGTGACATGGAAGCCGCGCGCGGCCATGCGCTCCAGCACCGCTGCCGGCGGCGCCGCGGCCGCGGTCATCATCTGCACCCGCTGGCGAATGGGCGCGTGCAGCGCGTCGGGCGCGTTGGCGATGAGGCTCATGACGATCGGCGCGCCGCAGAGGTGGGTCACGCCGGCTTCGGCGACGGTCGCGAGCACATCCTCGGCCGTGACCCGGCGCAGGCACACATGCGTGCCGCCCTTCATCGTCACCGTCCATGGAAAGCACCAGCCGTTGCAGTGAAACATCGGCAAGGTCCACAGGTAGACCGGCGCGTCGGGCAGGTCCCAGACGAGCGCGTTGCCGACGGCGTTCAGGTAGGCGCCGCGATGGTGGTAGACGACGCCTTTGGGATCGCCGGTCGTGCCCGAGGTGTAGTTCAGCGTGATCGCCTGCCATTCGTCGGCCGGCAGATAGGGCTGAAAGTCCGCGGCGCCGCGGGCCAAGAGCGCCTCGTAGTCCATCGCGCCGAGACGCGCGTCGGCATGCGGGTCGTCCACGATGTCGATCACCCGCAAGGGTCGGTCGAGCAGCGTCAGCGCCTCCTCGACCGCGGGGGCGAGCTCGGTGTCGACCAGCAGCACCTTCGCCTCGCCGTGGCCGAGGATGAAGGCGATGGTCCGGGCATCGAGCCTCGTGTTGAGCGCGTTCAAGACCGCGCCCGCGAGCGGCACGCCGTAGTGCGCCTCGAGCAGTGCGGGGATGTTGGGCGCCATCACCGCCACGCTGTCGCCGGGCCCGACGCCCAGCGCCGCGAGGCCCGCGGCGAGCCGGTGACAGCGCTCGCGGAGCTCGCGGTAGGTACGCCGCAAGGCACCGTGGCGCACGGCGATGCGCTCGGGATAGGTGTCGGCCGCGCGGTCGAGGAAGGTCAACGGCGTCAGCGGGCGAAAGTTGGCCTCGGTGCGCTCGAGGCCCCGCTCGAAGCTCGACGTCGGGGCGAAAACGGCGGTCCGATAGCTTGTCATGGCGATCCTTCCCTCCCTGGCGCGACGCCGGCCGAGCGCGCTCGGCCGCTCGGCGCACGCCACGCTTCTATGCCCCTTATCCCGGAGTTGTCGCCCGGCTGGAAGGGCTCGAGGAGGATCAGGCCGCGCCCGCGCGATCCGGGGCGCGCTCGCACGATCCGGGGGTGCGCCGAGCGGCGGACGGGTCGATCTAAGTCCCGGTGGAGGGCGCGCGCCGGCTTGGTACATCCGAAGGCCAATTCTCGCGATCACGGGAGGCCGAGGATCATGAACCTGCAAGATCAGGTCCGCGAGCGTTCGCTGACCAAGCCCGACGAGTTCTGGGGTGAAGCCGCCGCGGCGTTGCATTGGGATCGGCCCTGGGATCAGGTCCTGGATGCCTCGAAGGCGCCCTTCTACAAGTGGTTCAAGGGCGGCAAGCTCAACACCTGCTACAACGCGGTCGACCGGCACGTCGCCGGCGGGCGCGCCAACCAGCCGGCGATCATCTACGACAGTCCCGTCACCGGCACGACGCGCACGATCACCTACGCCGAGCTGCAGGACCAGGTGGCGCGCTTCGCGGGCGTTCTCGTCAAGGCCGGCGTGGGCGTGGGCGACCGGGTCATCGTCTACATGCCGATGGTGCCCGAGACGGCCGTCGCCATGCTCGCCTGCGCGCGCATCGGCGCCATCCACTCGGTCGTCTTCGGCGGCTTCGCGCCCAACGAGCTCGCCACCCGCATCGACGACGCCAAGCCCGTCCTGATCGTCTCGGCGAGCTGTGGTGTCGAGGGCGCGCGGGTCATTCCCTACAAGCCCTTGCTCGACCAGGCCATCGAGATGGCCAAGCACAAGGTCGCCACCGCGGTCCTGCTGCAGCGGCCCCAGGTCGAGGCGCCGCTGATCCCGGGCCGCGACCTCGACTGGGGAGCGGCGATGGCCGACGCTCACCCGGTCGATTGCGTGCCGGTGGACGCGACCGACCCCCTCTACATCCTCTACACCTCGGGCACGACCGGCCAGCCCAAGGGCGTGGTGCGCGACAATGGCGGCCACGCGACGGCGCTCTTGTGGTCGATGCGGAACATTTACGACGTGCAGCCCGGCGAGGTCTATTGGGCCGCCTCGGACGTCGGCTGGGTCGTCGGTCACAGCTACATCGTCTATGCGCCGCTCCTCAACGGCAACACGACGGTGTTCTACGAGGGCAAGCCCGTGGGCACCCCCGATCCGGGCGCCTTCTGGCGGGTGATCGAGCAGCACAAGGTGGTGACGATGTTCACGGCACCGACGGCGTTTCGCGCGATCAGGAAAGAGGACCCGCGGGGCGACCACATCAAGAGGTACGACCTCTCCCACTTCCGGGCCCTGTTCCTCGCCGGCGAGCGCTGCGACCCGGACACGTTGATGTGGGCCGAGGCGCAGCTCGGCGTGCCGGTCATCGACCACTGGTGGCAGACGGAGACCGGGTGGTCGATCGCCGCCAACTGCATCGGCCTGGAGAAGCTGCCGGTGAAGCCCGGCTCGCCGACCAAGGCCGTGCCAGGCTACGACATCCACATCCTCGACGAGGAAGGCCGAGAGATGCCCGACGGCCAGATCGGCGCCATCTGCATCAAGCTGCCGCTGCCGCCCTCCTGCCTGCCGACGCTTTGGCAGAACGACGACCGCTACGAGCAGGCCTATCTCACCCGCTATCCCGGCCACTACCTGACCGGCGACGCCGGGTACAAGGACACCGACGGCTATCTGTTCATCATGAGCCGCATCGACGACATCATCAACGTCGCCGGGCACCGGCTCTCGACCGGCGGCATCGAGGAGGTGCTGGCGAGCCACCCCGACATCGCCGAGTGCGCCGTCATCGGCGTCCACGACGCGATGAAGGGCGAGCTGCCCTTGGGGCTCGTCGTCCTCAAGGCGGGCGTCGACAAGGACGAGGCGCAGATCGCCTCCGAGCTCGTCCAGAAGGTGCGGGCGGAGATCGGCGCGGTCGCCGCCTTCAAGAGCGTCGCCGTCGTCAACCGCCTGCCCAAGACCCGCTCGGGCAAGATCCTCCGCGGGACGATGAAGAAGATCGCCGACCACCAGGAGTTCAACATGCCGGCCACCATCGACGACCCGGCGATCCTCGAGGAGATTGGCGAGGCCCTGAAGCCGCTGGGCTACGGCGAGGCTGCCCAGCGTTGAGGTGCTGACGGCCGACGAGCTCGAGCAGGTCCTGATCGAGGCCGCCCGCGCGGGGCGCACGGTGAGTTATCGTGCGCTCCTCGCGCTCGGCGGACGCCGCACCGGCCCCAACAACGTCCGCGCGCTGATGCGCGTGCTGGGTGAGGTCTGCCGCCGAACCGACGCCCGCGGCGAGCCCGACCTCGCCTGCCTCGTCGTCCGCGAGCGCGACGGGCTGCCGGGCGAGGGCTGGTTCGCCGCCGAGGCGGAGAAGGGCCTGGCCCTTGCGGGGAGCCGCCGCGCGCGCGTCGAGCGCGCGCAGGCGGAGGC
>CAYZSE010000037.1:19825-24891 GCA_964481035.1 uncultured Geminicoccaceae bacterium | reverse complement strand
CCCGATCTCGGCCAGCATCCCCCGCTCAAGCGCCGCTGGGCGCAAAACTTGGCTGGGGGACCTGGATTCGAACCAGGACTAAGCGGTCCAGAGCCGCTCGTTCTACCGTTAAACTATCCCCCAAGGGAACCGGCGGCGGCCTGGTGGAGCCGAGCGGGATCGAACCGCCGACCTCCTGAATGCCATTCAGGCGCTCTCCCAGCTGAGCTACGGCCCCGGCCCGCCAAGCGGGCCGGACGGGTAGGCGATTTTCGACGCCGATGCAAGCGCCGATCGCACGATCCCGCGGCGGATCAGGTGGTCTCGTCGTCGGGACGCACGACATCGACGTCGACATCGGCCTCCTCGGCGAGCTCGTCGGCGTCCTCGTAGTCGGCGTCGTCCGAGGCTTCCTCGACCACGGCCTCGAGTTCCTCCTCCTCGGCTTCCGCCTCCGGCGCCGCGACCACCGCGGTCGTCGCCGCCGCGGCCCGGGTGCCCGCCCGCGTCCGGCGCGAGCGTTGCAGGGTTTCCAGCTCGAACGCCGCCCCGCAAGCCGGGCAGACGATGGGCGATCGCTGGAAGTCGTAGAAACGCGCGCCACAGGACTGGCAGACGCGCTTCGTCCCCCATTCGGGCTTGACCACGATCTTGCCTCTCTCCTGTCGGAAACGCGCGGCGATTGCCACGTCCGGCGACCGCTGTCAAAAGAAAGGCGCGCGGTGCCCGGCGCCGCCGCCGACCATCCGCCTTGGACATCCATGCAGCTCGTCAGCCACGCTTCGGGCCCGCTCGAAGGCCGCGTCGCCTTGCCCGGCGACAAGTCGATCTCCCATCGCGCGCTGCTCTTGGGGGCCCTCGCCGTCGGCACGAGCGAGATCAAGGGATTGCTCGACGGCGCCGACGTGCGCGCCACCTGGGCCGCCCTCGAGCGCCTCGGCGTGACCATCGAGCGGGCCGCCGGCGTGGTCCGCGTGCATGGCGTCGGCACCGGCGGGCTCGCCGCCCCCGACGACGTGCTCGACCTCGGCAATTCCGGCACCGGCGCCCGGCTGTTGATGGGGATCCTCGCCGGCCATCCCTTTCCCGCCGTGCTGACCGGCGACGCCTCCCTGCGCAAGCGACCGATGGCGCGGATCGTCGAGCCGCTGGCGCGGATGGGGGCGACCTTCACCGCCCGCGCCGGCGGACGGCTGCCGCTCGCCATGCGGGGGCTGGCCCGTCCCCTCGCGGTCGAGCACGCGAGCGCGGTCGCCTCGGCCCAGGTCAAGTCGGCGATCCTGCTCGCCGGCCTGCACGCGCCGGGACGCACCTCGGTCAGCGAACCGGCGCGCTCGCGCGATCACACCGAGAACATGCTCGCCGCCATGGGCGCCCACGTCGTCGCCGAGACCACCGCCGACGGGCGCCACCGCGTCGCGGTCGACGGCGAGGTCGAGCTCGCGCCGCTGACCGTGGAGGTGCCGGCGGATCCCTCCTCGGCGGCCTTTCCCGCGGTCGCCGCCCTGGCGACGGCGGGCTCGGCGGTGCGGCTCGACGGCGTCGGCCTCAACCCGACCCGCACCGGCCTGTTCGACGTGCTGCGGGAGATGGGCGCCGCCCTGGCCATCGAGAACCGCCGCACGCTCGGCGGCGAGCCCGTGGGCGACCTCGTCGTGCGGGCCGCGCCGCTGCAGGGCGTCGAGGTCGCGGCCGAGCGGGCGCCCGCGATGATCGACGAGTACCCCATCCTCGCCGTGGCCGCGGCGCTCGCCCGGGGGCGAACGGTCATGCGCGGCATAGCTGAGCTCCGGGTCAAGGAGACCGACCGGCTCAGCGCCGTCGCCGCCGGCCTCGCCGCCGCGGGCGTCGCGGTCGAGGCCGGCGAGGACTGGCTCGCCGTCACCGGGACCGGCGGCGCGGCGCCCGCGGGCGGGATCACCGTCGACGCCCGGCATGACCATCGTATCGCCATGAGCTTCGCCGTGCTGGGCTTGGCGAGCGACGAGCCGATCACCGTCGCCGGTGCCGAGACCATCGCCACCAGCTTTCCCGGTTTCGTGCCGCTGATGCGCAGCCTCGGCGCCCGGCTCGATACGACATGAGGGGGCTTTCCGCCGACACCGCCTTCCCGATCGCGGTCGACGGGCCGGGCAGCTCCGGCAAGACCACGCTCGGCGCGCGCCTGGCCTGCGAGCTCGCCGTGCCCTTCCTCGACACCGGCCTGCTCTACCGTGCGGTCGGTGCGGCGATGCCGACGGAGCGCGCGGACGACGCCGCGGCGGCGGCGGAGATCGCGCGGCGGCTGCGGATCGAGGCGCTCGACGAGCGGCGGCTCGCGACCGAGGCCATCGGCGAGCGCGCCTCGCGCGTGGCGGCCATGCCGGCGGTACGCGCCGTCCTGTTCGACCTGCAGCGCGATTTCGCCCTGCGCCCCGGCGGCGCGCTGCTCGTCGGTCGCGACATCGGCACGGCGATCGTACCGGAGGCGCCCGCCAAGGTCTTCGTCACGGCGAGCGTCGAGGTGCGCGCCGCGCGCCGGTGCGAACAGTTGCAGCGGCGGGGAACGGACGTTATATACAGCGAAGTTTTGGCGGAACTTCGCCGGCGCGACCAGCGCGATGCGACGCGGCGAGCGGCCCCCTTGCAGGTCGCCGCGGACGCCTTCGTCCTCGACACCACGCGGATGGATTTCGAGGCTGCGGTCGCCGCCGCCCGAGGTTTCATCGACGAGCGTGCCGCACGGGCCAGGGGATGAGCCGGGCGCGGCGGCGTTTTTGCAACCCTAACCCGGCGGGCGCGTGCGTCCGCTATGCGGAGACCGCATGACCGATACAACCTTTGCCGTCGAGGCGCCGGCCGTCGAGGATTTCGCGGCGATGCTGGACGAATCGCTGTCCGGTCGGAGCAAGCTCGAAGGCACGGTCGTCAAGGGAACCATCGTCGGCATCGAGAACGACGACGCGGTCGTCGACGTCGGGCTCAAGGCGGAAGGCCGGGTGCCGCTCCGCGAGTTCGCCGCCCCGGGCCAGTCGCCGGAGGTCAATGTCGGCGACGAGGTCGAGGTCTACATCGAGCGCCTCGAGAACAAGAGCGGCGAGAGCGTGCTCTCGCGCGACAAGGCGCGCCGCGAGGAGAGCTGGAACCGTCTCGAGAAGGCGTTCAACGCACAGGACAAGGTCACCGGGCACATCTTCGGCCGGGTCAAAGGCGGCTTCGCCGTCGACCTCGGTGGTGCGGTCGCCTTCCTGCCCGGCAGCCAGGTCGACATCCGCCCGGTCCGCGACGTCTCGTATCTGCTCAATAAGCAGGAGCCGTTCTTGATCCTCAAGATGGATCGGCGGCGCGGCAACATCGTCGTCTCACGCCGCTCGGTGCTCGAGGAGAGCAGGAAGGAGCAGCGCGACGAGCTCCTGCAGACCCTCAAGGAAGGCCAGATCCTCGACGGTGTGGTGAAGAACATCACCGACTACGGCGCCTTCGTCGACCTCGGTGGCCTCGACGGCCTCCTGCACGTCACCGACATCTCCTGGCGCCGGGTCGCGCACCCGACCGACGTCCTCGGCGTCGGCCAGCAGGTCAAGGTGCAGGTGATCCGCTTCAACCGCGAGACGCAGCGCATCTCCTTGGGCATGAAGCAGCTCGAGGCCGACCCCTGGGAGGGCGTTGCCGCCAAGTACCCGGTCGGCACCAAGTGGACCGGGCGGGTCACCAACATCACCGACTACGGCGCCTTCGTCGAACTCGAGCCCGGCGTCGAGGGGCTGGTGCACGTCTCCGAGATGAGCTGGACCAAGAAGAACGTGCACCCGGGCAAGATCGTCTCGACCAGCCAGGAGGTCGAGGTCATGGTCCTCGAGGTCGACGAGGAGAAGCGCCGCGTCTCCTTGGGCCTCAAGCAGGTCCAGTCCAACCCCTGGGAAGAGTTCCTCGAGCGCCATCCGATCGGCTCGACGCTCGAGGGGCAGGTCAAGAACATCACCGAGTTCGGCCTGTTCTTGGGCCTCGACAGCGACGTCGACGGCCTCGTGCACCTCTCGGACATCGCCTGGGAGGAGAGCGGCGAGGAGGCGATCCAACGCTACAAGGAGGGCGACGAGGTCGAGGTCATGGTGCTCGACGTCGACGTCGAGAAGGAGCGCATCTCGCTCGGCATCAAGCAGCTCAGCGACGACCCCTTCAAGGAGGCGACCGCCGGCCTCAAGCGCGGCGCGCGGGTGACCTGCACGGTGACGGGCGTCACCGCCGGCGGGCTCGAGATCGAGACGAGCGGGGCAACCGGCTTCATCCGCAAGAACGAGCTCGCCCGCGACCGCTCCGAGCAGCGGCCCGAGCGCTTCGCCGTCGGTGAGAAGGTCGATGCCATGGTCACCTCGCTCGACCAGAACACCCGGCGTGTCGTGCTCTCGATCAAGGCCCTGGAGCTCGAGGACGAGAAGAAGGCGATGGCGGACTTCGGCTCCGCCGACAGCGGCGCCTCGCTCGGCGACATCCTCGGCGCGGCGTTGCGCGAGAAGCAGCGCGGCGACGGCTGAGCTGAGGGGCGCGGAGGGCTGGCGCGCGCTGGGCTGGCCCACGCCCTCGCGCGCAACCCCGGGCTCTACGGAAAATGCGGCTGCGTCGAGGCAGCCGATGCCGTAGGGTCGAGGGCTTGGTCCACGGGAGGAGCTCGTGCCGGGTGGTGAGACGCGCGAGCTCGCCGTCGTCGTCGTCGCCGATCTGGTCGGCTACACCCGCATGCTCGACACGGACGAGGTGGCGGCGCGTCGAGCGCTGAACGAGCTGAAGAGCCGCCATGTCGAGCCGGTGAGGACCGCACACGGCGGGGAGATCCTGAAACGTCTCGGTGACGGCTGGATCGTCGCGTTTCCGACGGTCACCGGCGCGATCGCAGGCGCCATGGCGGTGCAGGAGGGCCTCGCCCAGCAGTCGCGGTGCAAGCTACGTCTGGGTGGCCATCTCGGCGAGATCGTGTTCGACGACACCGACTTCTACGGACACGCCGTCAACCTCGCCCACCGGCTCCAGGCCGAGGCACCGCCCGGGGGCTTGCTGATTTCACAGGATCTCCACCGCCAGCTCGCGCCCGAACTCGCACGGTCGTTCCT
>CAYZSE010000037.1:0-19725 GCA_964481035.1 uncultured Geminicoccaceae bacterium | reverse complement strand
ATGCCCCTGGTCGCGGTCGAGGTCTTCGCCGCCGCAACGGCGACCGGTGAGGCGCGCGCCCTGGCCGACGACCTGCGCGAGCTCCTATTGCAGCACTTGGCGAGGCGGACCGGTATCCGTGTCACCTCTGGCGATGCCGCCGCCATCGACGAGCCGCACTATCGGTTGCGCGGTCGCGTTCGCTGCGGCGAGGCCCGAAGCCGGGTCAACTTGGCGCTCGTCGCGGCAACCGACGGTCGCCCGATGTGGTCGCGGTCCTATGAGGGCGACAGCGATGACCCCTTCGCGTTGTGCGACCGCATCGTCGAACGCGCGGACGCGGATCTGCGGCTGTAGATCAACGCGTTCGACGCGGCCCGGCTGACCGACCTGCCGGACGAGCAGCTGAGCGTCTCGGAACTTCGTACGCGGGCCGCCAGCGCCTTCTACGAGGCCACCGTGGCGAGCTGGGAGCGGGCCGCGCAGCTCGTCGATCGGGCACTCGAGCTCAAGCCCGACGATCCCATGGCGTTGGCCATGCGGAGCGAGGCGCGGGCGATGCTGGCCGCGGCTCGCTTCGAGGCCCTCGATGAAGCCACGCTCGATGAGCTGGAGCGCGGCCTGGCAACGGCCGTGGAGGGCCTGCCACGCAGCGACTACGTCTTTTTCGCTCGCGGCTTGTTCTACATCTATGCGCGAGCAGACCCGGGGCTTGCCCACCGCGCCGCCGATCGCGTGCTCGAGCTCAATCCCACCTACGTCCCGGGGCTCGAGCTCGAAGGGCTCGTCCACTTGGCGGCCGGCGCGTTCGAGGCTGCCGCGGAGCGGTTCGAGCGCGCGGTGGCGCTGGGGGAGACGGACCCGCTCGTGCCCTATCGCCTCTACCTGCAGGCCCTGGCTCAGCTCTGCCTCGGTGTCCCCGAGGAAGCCCTCGAGACGATCGCGCGGGCCCGGCATCTGCGTCCCAGGGCGTGGGGTTTCGCGCGGATCGAGCTGGTCGCCCGAGAGAGGTTGCCCGCGATGCCGTCGCCGGCCGCGGCTGCGAGCACCGAGCCTCCGCGGGCGCCGTCGATTCTGGCGCCTCGGCCCCGGTTGCCGGCGGCCTATGCCGGGCTGATCGAGCGGCTGCGCCCGTAGGTCCTCGGCCCCGGCGCCACCGCAACGCCTTTGAGGTAGTTGAAAAGCACGAGCGCTCAAACAGTTACGCGCCTCGGACGGTTGACCCCGGCGGGCGCGTCTGGCACCTGCCTAGGAGCCGGTCGGTGCACCGGCGCACGAGCCGATCCGGATACCACCTTGACCAAGTCCGATCTCGTCAAGCGCCTCGCCGAGGCCAACCCGCATCTGCTCACGCGCGACGTCGAGCGCATCGTCGCAACAGTGTTCGACGAGATCGCCGAGGCGCTCGCGCGCGGTGACCGGGTCGAGCTGCGCGGCTTCGGCGCCTTCTCGGTCCGCCGTCGGGCGGCGCGGCTCGGTCGCAATCCGCGCACCGGCGAGGAGGTGCCGATCCCCGACAAGGTTGTGCCGCACTTCAAGACCGGCAAAGATCTGCGCGAGCTGCTCAACGCCGATTGACGCCGCGAGCGGCGCCGCCCCGACCCGCACCGAGGGATCTTCGACCATGCTCAGATTGATCCGCCTGCTCATCGCCGCCGTCGTCGGCGTCTACCTCATCGTGTTCGCCGTGCAGAACCGGGACGCGGTGGACATCTTGCTGTGGCCGGGCCTGGTGCCGATCACCCTGCCCGTCTGGGCCTTCGGCTTGCTGGCCTTGATCGGCGGGGCTCTGCTCGCGGCCGTGGTTCTGTGGTTGAGTGGTCTCGGCTGGCGCGCGCGCGCGGCGGCGGCCCAGCGTAAGCTTCGCGCCCAGGAGCAGCGGCGCGAGGCGGCCGAGCGACGCGAGGAGCAGGCCGCGGCCCTGCGGGCGGCCGAGCGCCGCAAGGCGGCCGAGGCCGAGGCCAAGAGCCGACCGGCCGGGCCGGCGCTGGCCGCGCCGGCGCGCGGGACCAACCCGCTCGCGCTCTCCTCGAGCTGATCCGGCACATCGGATCCGTGCCCGCGGAGCGGCAGGCGGCGACATCAAGGCGAGCCGCATCGAGCCCGGGGCGGCGTGGGCCTGTCGGCTCCCTCAGCCCGTGCGGGCGCGCCCTTGCGATGCGGCGAGAAGTAGGCTTTCTGCGCTTGGTCGTGCCCCACGCCGTCGTCCAGGAGACCACGCCATGAGCCTCGCCCTGCATCGCCGCGGCCTGCTCGCCGGCGCCGCCGGCGCTGCCGCCCTCGCCATCGGCGGCCGTGCCCGGGGCCAAGAGCCCCTCGAGATCGGCTTCGTCTATGTCGGGCCCGTCGGTGATCACGGCTGGACCTATCGCCACGATGTCGGCCGCCGGGCCGTCGAGGCGGCCTATGGCGACGAGGTGGCGACCACCTTCGTCGAAAGCGTCAGCGAGGGGCCGGACGCCGAGCGCGTCGTGCGCCAGCTCGCCGCCTCGGGTCATGGGCTCGTCTTCACGACGTCCTTCGGCTTCATGAACGCGACGGTCCGGGTCGCCCGCCAGTTCCCCGAGATCAAGTTCGAGCACTGCACGGGCTACCAGCGCCTCGACAACCTCGCCACCTACGCCGCTCGTTTCTACGAGGGCCGCGCCGTCGTCGGCACCATGGCCGGCCGGCTCACCCAAAGCGGCAAGGTCGGCTACATCGCCTCGTTCCCGATCCCCGAGGTGATCCGCGGCATCAACGCCACGGCGATCCACCTCCGCCGCATCAACCCCGAAGCCACGGTGACACCGGTCTGGGTCAATAGCTGGTACGACCCGGGCAAGGAGGCCGAAGCCGCTCGCGCACTGATCGACCAGGGCATCGATGTCATGACCCAGCACACCGACAGCCCGGCGCCCTGCCAGGTCGCCGAGGAGCGCGGCATCCCATGCTTCGGCCAGGCCTCCGACATGCGGCGCTTCGCGCCCGACACCCAGGTCACCGCGGTCATCGACGATTGGGGGCCCTATTACGTCCGCCGCACGGGCGAGGCCCTCGACGGCACCTGGACCTCGACCGATACCTGGGACGGCTTGGCCGAGGGCGCGGTGGCGCTGGCCGACTTCGGCCCGCTGGCGACGCCCGAGATGATCGCCGAGGCGGAGGCGCTCAAGGCCGCCATCATCGACGGCAGCGCCCACCCCTTCGCCGGACCGATCAAGGCCCAGGACGGCAGCGTGATGATCGCTGCGGGCGAGGTCGCGGACGACGAGACGCTCTTGGGCATGAGCACCTACGTCGACGGCGTGGTCGGCTCGATCCCGGGCTGATCGGCGTCCGACACCGGCGCGGGGACGCGGGCTTGCTGGAGCAGGGTGGTCCACTGATGCGCCGCTTCGCCGGCGATATGGTGCGCCCGTTCTGGCGGCGGCTGGCGCTGGTGCTGGTGTTGATGGCGGTCGTCTCGGCGGTGACGGGGCTCTACCCACTGGTCATCGACTTCGCCTTCGAGCTCCTCGCCGACCGCGATCCCCGCGCCGTGTGGCTCCTGCCGCCGCTCGTCGTCGGTCTGACGGCGCTCAAGGGCGGCGCGCTCTACGCGCAGACCGTGGCGCTCCAAGCGTTGTTGCAGCGCGTCGGCGTGCGCGTCCAACAGCGGCTCTTCACCCATCTCATGGCGGCCGATCTGGCGCGCTTGCAGCGGGAGCCGGCCGGTGGCCTCGTGACCCGCTTCACCAACGACGTGAACGTGATCCGCACGAGCCTCGGCAAGGTCACGACGAGCCTCGTGCGCGACAGCCTGACCCTGCTGGCGCTGCTCGCCGCCATGCTCTGGCTCGATTGGGCGACGACCCTCATCGTGCTCGTCGTCTATCCGCTCGCGGCCTGGCCGCTGGCGCAGTTGAGCCGCCGCGTGCGTCGCGTCGCCCGGGCGATGCAGGCGCAGGTCGGCGACATGACGGGTTTCCTCCACGAGGGCCTGTCGAGCATGCGGATGATCAAGGCGTATCGGCTCGAGGCCTATCAGGCCGCGCGGGCGACCGGGTCCTTCGAGCGCATGGCCATCTTGAAGATGCGGGCCGAGCGGGCGCGGGCCCGGGTCGACCCGCTGCTCGAGGTCATGGGTGGCCTCGCCGTCGCCGGGGTGCTCGCTGTCGGCGGCTGGCGGGTGTCCTCGGGCGCCGGCACCGTCGGCGACTTCACGGGCTTCATCACGGCGCTGCTGATGGCAGCGCAGCCGGTACGGGCACTCGGCAACCTCAACGTCTCGGTGCAGGAAGGACTGGCCGCACTGCAACGCACTTACGCGCTGCTCGACGAGGCGCCCGCCATCGTCGACCGGCCCGCTGCCGAGCCCCTCGTCGTCGATGAGCCGACGGTGCGCTTCGAGGCCGTGTGCTTCACCTACGGGGCCGGCGTGCCGGCGCTGCACGACGTCTCCTTCACCGTGCCCGCCGGGCGAACGACGGCGCTCGTCGGTGCGAGCGGCGCCGGCAAGTCGACGATCTTGAACCTGGTGCCGCGCTTCTACGACGTGACCGCCGGGCGCGTCGTCATCGACGGTCGCGATGTCCGCGACGTGACGCTCGCCTCGCTGCGCGCGCAGATCAGCCTGGTCTCCCAGGAGGTCGTGCTGTTCGACGACAGCGTGCGCGCCAACATCGCCTTCGGCCGGCCGGATGCGGGGGACGAGGAGATCGCCGCCGTGGTTGTTGCGGCGGCCCTCGAGGACGTCATCCGCGCCCTGCCCGACGGCTGGGCGACCCGCGTCGGCCCCAGTGGCAGCCGGCTCTCGGGCGGGCAGCGTCAGCGGATCGCGCTCGCCCGGGCGATGCTCAAGCCGGCACCCATACTCCTGCTCGACGAAGCGACCAGCGCGCTCGACGCCGAGAACGAGCGCAAGGTCCAAGACGCGCTCCGCGCCTTGGCGCGCTCGCGTACCACGCTCGTCATAGCGCATCGGCTCGCCACCGTGCGGGACGCGGCACAGATCGTCGTCTTGGAGGAAGGCCGCGTCGCCGAGCTCGGAACCCACGCGCAGCTCATGGCGAGAAGCGGCGTGTACGCCCGGCTCGCGCGGCTGCAGCTGCACGGCGCCACGCCCGCCCCGCAGCATACGTGAGTGCCGAGCACCGGGCTCGTCTCCCGGTGCTGATTGCCGTAGCTTGCCCGTATGCAGCGACACCCACGCACGGCCGCCGGCGGGCAACGCCCGGGGGCGCCATGACGCCTTTCCCGAACCGGCGTGACCGCGCGGCACTCGCGGCCATCGCCGAGCGGCACGGCGTGCGCGGGCGCCGCGCCCGCCGCTCGATCGCGGCGGCGTGGACGGCGGCAGCGGCGGAGCACTGGACCGCGCCGCTCGCCGCGGCGCGACGCCGCCTTCTCCACGATTTGCGCAGCACCGGCAGTGCGACGCGCCCCGCTTTGCGCGACGCCGCCCAACTCGGGGCCGTCCTGCCGGTCGGTGACACGAGCGCGCTGGAGCGCCGCGCGCTCGCTGGTGCGGTGCTCGAGGGCCTGGACACAGGCGCCCTGGCGTCATTGCTCGGCGTCACCAGGCTGGACGCCAAGGTGGCGCTGCGCCGTGCGCTGGAGGCGCTCCTGGCCCGCGACGCGCGGCCGACCGGCCTCGCTCTCGTGCGGCTGATGCTGGCCGGCGAGTACGCGACGGGTGCGGTGCCGGTGCGGGCCTTCGCAGCGCTCCACCGAGCGGTCGCGCTCGATCCGGACCTGCAGCGCCTGGTCGCCGGCTGGGACCGGCGGCTGGGCCCGCTCGTGGCCCTTGGCCTGGAGCCGCCGTCGCCGCGGCGAGGTTGCCCCGTGGGCTCTCGTGCCGGCCTCGCCGCGAGCGTCGCGCTCGCGGTCGTCGTGGCGGTACCGACCGGGCATTCCTGGCCGCCCGAGCACCGGGTCGCGGTCGAGGCGCTGCCGCCCGTGGCCCCCGCCGCGCCGACGACGATACGTCGACCGGCGCCAGCGGCGATCGCCGTGCCGCGCGCCGAGCCCCGCGAGCCGACGTTCAAGGCGGCACCGGAACGCAGCTCACCGCGGCGCGTCGTCGCCGCCCCGGCGCTCGTGCCGGCGCGCGCACTGCGCCTCATCGACGCGCAGCCGCTGGCGCCGCGAACCGAGCCGACGGGTGACCTGATGCCGCTCGTCCATCTGCACTACCGCGGCGACAGCGCCACGGCCGAAGCGCGGGCACGGCGGATGGGCGCGCAACTTCGGGCACTCGCCCTCGCCGTCGATTACGTCCCGGCACCGGGGCTGGTGGTCCGCGAGGACCGGCTGCGGTTCTTCCATGCGAGCGACGCCGGCATCGCCGCCGAGATCGTGGCGGGTCTCGACGCCGCGCCGGTGCTCCAGGACTTCACCCACTACCAGCCACGGCCGACCGTCGGCACCCTCGAGCTCTGGCTCGCCGCCGACGGCTGACGGGGCGCCTCACATCTCGACGATGCGCGGGGCCGGCTTGCGCCGGGCCGTCGCCAGACGGTCGCCCACGCTCATCGCGAGCGCGAGGTAGGCTTGGCCCTGCGGGGACTGGGGCTCGGTGGCGACGATCGGCCGGCCGTCGTCGGACAGCTCGCGGATCAAGGGGTCGAGCGGGATCTCGCCGAGGAAGTCGACGCCCAGGGCCGTCGCCGTCGCCCGCGCGCCGCCGTGCGCGAAGATGTCGGTGCGGCCGCCGCAATGGGGGCAGCAGAAGTAGCTCATGTTCTCGACGATCCCGAAGATCGGGACGTCGACCTTGCGGAACATGTTGATCGCCTTCTTGGCGTCGAGGAGTGCTATGTCCTGCGGCGTCGAGACGATCACCGCACCGGCGAGCGGGACGCGCTGGGCCATGGTGAGCTGCGCGTCGCCGGTGCCGGGCGGCAGGTCGACGACCATGACGTCGAGCTCGCCCCAGGCGACGTCGCCGAGCATCTGCTGGATGGCGCTCTGCACCATCGGGCCGCGCCAGATCATCGGGGCGTCCTCGTCGACGAGAAAGCCCATCGACATGATCTCGACCCCGTAGGCGCGCATGGGCGCGAGCTTCTGGCCGTCGGCCGCCGTCGCGGGACGGCCCCGCACGCCGGCCATGCGGGGTAGCGACGGGCCGTAGATGTCGGCATCCAGGAGACCGGTCCGCAGCCCGGTCGCCGCCAGACCCATGGCGAGGTTGATCGCGGTCGTCGACTTGCCGACGCCGCCCTTGCCCGAGGCGACCGCGACGATCGAGCGCACACCCTCGATGAGCGGCCGTTGCGCCGCCGGGCCGGGCGCAGCGCGGGGCCCGCCGGCGGCCCCCGCGTTGCCGGCCGACGCCGGTCCCGCGCGCTCCGCCGTGAGCACGGCGGTCACCGAGCTCACCCCCTCGAGGCGGCGAACCGCCTCCTCGGCGGCGCGGCGCACGGGCTCGAGGCGCGCGCCGTCCGCGGCCGCCACCTCGATGCTGAACCCGACATTGCCGCCCTTGACGACGACGCCCGAGACCATGCCCAGATCGACGATGTCGCGGTCCTGGTCCGGCAGCCGGATGCGCCTCAGCGCGTTGACGACGTCGTCGCGGTCGATCGTGCTCACGGTTGAACCCCTGTTGCCCAGGACCGATATAGGCGACATCCGGCTGCGGGCGAAGCGTAGCCTCAGTGACCTAGCGGAAGGACCGGGCATGCCCTGGAACAATCAAGGCGGCAAGTGGCAGGGCGGGCAGGGCCCCTGGGGCGGCAGACCGTCCGGCGGCGGCCCCACCGGCGGCGGCGGTCAGCAGCCGCCCGATCTCGAGGATCTCATCCGCAAGAGCCAGGAGAAGGTTCGTCAGATGTTTCCGAGCGGCGGCGGCCCGTTCGGCAACAAGCGGGTGATCCTGATCGGCGCCGTGGTGCTGGTGAGCCTCTGGCTGCTCTCGGGCTTCTACCGGGTCCAGCCGGCGGAGCGCGGCGTCGAGCTGATGTTCGGGCGGTTCTACGAGGTGACCGAATCGGGCTTGCGCTACCACCTGCCAAGCCCGATCCAGAGCGTCATCCGCCCCGAGGTCGAGCGGGTCAATCGCGTCGAGGTAGGCTTTCGTTCCGGCGCCGTCTCCGGCAGCCGCAGCTCGACGCGCGACGTCACCAACGAAAGCCTGATGTTGACCGGCGACGAGAACATCGTCGACATCAACTTCGTCGTCCTGTGGAAGATCTCGGTGCCGGAAGATTTCCTGTTCAACGTGCGCGATCCGGCGGAAACCGTCAAAGCCGCGGCGGAAAGCGTCATGCGCGAGCTCGTCGGGCAGACACCGATCTCAGAGGTGACCACCGAAGGTCGGGGCGTGCTGGAGAGCAATGCGCAATTGCAGATCCAAACGCTACTCGACAGCTACGGTGCCGGCATTCTCGTCACCGAGGTGCAGTTGCAAAAGGCCGACCCGCCGGCCGAGGTCATCGAGGCCTTTCGCGACGTGCAGCGCGCGCAGGCGGACCGCGAGCGGCTGCAGAACGAGGCCGAGGCCTACGCCAACGACATCATCCCACGGGCCCGCGGCGAGGCGGCGCGGCTGCTCCAAGAGGCCGAGGGGTACAAGGAGACGGTCGTCGCCCGGGCGTCGGGCGAGGCTTCACGCTTCGTCGCCATCTACAGCGAATTCGACAAGGCGCGCGAGGTGACGGCGCAGCGGATCTACCTCGAGACGATGGAAGAAGTGCTGCGCGACATGAACAAGCTGGTGATCGACGGCGAGGCCAGCGGCGGTTCCGGCGTCGTCCCCTACCTGCCGCTGCCCAACCTGCAGGAACGACCGGCGCGGGCGACGTCCGCGGGCGGTGACGGCCAGAGCGCGACCACGTCCAACGCCAACGGGGTGCAGTGATCATGAACAGAACCACGCTCATCGGTCTCGGCGTCGCCGCTGCCGTTGCCCTGACCGTCTTCGCCTCGGCCTTCGTCGTCAACGAGGCGCAGCAGGCCCTGGTACTCCGCTTCGGCGCCGTCCAGCGGCCGGTGCAAGAGGCGGGGTTGAAGTTCAAGGTGCCGTTCATCGACAACACCATCTACTTCGATCGGCGCGTCCTCGCGTTCGACGTCCAGCCGCAGGAGCTCATCCTCGGCGATCGCCGGCGGCTGGTCGTCGACAGCTTCGCCCGTTATCGCATCACCGACCCGAAGCTGTTCTTCCAGCGGGTCCGCACGGAAGCGGCGTTGCAGAGCCAGATGCAGCCGATCCTCAACTCTGCGATGCGCAACGTTCTGGGCGAGGTGCAACTTTTCGACGTCATCTCCGAGGATCGTGCGGCGCTGATGAACCGCATCCAAGAGCGAGCCAACAGCGCACTCGCCCAATACGGCATCGACGTCGTCGACATCCGGATCAAGCGGGCCGACCTCCCGGCCGAGAACAGCCAGGCGATCTATCGTCGGATGCAGACGGAGCGCGAGCGCGAGGCGCGCGAGCTGCGTGCCCAGGGCGGCGAGCTGGCGCAGCGTATCCGCTCGCGCGCCGAACGCGAGCGGGCCGTGCTCCTCGCCGAGGCCCGGCGCGACGCCGAGGTCCTCCGCGGCCAGGGCGACGCCGAAGCGGTCAACATCTTTGCCGACGCCTTCGGCCGCGATGCCCAGTTCTTCGCCTTCTATCGCTCGATGCAGGCCTACCGGGCGGCGCTCGGGGCAGACAGCACCCAGTTCGTGATGTCGCCCAACAGTGACTTCTTCCGCTACTTCGGCGGCGAGGCGCTGAGCGGCGTCATCGTTCGCCCCGAAGGCGTGCCCACTCCCGACGCGGCAGGCGATGCCGAAGCCGGCGCGCCGACGGTCACTCCGGAACGCGCGATGCTGGAGGCGCTCAGCGAGGAAGCCGAGCGGCTGCTCGCGACCCCGGACGATGGCGGCACGCCCGCGGTCACCCAGTGACGGCCACGGCGAACAGCGTCTCGGCCCGCCGAGGTGACCGATCTCGTGACCGCCATGGCGCTCGTGCTCGTCATCGAGGGTTTGCTGTGGGCCGGGTTTCCGGCGCGGATGCAGGCCCTGGCGTCGCAAGCGGCGTCACTGCCTTCATCCCTCTTGCGGCGTTTGGGGCTTTTCGCCATGGCGATCGGCGTGGTGATCGTTTGGGCCGCACGGGGATGAACGTTCGGCGACGACGGCTGCGCTCGCGTACCGCGTCGCTATGGCGCGCCAATTCACGGAGGTCGGTGGCGACATGCGGGTAGGCTCGCGGTTTTCTGGTGCTCTTCGCGGCTCGGGCAATGCGTTTGTTGGCTCGCGCCGAGCCGGCTGGTGGCTGGCCGTATCGTTGGCGTTCGTGAGCGCCATGGCGGCAGCCCGGGCGCAGTCGACGGCGCCGATCGAGGGTTTCGCCGACCTCGTCGAGCAAGTGTCGCCGGCGGTCGTCAACATTTCGACCAGCCGCCAGGTCAACGGGCTCGAGGGTCCGCAGTTTCCCCTGCCGCAATTCCCCCCGGGCTCGCCGTTCGAGGACTTCTTCCGGGACTTCTTCGACCCCGAGCGGCCGGATCGCGCACCCCAGCGGGAATCGTTCTCGCTCGGCTCGGGCTTCGTCATCGATCCCGAGGGCTACGTGGTCACCAACAATCACGTCATCGCCGAGGCCGACGAGATCACTGTCATCATGGCCGACGAGGAGGAGTACCCGGCGACCTTGATCGGTCGCGATCCCAAGACCGACCTGGCGCTGCTGAAGATCGACAGCGACCGACCCTTACCCAACGTCGACTGGGCCGACAGCGACGACATCCGGGTCGGTGATTGGATGATCGCGATCGGCAATCCGTTCGGCCTCGGCTCGACCGTGACGTCGGGCATCGTCTCGGCCCGCGGCCGTGACATTCGGGCCGGTCCCTACGATGACTTCATCCAGGTCGATGCCGCCATCAATCGCGGCAACTCGGGCGGCCCCAGCTTCACCCTCGAGGGTGAGGTCTTCGGGGTGAACACCGCGATCTTCTCGCCCTCGGGCGGCAATGTCGGCATCGGCTTCGCCATCCCCAGCAATCTCGCGCGGCCCGTGATCGAGGCTCTCAAGGAAACCGGCCGCGTCGCGCGCGGCTGGCTGGGCGTCCGCATCCAGTCGGTGACGCCCGAGATCGCCGACAGCCTCGGCCTGCCCGACGACGAGGGCGCGCTCGTCGCCAGCGTCACGCCGGGCGGACCGGCGGCGGACAGCGACATCCGCCCTGGCGACGTCATCGTGCGGTTCGACGGCAAGAAGGTCGAGCGGATGCGCGGTCTGCCGCGCATCGTCGCCGAGACGGAGATCGGCAAGGAGGTTGCCGTCGACATCTGGCGTCGCGGCGAGAGCACGGAGGTCGAGGTGATCCTCGGCGAGCTGCCGAGTGACGCGGAGCTCGCCCAGATGAGCGAGAGCGGCACGGATCCAGGCGTCGTCGACCGGGCCGAGATCACCGCCCTCGGGATGACCGTCGCGTCGATCGGCCCGGAGCTGCGCGAGACCTTCGAACTTTCGGCCGAGAGCGCCGGCGTGGTGATCGTCGATGTGGCCGAGGAAGGACCCGCGGCGCGCCAGAACCTGCGTGCCGGCGACATCGTCGTCGACGTCGACCAGAACCCGGTGGGCTCGCCGCCGGAGATGGCAGCGGCGGTGAACCAGGCGCAGAGCGAAGGGCACCCTTCGGTCCTTCTGCTGATCGACCGTCAGGGTAACCACAGCTTCGTGGTCCTGCAGTTCGTGTCGTGAAGCCGTGAAGCCACCGCGAGCGCCGCGTCGCCGGTTGCGCCGTCAGTCTGCGACGAACTCTTCGCGCCGGTAGCCCTGGAGGTAGAGGGCGCCCGTCAAGTCGGCAACGTCAAGGCGGAGCGGAACGGCGGCCCGCACCGTCTGATGCGCGCGAAAGGCGACGCCGATACCGGCATGGCTCAACATGGGGATGTCGTTGGCACCATCGCCGAGAGCGATCACGTCCTCCCGCTCCAGGTCAAAGGTGACGACGTGGCGATCGAGCGTCGCGAGCTTGGCGTCCTTGTCGAGGATCGGCGGCACGACGCGACCGGTGAGCCGGCCGTCCGCGATCTCCAGGGTGTTGGCATCGTCGAAGTCGAAGCCCGCGCGCGCACGCACGCGGCGCGTGAAGACGGTGAAGCCGCCCGAGACCAGCGCCGTGGTGGCGCCGTGGGCGCGCATCGTCTGCACCAGGGTGCGCGCGCCGGGCGTGAGCGGCGTCCGGGTGTCGGCGATCTGCTGCAACGTCGCCTCCTCCAGGCCGGCCAGCAGGGCGACACGCTCCTCCAGCGCCGCAGCAAAGTCGAACTCGCCGTTCATCGCTCGGCGCGTGATCGCCGCGATCCGTTCGCGCAATCCCAGGGCATGGGCGAGCTCGTCGATGCACTCGACCTGGATGATCGTACTGTCCATGTCGGCGAGCAGCAGCGACTTGCGCCGGCCAGCGAACGGCAGCGCGCAAACGTCGATCGGCGCGGCGTCGAGCGCGTCCCGCACCCGACGCTGCGCCAGCGACGGCTCGACCTCGATGGGCCCGAGCTCGAGCGCCTCGCCCTCGGCGAGCCATTCGACCTCGGTCTCGGGCAGGGCCCGCCGCGCGCGCTCGACCAGATCGTTCGTCAGCGGCATGGTCGCCGGTTGAGCGATGAGGCAGACGACCGTGGACATGCGGCTCTCCCGATGGATCGACGACGCGGGCACGCATGGGGGCTTCTGCCTGATCGCGGGCACGACCGCGAGTGGCAAGTCGGCCTTGGCCTGCACGCTGGCCGAGCGCACGGGCGGCGTGGTCGTCAATGCGGACAGCGTGCAACTCCATCGAAGCCTGCCGATCCTGACCGCCCAGCCCACGGCCACCGACCGCAGCCGTGCCGAGCACCGCCTCTACGGCATCCTCGACGACCACGACAACAGCTCCGTCGCCCGCTGGCTGGAGCTCGCGACGGCGACGATCGCGGAGATCCAGCCGCGCCTCGCCGTCGTTACCGGCGGGACCGGGTTCTATCTGGACGCGCTCCTGAACGGCGTGCCGACCGCGCCGGCCACCCCCGCCGATCTTCGCGCCGCATCGACGGCGCGGCTGCGGGAGCTCGGCGTCGGCGGCTTCGCCCGGGAGCTCGAGGCGAGCGACCCGCGGCTCGCCGCTCGCGGGCTGCCGCACGACCCGCAGCGGCTCCTGCGCGCCTGGGAGGTGCTGCAGCTCACCGGCCGGTCGATCGCGAGCTTTTGGGAGCACCCCCGCGAGCGGCCACCGCTGCCGGCCTATCGCGGCGGCGTGGCCCTCGTTCCGCCGCCGGCGGAGACCGCAACACGGATCGAGAACCGCCTCGACGCGATGCTCGCCGCAGGCCTGCTCGCCGAGCTCGCCGCCTTCCTCGAGCGGCCCGCTGCGCGTCTGTCGCCGCTCGCCAAGGCCGACGGCGTGCGCGAGTTCGCCGGCTACCTCCAAGGGCCGACGAGCCTGGCGGCGGCGCGAGCGGCGACGATCGTGAAGGTGCGCCGCTACGCCAAGCGCCAACGCACCTGGCTGCGGCACCGGCTGAACGAGGTGGAGGTGCTGGCACGCACGGGCGACGCCCTGTGTGCCGAATTGTGAGAACGAGCACAGAATACGCGCGGTGGGCGTGGTCGACTACGCCACGATGAAACCGCGAAAAACGGTGGGAGAGACGCACGATGGGCCAGCACGCGCCGGCGGCCGCCCGGAATTCCGTTCCCTGGTTGTGCGTGACGGCGGTCGTTCTCGCGCTCCTGGGGCTGGTGGGATGGCTCGCGACCAGCCGCGAGACGCCCTTCAAGGTCAACGCGGAGTACGAGGGCGTGAGCCTCGCCTTCGACTTCTCGGGCGCCGACGACCCGGCGCAGGTGCTGGAGACCCTGCTCGCCACCGATGTCGGCGACGATCCCCGGGCTGCGGCGAAGCGGCGCTACGCGGTCGAGCTGATGCGCGAGCACGGCTTTCTGCACCTAGGCGACGAGCGGCTGGACGACGCCCTCGCCGACCTCGGCACCGAGCACGCCGCCGCGGTCCGGCTGCGCGGCCTGCTCTACCAGCTCAAGGGGCCGTTCGCGAAGGAGGTGGCCCTCGCCGAGGCCAACGAAACCTTCGCGGATGCGATCTACACGCTCGACCGCGACCACGCGCTGCGGCTGCGCCTGCTGAACGACAGCCTGCTGGCGCACGAGTTCTTCTCGATGCCCTCCTATTCGGTCGAGGTCGTCGCGGCCCCCGAGCTGAGCCCGGGCTCGATCCGGGTTTGCGAGAACAACCCCTTGCGCACCGGCGAGGCGCAGGTCTTTCGCCTCGACGGCGATCAGGCCTTCACGGTCGTGGGCCTGGTGATGATGGACCGCTGCCAGCGGGGCGACCGCATCGGCCTCAGCCCCACAGACTGGAGCCGGCTGGTCGCCGCAAAGAAAGGCACGAGCGTGCGCGCCGAGCTTCGCCCGGTACGGGCCGGGACCTTCGGGCTCGCGCTGGCCTACGCTCGGTAGACACCGCACGATCCGGCCCCAGCGAGAGACACCGCCATGAACAAGCCTATTCTCATTCGCCTTGCCCTCACCTTCGCGTTGCTCCTCGTCGCCAATTCGGCGCGCGCCGATTGTACCCTCAACGGGCGAACCTACCCGGAGGGTGCCGTCGTCGGCGGCTACGAGTGCCGAGGGGGCAGCTGGCAGAAGCGCTGACCCGCCTGAAGGTCGGGGTAGGCTGCGGCACACGGGCCGTTCTCCGCGGTTGACCGGACGCGACGGCCGCGCCTAGTTTCCGGGCTCCCTGCCTGATTTCGCTGCGTCGCAGCGTGAGCGGGTCGGACAAGCTTCCGCCACAAGACCATCACGGCCCGATCATGCCGGACAACGGAGAGCGCCATGAGCGACGCGCCGCAACTCGCTCCGACCGCGACCGCCACCTTGAACGGTGCCGAGGTCGTACTCAAGGCGCTGGTCGACCAGGGGGTCGAGCACATCTTCGGCTATCCCGGCGGGGCCGTGCTGCCGCTCTACGACGCCATCTTCAAGCAGAACAGCCTGCGCCACATACTCGTCCGCCACGAGCAGGGCGCGGTCCACGCCGCCGAGGGCTACGCGCGGACCACGGGCAAGGTCGGCGTCGTCCTCGTCACCTCCGGGCCCGGTGCCACGAACACCGTGACAGGGCTCACCGACGCGCTGATGGACAGCGTGCCCCTGGTCGTTCTGACCGGCCAGGTACCCACCCACATGATCGGCAACGACGCCTTCCAGGAGGCGGACACGGTCGGCATCACGCGGCCCTGCACCAAGCACAACTATCTGGTCAAGGACCCGGACGATCTCGCCCGGACCATCCACGAGGCGTTTCATGTCGCCCGCTCGGGGCGGCCGGGGCCGGTCGTCGTCGACCTGCCGAAGGACGTCTGCCTCGCCAAAGCCGCCTATCTGGCGCCTGAAGACGTTCCGCACCGGCACTACCAGCCCAAGCGCGTGCCGCAGCCGGACCGCATCGAGCAGGCGGTCGACCTCATCGCCCGGGCGAAGCGGCCGATCTTCTACGTCGGCGGCGGCGTCATCAACGCCGGCCGGGAGGCGTGCGCGGCCCTGCGCGAGCTCGTCCGCGCGACCGGCTATCCGATTACCCACACGCTCATGGGCCTCGGCGCCTTCCCGGCGAGCGATCCGCAGTTCATCGGCATGCTCGGCATGCACGGCACCTACGAGGCCAACATGGCGATGCACGGGTGCGATCTGATGATCTGCATCGGCGCCCGCTTCGACGACCGGGTGACCGGCCGCCTCGACGGCTTCTCGCCGGGCTCGATCAAGATCCACGTCGACATCGACCCGTCGTCGATCAACAAGAACATCCAGGTCGACCTGCCGATCGTCGCCGACTGCGGCGAGGCGCTGCAGGCGATGCTCGCCTGCTGGCGGCAGAAGGGCCATCAAGCCGACCCGATCCGCCTCGCGCCCTGGTGGGAGACCATCAAGGCCTGGCAGACCAAGAACTCGCTCGGCTATCGCAAGTCTGCGACCTCGATCAAGCCGCAATACGCCATCGAGCGGCTTCACGAGCTGACCAAGGACAAGGACGTCTTCATCACCACCGAGGTCGGCCAGCACCAGATGTGGGCCGCCCAGCACTTCAAGTTCGAGGAGCCGTTTCGCTGGATGACCTCGGGCGGGCTCGGCACCATGGGGTACGGCCTGCCGGCGGCGATGGGCGTACAGGTCGCCCGTCCCGAAGCGCTCGTCGTCGACATCGCCGGCGAGGCGTCGTGGGTCATGAACATGCAGGAGATGTCGACGCTGGTGCAGTACCGCCTACCGGTGAAGTCGTTCATCTTGAACAACAGCTACATGGGCATGGTCCGGCAGTGGCAGGACTTCTTCCACGGCAACCGCCACGCCGAGAGCTACATGGACAGCCTGCCGGACTTCGTGCGGCTGGCGGAGGCGTTCGGCGCCATCGGCCTCAGGGCGACCAGCCCCGACGAGCTCGACGACGTCATCCGCGAGATGATCGCCGTCGACAAGCCGGTCATCGCCGACATCGTCGTCGACCGGGCCGAGAACGTCTACCCGATGATCCCTGGCGGCGCCGCCCACAACGAGATCATGCTGGCACCCGAGGAAGCCGACGCGCCCGTCCAGGGCTCCGAGCACGGGATGCCGCTCGTCTGATCCGGAACCTCCGATGCTCTACGAACAGAACACCCGCGCCGACGCGATCCGCCGTCACACCATCGCCGTGCTGGTCGACAACGAGCCGGGCGTGCTGGCGCGGGTCATCGGCCTCTTCTCGGGCCGCGGCTACAACATCGACAGCCTGACGGTGGCCGAGGTCGACCGCGCCGAGCACCTGTCGCGGATCACCATCGTCACCACCGGCACCGAGCAGATCATCGAGCAGATCAAGGCGCTGCTCGCCAAGCAGGTGCCGGTCCGCCGGCTCGCCGACCTGACCGTCGAGGGCGAGGTGGTCGAGCGGGAGCTGGCGCTCGCCAAGGTGACGGGCGACCGGACCCGCCTCATCGACGCGCTGCGCGTCGCCGACTTCATGGGGGCGCGGCTCATCGACCGCACCCTGGAGAGCCTGACCTTCGAGGTGACCGGCTCCAGCGAGGACATCGACAGCTTCCTGCGGCTCCTCGAGCCGATCGAGGTCAGCCGCGCCGGCGTCGTCGCCATGGCGCGCGGCCTGCGCACCCTCGGCCCCGGGCGCGCCTGAGACGGCCGGATCGCCCCGCTCGCGCGCTCTGCGCCACCAGAACACGGACAAGGACACGAACCGATGCGCGTCTACTATGAGACCGATGCCGACCTGAACCTCATCAAGGCCAAGAAGGTCGCGGTCATCGGCTACGGCTCCCAGGGCTTCGGGCATTCCAACAACCTCAAGGACGCGGGCGTCGCCGAGGTCGTCGTCGGCCTCAAGGCGGGCTCGCCGTCCAGGGCCAAGGCCGAGCGGGCCGGCCTGAAGGTGATGACCGCCGCCGAGGCCGCCGCCTGGGCCGACGTCGTCATGGTGCTGACCCCCGACGAGCTTCAGGCCGACATCTATGCGACGGACCTCGCGCCGAACATGCGCGAGGGCGCGGCCTTGATGTTCGCGCACGGCTTCAACATCCACTTCCGCCTGATCGAGCCGCGCCCGGACATCGACGTCTTGATGATCGCGCCGAAGGGGCCGGGCCACCTCGTCCGCGCCGAGTTCGTCAAGGGCGCGGGCGTGCCGACGCTTCTGGCGATCCACCAGGACGCCTCGGGCAACGCCCACGACATCGGCCTTTCCTACGGTGCTGCCATCGGCGGCGCCCGGGCCGGGATCATCGAGACGACCTTCAAGGAGGAGACCGAGACCGACCTGTTCGGCGAGCAGGTCGTCCTCTGCGGCGGCCTCTGCGCGCTGATCGAGGCCGCCTTCGAGACCCTGGTCGAGGCCGGCTACGCGCCCGAAATGGCCTATTTCGAGACGGTCCACGAGGTCAAGCTGATCGTCGACCTGATCTACGAGGGCGGCCTCGCCAACATGCGCTACTCGATCTCGAACACCGCCGAGTACGGCGACTACAAGACCGGCCCCAGGATCATCACGCCCGAGACCAAGGCCGAGATGAAGAAGGTCCTCGCCGACATCCAGGAGGGCCGCTTCGCGCGCGACTGGGTGCTCGAGAACAAGGCGTCCCAGGCCGAGTTCAAGGCGACCCGCGCCAAGCACGCGGCGCACCAGCTCGAGGCCGTCGGCGGCAAGCTGCGCGCCATGATGCCCTGGATCGGCGCCAACAAGCTCGTGGCGGGCACGAAGGACTGACCCTGCGCAGGTCCGAGATCACGTTCGTTGCCAGCGGATGCACGGAAGCACGGTCGCCGAAGTGCGGGGTCAGGACAGGTCGAACGCCCGGGCGGGATCGCCCGCCCGCGGTGGCGCGAGCGCGAAGTTGTGGGAATGTCGCAGGATTTCTGCGCGTCTCGGTTGCGTCGCCGTCGCGCGCCGGCGACGTGCTCTCGCGATCAGAGATCGTCGACGAAGCCGCGGATGACCTCGGGGTCGTAGCCGAGCGCCGCCTGGAAGAGCTGGCGGGTGTAGGGGTGGGTCGGTGCGCGGGCGCGCAGCGCCGCGACGGCCATGGTCTCGACGACCTCGCCGTCGCGCATCACCGCGAGGTACTCGCACATGTGGCTGACGACGGCGAGGTCGTGGCTGACCAGGAGGTAGGTGAGCGCCCGCTCGCGGCGCAGCCGCTGCAGGAGGTTCAAGACCTCGGCCTGGATCGAGACGTCGAGCGCCGAGGTCGGCTCGTCGAGGAGGAGGACGCGCGGCTCGACGATCAGCGCCCGGGCGATGGCGACGCGCTGGCGCTGGCCGCCCGAGAGCTGGTGCGGGAAGCGGAAGCGGAAGCTCTGGTCGAGCCCGACCTCGTCAAGCGCCGCCGCTACCCGGTGGTCGCGCTCGGCGACGCGGTGGATCGCCAAGGGCTCCTTGAGGATGCGGTCGACGGTGTGGCGCGGGTGGAGCGCGCCGTAGGGGTCCTGGAAGACCATCTGGACGTCGCGGCGAAAGGCGTGCGAGCGATGCCGCGCCTGCACCTCGCCCGCGACCGCGATGCGCCCGTCCCAGTCGTCGACGAGCCCGGCGATCGCGTGCAGGACCGTCGACTTCCCCGAGCCGCTCTCGCCGACGAGCCCGAAGCTCGCCGCCGCCTCGACGGCGAAGCTCACGTCGCGGACGGCGTGCACCTCGCGCGCGCCGCGGCCGAAGCGCACGGTCAGCCCCTCGACCTCGATCATCGCCGTCACGTCGCCCAGCGCGGATCGCGCACCAGCGTCGAAAGCTCGCCGACCGGGGCGTCGATCTTCGGCAGCGAGCGCAGGAGGCCCTGGGTGTAGGGATGGCGCGCGTTCTCGAGCTCGTTCGCGGCGCAACTCTCGACGATCCGCCCGGCGTACATGATCAGGATGCGGTCGCAGAACGACGCCACCAGCTCGAGGTCGTGGCTGATGAAGACGAGGCCGGTGCCCCGCCGGCTGACGATCTCGTCGAGGATGGCCAGCACCTGCAGGGAGACGGTCACGTCGAGCGCCGAGGTCGGCTCGTCGGCGATGATGATGTCGGGCTCGGGAATCATCATCATGGCGATCATCACCCGTTGGCCCATGCCGCCCGACAGCTCGTGCGGATAGGCGCGGTAGACCCGCTCGGGATCGCGGATGCGCACCGCCTCGAGCATCTCGAGTGCCCGCGCCTTGGCCTCGCGCTTGCCGGCGCGGCGGTGGACGAGGAAGGCCTCGGCGATCTGCCGGCCGACGCTCATCACGGGATTGAGGCTGTAGCG
>CAYZSE010000036.1:7410-25634 GCA_964481035.1 uncultured Geminicoccaceae bacterium | reverse complement strand
GGGCTCGACATCCGGTGGAACTGGAACGACGCGCACCAATTGCACGAACCGGAGCTGACGAGCCGGGCGGCGACGCATCTGGACGGCCGGAAGATCGGCGAGCGTGGCGGGGAGGAGCGCTTCACGATCCGAGAGGCGCTGCACGATGTCGGCTACGTCGAGATGGCGGCGGCGCTGTTCGGCGGCAGGACGGCGCCACTCCGGCATGACATCGGTCGACTCGACCTGGCGCGGATCGACTGGCGAAACCGGAGCCGCAGAACAGGCCTCCAGCGCACCGTTCGAAGCCGCGACGGCGCGGCGGCAGGAACGCCGCGTTGAAAGGCCAGCCGCCCTGAGCGCTATATCTGCGCCTCGACGAAGCGGACGACGGGGAGCCAGTCGCTGCGCAGGGTCGCGCCGCGCGTGCCCTTGAGGTCGAAGACGCTGAGCCCGTCGAGGGCGACGTCGGCGTAGACGGCGCGGTCGGGGATGCGGGCCACGACCTCGTGGTCGAGGGCGGCGGCGAAGCGCTCGAGCCGGGCCGTGGCCTTCGAGCGCGTGCGCAGCCGGTTGGCGACCAGGCCGAGCGCCTTCCGGCCCTTGCGGATCGGCTTGAGCTCCTCGACCTTGGCGAGGAGCTGCGCCGTGCTGTGCTCGTCGAAGACCGAGGGCAGCATCGGCACGACGATCACGTCGGCCGCCTTGATCAGGTCCTCGATGCCGCCGAAGCGCATCGCCGCAGGGGCATCGACGACGAGGCGGTCGACCTTGGGCGTCTTGCTCGGCCCCTTGACCCAGTCGAGGCCGCGCACGGGGGCCGCGAGCTCCGGGCGGGCCTCGAGCCAGTGCAGGCTGGAGCGCTGCCGGTCGCAGTCGGCGAGCGCGGTGGTGAGCCCGGCGCCGGCGAAGGCGGCGGCCAGGTGGGTCGCCGTCGTCGTCTTGCCGCAGCCGCCCTTGGTGTTGGCGACCAGGACCGTCAGCAAGAGCCGCCCTCGTCCCAGAAGGGCTCGGCCGTGGCGAAGGCGCGCCAGTCGGCGACGAGGTCGGCCTCGGCGCGACCCGCGGCATGGGCGTACCAGCCGAGGACGAGGCCCTTGCCCTCGCCGAGCCGCGGGTCGCTCGGCTCGACGAGCCGCCCCAGGAGCGCCTCGGCCGCCGCCATGTCGTTCATGTGGCCGAAGGCGTCCTGGAGCGCCTCGAGGCGCTTGAGGTAGGGCTTCGCCGCCTTCTCGGGGTAGAGGTCGCGGAAGAAGTCGGTGGCGTAGCGGAGCTTCTTGAGCGTCTTGCGCACCTCGTGGCGGTGCTCGGCGTCGAGCTCCTCGAAGTGGCGGCCGCGCTTCAAGACGGCCTTCGCGCGCTTGGCGAGCATGCGGTCGGCGAAGCCGCCCAAGGGCTCGCCGAGGCGCAGGTGGGTCTCGCCATCGGCCTCGGCATACCAGCCGCGCGCGACGATCCACTGGCCGAGCTCGAGCACGAAGTGCGTGTAGCGCGCGCTCGCCATGATCTCGCGCAGCCGGGCATAGGCCTGCTCGCGGGCATCCTCGCCGACGGAGCGCAGGCGCGCCAGCGCAGCGTCGTTGGGCCGCCCGCCTGCGACCGGCGGGAGCATCTCGGTCGCGAAGACGTCGAGATCGCGCGGGTCGCCGAGCTCGGCCATGAGCCACTGCGCCTCGTTCTTCAGCCGGTCGAGGCGGCTCGGCGCGACGAGCCCGCCGAACAGCGCGAGCGCCGAGCGCAGGCGCCGCACCGCGACGCGGAGCTGGTGCACGCCCTCCGGGTCGCGGCCGTCGAAGGCGGCGTCGTGATTGGCCCACCATTGCGCGAAGACGTTGTCGAGGACCAAGCCGAGCGCGTCGCCCACGGCCTGGCGCCGCTCGAGGCTGACCTTCGCCGCCTTGGCCCAGCCGGGGCCGCTGCCGTCGGCGAGGGCGTAGCCGCGCGCCGCCTTGGAGCGGGTGAGGAGGCGCCGCGCGCCGGCGTCCACGAAGGTGCGGGCCAAGGCGAACACCTGGGCACGATCGCCGTCGGCGAGCTCCAGCTCGATCTCGGCGAGGTCCTCGGCGCGCTCGCCGGCGGTGAGCTTGCCCGCGTCCAGGGCGACCTCGATGCGGCTCGAGCGGCCGAGCGCGTCGCCGAGCGTCACGAGCGAGGTCCGCCGGGTGACGTCCGTCACGAACACCGGGGCCAGCTCCTCGGCAAAGAGCGCCCCCAGCGGCCGCCTTATCTCGGCCTTCGGCAGGCGGTCGAGCTCGGGGGCGAGACCCGCCACCGGCGCCTGGTGCTCGAGGCGATCGAGGTCGGCGCCCGGCAGCTTGACCGTCTGGACGAAGTGTCGGCCCTCGCGCCGGACGCGCAAGGCGGCGCCGCGACGTTGCAGGCGCCGGTCGGGGGTGTCGTAGTAGACCGCGGTCAGGCGACGCGCCCGGCTCGGCGGCGACGCCTGCACCTCGCCCTTCGCCGCGGCGGCAAAGGCCTTTTCCAGCTCGTCGATGGGCGCGGTCAGCTTGAGCTCGTACTCGACGCCGAGCTCGTGGCGCGTGGCATCCAACGTGTCCACCTCTGATGTCTTGCCGGGGCTTAGCCTTGTCGTTGAACCCCAGCATGAGGCGTTGTCGTTGCGGCCGCAAGGAGGTCCGCCGCCAGCTCGAGTCGCTGCGCGGCGGCGGCGGCGACGGTGCCGAGATCCGCGCTCGCATCGACCCGCGGCCAGTCGATCCGGCCCGGGTCGTCGACGAGCTGGGCGTGGACGACGGCGGCGTCGGCATCGGAGGCATCGCCGGCACGGCGCCGCACGCGGTCGACGAGGACCGGCTCGGGCGCCTCCAGCCAGATGCCGGCGAAGGGCACGCCGGCGCTCGCCGCGACCTCCTGGACCGCCGAGCGATCGCCCGGGCGCTCGTGGACGGCGTCGACGATGACGCTCATCCCGGTATCCAGGGCCTGTGCGGCCCGCCGTCGCAGGTAGGCGTAGACGCGCGCCGACATCTCCGGCTCGTAGGCGCGCGGCGGCAGGTGGCGATCGACGGGCACGCCGGCCAGCCGCTTGCGCTCGACGTCGCTGCGCAGGAGCACGGCACCCGGCACCGGCAAGAGCCCGGGGGCGAGCGCGCGCGCGACCGACGTCTTGCCGGTCCCGGAGAAGCCGCCGAGGGCGACGAGCCGGGGGCCAGGCGGCCGCTGGAGCCGGTCGGCGAGCCGCAGGTAGCGCCGCGCACCATCCGCCGCCTCGCTCGCGGGATCGGCGACGGCGAGGCCTTGGACCTTGGCGCGGATCGTCGCCCGCACCGCCATGAAGAACGGCAGGAGCCTGAGACCGGGCACGTCGCCCGCCCGCTCGAGATAGGCGTCGAGAACCGCCCAGGCCGCCGGCCGCTGGCCGCGGTCCTCGAGGTCCATGAGGAGGAAGGCGAGGTCGTACATCGTGTCGATGCAGGCGATGGGCTCGCTGAACTCGATGCAGTCGAAGGGCACCACCCGGTCGCCGAGCGCCACGATGTTGGCGAGATGGAGATCGCCGTGGCAGTGGCGGACGAAGCCGTGCGCGCGCCGCCCGTCGAGGAGCCCCGCGTGGCGCTCGAGAGCACGGCGCGCCTCCGCCTGCACCCGCTCGACCTGCGCCGGATCGAACAGCCCGTCGACCGCCGCCTCGAGATCGGTGCGGTTGCCGGCGACGACCTCGGCCATGGCGCCGTGCCCGCCCATGTCGGGGCGCTCCTCGGCCTCGGCGTGGAAGCGGGCGACGGTGTCGCCGAGGGTGTGGGCGAGCTCGGGCGGCAACGGCCCGGTCGCGGCGCGGCGGTCGAGCTGGGCTGCGTCCGGGAAGCGCACCATCTCCAGCACCCACTCGACCGGCGCGCCCTCGCCGTCGAGCGCCCAGCCGCCGGCGGTCCGCATCAGCGGGACGACCCGCAGGTAGAGATCGGGTGCGGTGCGCCGGTTGAGGCGCAGCTCCGCCTCCAGCGCCCCGCGGCGCGCCTCGAGGGTCGTGAAGTCGAGCACGCTGAACGCCACCGGCCGCTTGATCTTGTAGGCGCGGTCGCCGACGAGAAAGACGTGCGCCGCGTGGGTGTCGATCCGCTCGACCGGCCCGCCGTCGAACGGCTCGCCCCGGTCGAGCGCGGCCAGCAGCTCGTCATGGTCTGGCGACATCGCCGGGTTCTCCCCAGTTCCGGTTGCGGTGCCCCGCGGTAGCGGGGACTACGCGGCCTCGTTGCAACGCATCAAGATGGTGCGAGTTGCCGCTGTTGCTCGGTTCCGCCGGCCCTCGTTCGTGCGGCCGGGCCCCACGCGATGACGATGACGCGCCGCGTAGAGGTGGACCGCGCGCCCTCGCGTCCCAACATAGCGAGCATGGCCAAAGGCAATCTGACACGCTCCGGTGACGGTGACGTCGCCCGCTTCCTCGACCAGCTCCAGCGCACGCCCGCGCCGAGCGGCCGGGGGCGGCGGGGCCGGCTGATCTTCGCGATGGACGCGACGGCGTCGCGCGAGCCGACCTGGGATCGGGCGGTTCAGGTCCAGGGCCAGATGTTCCTGGAGACCCAGGCCAAGGGCGGGCTCGACGTGCAGCTCGTCTTCTTCCGCGGCTTCGACGAGTGCAAGGCGAGCCGCTGGGTGCGCGAGCCGCGGGCGCTCGTCGACTTGATGACGAAGGTGCTGTGCCGAGCCGGGCGGACCCAGATCGAGCGGGTGCTGTACCATGCACTGCGGGCCACCGACGAGGCCCAGGTCGACGCGCTCGTCTATGTCGGCGACGCCTGCGAGGAGGATGTCGACCGGCTCGGCCACCTCGCCGGCCAGCTCGGCGCCCGCGGCGTGCGCGCCTTCGTCTTCCAGGAGGGTCACCAGCCCGAGGCGACCCGCGCGTTTCGTGATCTCGCCAAGCTCACCGGCGGCGCGCACTGCCAGCTCAGCTCGACCAGTCCCGACGAGCTGCGCCAGCTCCTCGGCGCGGTCGCGGCCTACGCCGCGGGCGGCGTCGCCGCCCTCGAGGACGTCAACCGTCGCCAGACGCATCGCCTGCGCCTCCTGGGGCGGAGCTGAGCGACCGTGGCCTGGATCGGTTTTCTCTCCATTGTGGCGCTCTTGACGCTCGCCGTCGTCACCGGGCGCTGGATCTTGAACGCACCGGCCCGCGACCTCGCCCAGGCGCTGCGCGTCTTCGTGGCGACCTTTTCGGCGCTGCTCGGCTCGGGCTTGGTCTATGCGGGCCGCTTCGGCTTCGCCGTCGCCGCCCTGGGCGCGGCAGCCTACGCGGTGCGCTCGTTCAGCAAAGCCCGGCGTCCACCCGACAGCTTCGGACCCGCCGAGGACATGGCCGGCCACGACGACGACGCCACGGTGCGAACAGCGACCCTCGCCATGCGTCTCGACCCGGCGACCGGCCACCTCGACGGCGAAGTTCGCCAGGGGCGCTTCCGCGGTCGCCAGCTGGCGCGGCTGAGCCTCGCCGAGCTCGAGGGCCTGCTCGCCGACTGCCGTCGCGACGACCCCGAGAGCGAGCCCCTGGTCGAGGCCTATCTCGACCGTCGCCATCCGGGCTGGCGCGGCGCCGAGGCGCACGGCGATGCCGGCGGCGAGCCGTCGATGACGGACGCGCGCGCCTTCGAGATCCTCGGGCTCGCGCCCGGCGCGGACGAGGACGCGATCAAGCAGGCGCATCGGCGGCTCATGGCGCACCTGCACCCCGACCGCGGCGGCTCCACCTACCTGGCGGCGCAACTCAACGCGGCGCGCCAGCACCTCCTGGAGCGCAGCCGGCGAGGCTGACGGGGTTGCTCACGTCGCGGACCGCCGCGTATAGCACCGCAGCGTGCGTCCCCAATCGACTCCATGGAGAATGCCGTGAGCCACGTTCGCAAGGCCGTCTTCCCGGTCGCCGGCCTCGGTACGCGCATGTTGCCGGCGACCAAGGTGCTGCCGAAGGAGATGCTGCCGGTCGTCGACAAGCCGATCATCCAGTACGCGCTGGAGGAGGCGAGAGACGCCGGGATCGAGCAGTTCATTTTCGTCACCGGCCGCGGCAAGGCGCTGCTCGAGGATCACTTCGACCGTGCCTACGAGCTTTTCGACACGCTGCAGCAAAAAGCCAAGGAGGCGGCGCTGCGCGAGCTCGAGGCCGCTTTGCCCCGGCCGGGGCAGGTCACCTACACGCGCCAGCAGTCGCCGCTCGGGCTCGGCCACGCGGTCTGGTGCGCGCGCCACCTCGTCGGCGACGAGCCCTTTGCGGTCTCGCTGGTCGACGATCTCATCCTCGGCGAGGTGCCGTGCCTGCGCGAGCTGGCCGAGGCCCATGCGCGCACCGGCGGCAACGTGGTCGCCACCATGGAGGTGCCGCATGAGCACACCAAGCGCTACGGCATCCTCGACCCCGGCACGATCGATGGCCGACTGGTCGAGGCCAAGGCGATGGTCGAGAAGCCGGACCCGGTGGACGCGCCGTCACGCTACGCCGTGATCGGCCGATATGTCCTGCTGCCGGAGATCTTCGCGCATCTGGAGCGCCAGGATCCCGGCGCCGGCGGTGAGATCCAGCTGACGGACGGCATGGCGAAGATGTTGGGCTCGCGCCCCTTCCATGGGTACGTCTTCAGCGGCGAGCGCCATGACTGCGGCGACAAGCTCGGGTACCTGGAGGCGATCGTCGCCGCGGCCATGCGGCGGGACGACCTCAAGGACGGTTTTGCCGAGGTCTTGCGGCGCTACCTCTGATCTGCTTTCCTCGCAAGGACGAGACGATGGCCGAGCGCCACGACTTTCACCCCACCATCCTGCGCGAGTACGACGTCCGCGGCATCGTCGGCGAGACCCTCTTCGCCGCCGATGCCCGCGCGCTCGGTCAGGCCTACGCGACGATCCTCGCCGAGGAAGGCCGGGGCTTGAAGATCGCCGTCGGCTATGACGGCCGGCGCAGCTCGCCCGAGCTCGTCGCGGCCCTGATCGAGGGGCTCACGGCCGCCGGCGCGGAGGTGCACGCCATCGGCTGCGGGCCGACGCCGATGCTCTACTTCGCCGTCCACCAACTCGGCTGCGACGGCGGCATCCAGGTGACCGGGTCGCACAACCCGCCGACCCACAACGGCTTCAAGATGATGATCGGCACGGCGTCGTTCTATGGCGAGCGCGTGCAACGGCTGCGGCCGATCGCCGAGGCCGGCGCCTTTCGCGAGGCGGCGGGCGGGGTCGTCCACGAGACGCCCGTGTTCGACGCCTATGTCGACCGGCTCGCCCGCGACTATCACGGGACGCGCACCATGACCGTCGTCTGGGACGCGGGCAACGGCGCCGCGGGCCCCGCCGTCGAGGCGCTGACGCGCAAGATCCGGGCGGTTCACCACTGCCTCTTCACCGACATCGACGGCAGCTTCCCCAACCATCATCCCGACCCGACCGAGCCGCACAACCTCGAGCACCTGATCGCCAAGGTGGAGGAGACCGGCGCCGAGATCGGCATCGCCTTCGACGGCGACGGCGACCGCATCGGCGTGGTCGACGGCCGAGGCCGCATTCTCTGGGGCGATCAGCTCGTCCGGATCCTCGCCGCCGACCTGCTGCCCAAGTACCCGGGCGCGACCATCATCGCCGACGTCAAGGCCTCGCAGACCCTGTTCGATGCCATCGCCACCATGGGCGGCCGGCCCCTGATGTGGAAGACCGGCCACTCGCTCATCAAGGCCAAGATGGCCGAGCTGAACGCGCCCCTGTCGGGTGAGATGTCCGGCCACATCTTCTACAAAGACAGCTTCTATGGCCACGACGACGCGCTCTACGTGGCAGTGCGGCTCTTGGACATTCTCGCTCGGCACGAGAAGGCCATCAGCGACTATCGCGACGAGATCCCCGAGGTGGTCAACACCCCGGAGATCCGCATCGACTGCGCCGACGAGCGCAAGTTCGACGTCATCCGCGAGGTCAAGGAACGGCTCGCGGCAGAGGGCGCGGATGTCGACGACATCGACGGCGTGCGCGTCAACACCCCCGAGGGCTGGTGGCTGATGCGCGCGTCGAACACCCAAGCGGTCGTGGTGGCGCGGGCCGAGGCGCGCGACCTGGAGGGACTGGAACGTCTCAAGGCCACGATCCGCGCCGAGCTGGCGGGCTCCGGCGTCGACGTGCCGGCGAGCCTGATGCCGGCGCCGCCGCCGGGCTGAGCCGCTCGGGCCGAGCGGCGATCCCGGCGACGAAGCGCGTGCTTGCCGGGCGCGGATATGCGATGGACCGCGGCAAGCCACGTGTAGGAGGCCTTCCATGCTCCGTCTCGTCCTCGCCGCCCTGCTGTCGCTGGTCGGCGCCCTGCCCCTCGCGGCGCAGACCCTCGAGCGCATCGCCGAGACCGGCGTCTTGCGCGTCGGCCACCGCGCGACCGCGATCCCGTTCTCCTATCTCGACGCGGCGGCGGGCGTGCCTCGTGGCTACTCCGTGGGGCTGTGCGCGGCCCTCGTCGGCGACATCGCGAAGGCCGCGGGCCGCGACGAGCTGCGGATCGAATTCGTGCCGGTGACGGCGCAGGACCGCTTCGCCGCCGTCGCCGACGGCCGCATCGACCTCCTCTGCGGCGCCGCGACCCGGACGTTGTCCCGGCGCGCGACGGTCGACTTCTCCATCCCCACCTTCGTCGACGGGGCCGGCATCGCCCTGCCGCGCGGCGGCGCCGCCTCGCTCGCGGAACTCGCCGGTGAGACCATCGCCGTGGTCGAAGGCACGACGACCGAAACCGCCCTGCGCCGCACGCTCGACACCTCCGACCTCGCCGCCGAGGTCCTCGCGGTGGCCGACCACGAGGCGGGGCTCGCGGCGCTGCAAGGCGGCCGCGCCCAAGCCTATTTCGCCGACCGCGCGATCCTGCAGTACCTCTTGATGGCGCGGGGAATCACCGACATCGGCCTCGCCAACGAGACCTTGACGCTCGAGACCCACGCGCTGGCGCTGCCGCGCGGCGACGCCGACTTCCGGCTCGCCGTCGACCGCGGCCTGTCGCGGCTCTACCTGACCGGCGAAGTCCAGGCGATCTTTGCAGAAGCGTTCGGCGAGGCGACCGAGATGACCGACCTCCTGCGGGCGGTCTACCGGGTCAACGCCCTGCCCAACTGAAGCCCGCAGCGCGCGGATCAGGGCCCGTCGCGGTCGCATTGACGGAGCCGCCACGCAGTGCGCGCTGACTTGAAAGCTCTCCCCCTCATTCGAGGCTTCGCCCATCCGACGCCCCTGGCCGACCGCCTCGCACATCGAGCCCTCTTGGCGGCTGATCGCAGGCACGGACAGGGTCGCGAGCGTCGTCGGGCACGCTCCGGGCTCGCGCAGGCCCAGACGACACGAACCTGCTGTGCAGAGTATGTCATAAAACTGTAACGCTATCAGGGCATAGGGCCTTCGCAACATTGGAGGACGAACGATGAAACGCAACCGCTCTCTCGCTCGGCTGGCGGCGATCACCGTCGCCGGCACCCTGCTCGCCGCGAGCCACGCCGAGGCGCAAAACGTGCGCATCACCGGCGCCGGCTCGAGCTTCGTGTTCCCGCTCTTCGCCGCCTGGTTTCAGGAGTACAGCGAGATCACCCCCGGCGTGCGCGTCGACTACCAGTCGACCGGCAGCGGCGCCGGCGTGCAGGCGCTGGTGAGCCGCACCGTCGACTTTGCCGCGAGCGATTCGGCGATGAGCGACGAGCAGATCGCCCAGGTCGAGAACGGCGTCGTCGTCCTGCCCGTGACCGCGGGCACGATCGTGTTCACCTACAACCTTCCCGGCATCACCGAGCTGCGTCTGCCGCGCGACGTCTATCCTGCGATCTACACGGGTGAGGTCACGCGCTGGAACGACGAGCGGATCGTCGCCGCCAACCCGGACCTGGAGCTGCCCGACCTGCCGATCACGGCGGTCCGCCGCTCCGACAGCTCCGGCACCACCTACGTGTTCACCAAGCATCTGAGCGCGGTGAACGAGACCTTCGCCGAACAGATGGGCGTGGGCACCACGGTGCAGTGGCCGAATGTCTCCAACATCGTCGGTGCGCCGCGCAACGACGGCGTGGCCGCCACGGTGCTGCAGACGCCGGGCGGGGTCGGCTATGTCGAATACGGCTTCGCCGAGCTCTCGGGGCAGCCGATGGCCCTGCTCGAGAACGCCTCCGGCGAATTCGTCGCCGCTAGCACCGAAACCGCGATGGCGGCGCTCGCTGCTGCCGATCTCACCGGTGACGATCTGCGCATCTGGGTCGAAGATCCGAGTGCAGCGGATGCCTACCCGATCGCGACCTTCAGCTGGATGCTGCTCTACCGCGAGCACGGCGACAAGGCCGTCGCCGCCGCGCTGCGCGACTTGGTCGCCTGGACGCTGGAGGACGGCCAGACGATGGCCGAAGAGCTCGGCTACATCCCGCTGCCGCCCGAGGTGGTCGAGCGGGTGCAGGCAGAGATCCCGAGCATCCAGTAGGCGCCCCCATCATACGACGCGGGGGCGGACGAATATGGCGCCGTCCCCGCGCCACGCCCTCGGATCGCCGCGGGCAAGTCGTTCGGGCCCGTGTGGGCAGCCAAGGAAGGTTTCATGGCACAAGGTGACGCGACCCTCACCGCCTCGACCGGAGGCGTGGCGCGACCGCCCTCCGGCGCCGAGATCGTCGTCGACCGCGGCTTTCGCTTGCTCGCCTATGCCGTCGGTGCCGCGGTCATCCTCCTGCTGTTCTACATCCTCTACGTCATCGGCCGCGAGGCCGTGCCGGCGATGCAGCGCGAGGGGCTCGGCTTTCTCGTCAAGGCTGTCTGGGATCCCGGGCGCGAGCAGTTCGGCATCCTCGCCGAGATCTTTGGCACGCTCTACAGTTCGCTTCTGGCATTGGTCATCGCCGGCTTCTTCGGCGTCGCCATGGCGATCTTCTTGACCCAGGACTTCCTGCCGGCGCGGCTGGCCTACGTCTTTCGCACCATCATCGAGATGCTGGCGGCGATTCCGAGCGTGGTCTACGGCCTCTGGGGCATCTTCGTCGTCATCCCGACGATCCGGCCGGCCGCCAACTGGCTGCACGAGCATTTCGGCTTCATCCCGCTGTTCGGCACCTCGATGGGCGGGCCCGGCCTGGCGCCGGCAGTCATCGTGCTGTCGATCATGGTTTTGCCGACCGTCGCGGCGATCTCCCAGGACGCCTTCCGGCTGATCCCCCACAAGGTCAAGGAGGCCGCCTACGGCCTCGGCACGACCAAATGGGAGGCGATCTTCCGGGTCATGCTGCCGACCGCCGCCAACGGCATCTTCGCGGCGCTCGTCCTCGGCTTCGGCCGCGCCCTCGGCGAGACGATGGCGCTCGCCATGATCATCGGTAACGCCAACCAGATCACCTGGTCGTTGTTCGCCCCGGCCAACACGCTCGCGGCGCTGCTCGCCTCGAGCTTTCCCGAGGCCGGGCCGATCGAGCGCGAGGCGCTGATGTACGCCGCCGTCACGCTCTTGATGGTGACGCTCGCCGTCAACGTCATCGGGATGGCGATCATGAGCCTGACGTCCCGCCAGCAGGTGAATTGAGGAGACCCTGCAGATGAGCACGACCATCGGCACCGTGCCGGCACCCGCCCCGACGCCGGCGATGGCCGGCATGCCCAGCATGCAGCGCTCCTTCTCCGACCGCCGCAGCCTCACCAACCTGCTGCTGACCCTCTTCTTGTGGGTCCTGGCGGGCCTCGCCGCCCTGCCGCTCGTCTCGGTCCTCTATATGCTCATCTCGCAGGGCGGGTCGCGGCTCGGCCTCGACCTGTTCACCCAGCTGCCGCCGGCGGGCTTCCAGATGGGCGGCGGCTTCGGCAACGCCATCCTGGGCACGCTGGTGATGGTGTTCATCGCCGGCCTCATCAGCGTGCCCTTCGGCATCATGGGCGGCATCTTCCTCGGTGCCGTCGCTCCCGAGAGCCGGCTCGCGGCGGCGGTGCGGTTCATCGCAAAGACGCTGACGGGCTTTCCCTCGATCCTCGCGGGCGTGTTCGTCTTCGGCTTCCTGGTCGTCGCCATGGGCGGCTACTCGGCCCTCGCCGGCGGCATCGCGCTCTCCGTCGGTATGATGCCGACGGTGCTGCTGACCGCCGAGCAGGCGGTTCGGATGGTTCCACAGCGGATGAAGGACGCCGCGATCGGCATGGGCTGCACGCCGGCGCAGGTGACCTGGAAGGTGACCCTGCCGACCGCCCTTCCCGGCGTGATGACCGGGGTCATGCTCGCCGTCGCGGGGGCCGCGGGCGAGTCCGCGCCGCTGCTCTTCACCGCGCTCTTCAGCAACTTCTGGATCGAGAGCCTGTTGGAGCCGACCGCCTCGCTCTCGATCCTCATCTACAACTTCTCGGCCATGCCCTTCCCCAACCAGATCGAGCTGGCCTGGACGGCCTCGCTGGTGCTCGTCCTCATCGTTCTGGTCTTCAACATCCTGAGCCGGCTGTTCGGCTCACCCAAGGTCTGACGCAACGACGCCGGAGAGCCGCGCCATGAATGCCGCCACCGCCGAGGCCCTCACCGCTCAGCCGGGCCAGGACGCCCAGCAGCGCTACGTGATCGAGGCCGACATCAAGAAGATCTACTACGGCAAGTTCCTCGCCGTCCGCGATTCCCTCGTGAACATCGAGAGGGGCAAGATCACAGGCTTCATCGGCCCGTCCGGCTGCGGCAAGTCGACGGTGTTGCGCAGCCTCAACCGGATGAACGACCTCATTCCGGTCTTCCGGCTCGAGGGCACCGTCGAGTTCATGGACAAGGACATCTACGCCCGTGACATCGACCCGGTCGCGGTGCGGCGGCACATCGGGATGGTGTTCCAGCAGCCCAACCCGTTCTCGATGAGCATCTACGAGAACGTCGCCTTCGGCCTGCGCCTCAACCGCTTCCGGGGCGACATGGACGAGCGGGTCGAGCAGTCCCTGCGCAAGGCCGGGCTCTGGGACGAGGTCAAGGACAAGCTCAAGCAGTCGGGCCTCGCCCTCTCCGGCGGCCAGCAGCAGCGGCTCTGCATCGCCCGCGCCATCGCCACCGAGCCGACCGTGCTGTTGATGGATGAGCCCTGCTCGGCGCTCGACCCGATCGCGACGCGTATCGTCGAGGAGCTCATGGTCGAGCTCAAGAACGACTACAGCGTCGCGATCGTCACCCACAACATGCAGCAGGCGGTCCGCGTCGCCGACACGACCGCCTTCTTCTCGGTCGACGTCTCCGCCGGCAGCCGCACCGGCTACCTCGTCGAGGTCGGCCCGACCAAGCAGGTCTTCGAGGACCCACACGAGGATATGACGCGCAAGTACGTGCGCGGCGAGTTCAGCTGAGGACGGAGACCGCGCCATGATCACCCGCCGCCATCTGCTCGCGACCGCGGCACTGACCGCGCTCGTCGCGCGCCGGGCACGCGCCCGCGAGCTGCGCGGCGCCGGCTCGAGCTTCGTTGCACCGCTCATGCAGGCGTGGATCGAGGCCTACAGCCGCTCGGTCCTGGACGGCGCCTTCCTGCAGTACCTCTCGACGGGCAGCGGCGAGGGCATTCGCCGCTTCCTCGACGGCGAGGTCGACTTTGCCGGCACCGAGCGCCCCCTCACCGACGAGGAGACGGCGAAGGCGCCGCACGGCGCCGTGCACGTCCCGGTCGCCGCCGGCATGGTCACGGTCGCCTACAACCTGCCGGGCGTCACGGGTCAGCTCAAGCTCAGCCCGGACGCGCTCGCCGGCATCTTCCGCGGCGACATCACGCGCTGGGACCATCCGCGCCTGCAACTGCACAACCCGGACCTCGACCTGCCGAGCCGCAACATCACCGTGGTCGCCCGGCGCGACGGCAGCGGCACCACCTACGTCTTCACGACCTATCTCGACGCCATCGACCCCGGTTGGAGCACCGCGGGCCCCGGCATCGGCCAGGCCATCGACTGGCCCGGCAGCGCCATGACGGCCTACGGCAACGAAGGGGTGAGTGCCAAGCTCGCGATCACCTACGACAGCATCGGCTATGTCGAGCAGGGCTTCGCGACCCGGCTCGGCCTCACGACGGCGCTGATCCAAAACAGCAGCAACTACTTCGTCGCCGCGACGCCGGCGGCGGGCGCGGCGGCGCTCGCCGGCGTCGCCGACATCATGCCCGCGGACGGCCGCCAGATGATCGCCGGCGTCTTCGGTCGCGAGGCCTATCCCATCATCGGCTACTCCTGGGTGCTGTTGCCGACGCGCAGCGGCGAGCCGGGCGTCGCCGAGGCGCTGCGAAGCTTCATCACCTTCGCCCTCGGTGCCGACGGCCAGGCGATCGCGGACGAGCTCGGCTACGTACCCCTGCCGGTCCCGGTCCTCGATCGGGCAGCCGCCCTGCTCGGCAGCGTTGTCTGACGTCGAGGCGGGGGTCGTCCTCGACCTCGCGGCCATCGAGGCGGCGCTGATCGACGTCGCTCACGCGGCCCTGGCCGCGGATCTCGGTCGCGAGCGCCCCTCTGCGGATCTCATCCGGCGCCTGGTGAGCGGCTACGCCTATGTCGACGAGCTGCTCGTTACCGGTGCCGATCCCTTTGCCTTGGGCGGCTCGCACCACCTGGTCGAGCTCAACCACCGGGTGCTGTGCGGCGTCACGCCGGCCCGGCGCGAGCAGTTTCGCGAGCACATCCGCGCCACGGAGGCACGCTTCTACGACGATCACGCGGCGGGCGCCGATGCCCTCTACGCCTGGGTCGAGCGCGCCCGCCCGCGCCCGGTGACGGCCTTCGTCGCGCGGCTCGTCGTCCATCTCGTGAGCGCGCCGCAGCCCTTCCTCGAGGGCAACCAGCGCACCGCGTCCCTGGTGGCGAGCCTGCTCCTCGCCCGCGCGGGCCTGCCGCCGCTCGTGCTGACGCGCACGAACCTGCCCACCGTGCGACCGGCCCTGCAGGCGGCCAAGGCGCTCGATCGCCGGTCGTGGACGGCGCTCTGGCAGCTGCCGGCCATGGAGCGGCGGCTGCGTCCGCTCCTCGAAGGGGCGCTGGAGCCGGGGTTTCTCCACCGACGCTCCGATGGAGCAACGGGCGTGTCGCCGCCACACGATGCCACACCGGCCGCGGTCGTACCCCCAGCCCGCTGAGCCATGGACCCGGCGATCGGCACGGTGACCGGCGCGCCTGTCGCGCAGTGCTTCGAGATGGCCGACGCCAGGCAGGTCATCGAGCGGATCAGGGCCCGGACCACGCCATGCGCCTGCCGGTCTCGGTCCAGGTCGGCGCGAGGAAGGGCACGACCGCCGGGGCGACGGCCTCGGGCGCGGGCCGGGCTGCCGGCGCCTCGCCCGGATAGGCGTCGCGCCGCAGCCGTGTGGCCATCGGGCCCGGATCGAACAGGTTGACCTTGAGCGCGGTCCGGGCGGTCTCGCCCGCGTAGGCGCGCACCAACACCTCGGCCGCCGCCCGCGGGGCCGCGAAGGCGCCCCAGAACGGGCGGCCGTCCTGGCCCTGGGCGCAGGTCACGAAGACCGCGCGGCCCGCCGGGCTCTGCCGCAGCGGCAGATCGAGCGACGCGATCAGGCGATGGACCGCGGCGACGCCGAGCGCGAGCGCGTCGCCCATCATATCCGGCTTGATGTGCGCGACCGGCGAGAGGATGCCGAGCATTCCCGCCGCGTGGACGAGACCGTCGAGGCGCTGGAAGCGCTGCATGATCCCGGCGCCGAGACCGTCGACGGCGGTGCCGTCGGTGAGGTCCAAGGGCGCAAGCGTGGGCGCGGCGAGCCCGTCGCCGCGGATCGCGTCGTCGAGCTCCTCCAAGGCACCCTGGGTGCGGGCGGTGAGCACGACGTGCGCGCCCGCCCGCGCGACGGCGAGGGCGACGGCCCGGCCGAAGCCGCGGCTCGCGCCGGTCACCAGGACGACGCGCCCTTGAAGGTCGACAGCGCTCATCGAAACACCTTGCGGATATGAGCCTGGACGGCGGCGAGTTCGACGGGCAGGCAGGTGACCCGTTCGGGCCGTTCGTGGAGATCGGCGAGCGCCGCCGGCAGCGCCGGTGGCGGCAGGCCGGCGGCCGCGGCGGCCGTGGGAAACTTGGCCGGGTGCGCGGTCGCCAGCGTGACCACGGGCCCCGCGACCGCCAGCCGCTCGGCGACGTCGAGGCCGACGGCGGTGTGCGGGTCGACGGCGCCGAGGCCCGCATCGAACGCCCGACGCATGCGCGCGGTCGTCGCCGCCTCGTCGGTGCTCGCGGCGGCGAAACGAGCGTCGAGCCAGCCGAAGGCGGCGGGGTCCACGGTGAAGCCGCGGGCCTGCTTGAAGCGCTGCATCCAGCCGCGCACCGCCGCCGGGTCGCGGCCGGTCGCCTCGAAGAGCGCGCGCTCGAAGTTCGAGGCGACCTGGATGTCCATGCTCGGGCTCAAGGTCTGCGCCACCGCCGCCGCCGCGTAGGCGCCGCCGGATTGGAAGAAGCGGGCCAGAATGTCGTTGGCGTTGGTGGCGACGACGAGCCGGCCCACCGGCAGGCCCAGCGCGCGGGCGACGTGACCGGCGAAGACGTTGCCGAAATTGCCGGTCGGCACGACGAACGAGACCGTCCCCTCGAGACGCACGGCGGCATAGGCGTAGTAGACGGCCTGGGCCGCGATGCGCGCCCAGTTGATCGAGTTGATGCCCGAAAGCCGCATCTCGTCGTTGAAGGCGCGATCCGCGAACATCGCCTTCACGAGGTCCTGGCAGTCGTCGAAGGTGCCCGCGATGGCGATATTGGTGACGTTGGGCGCCGCGCAGGTGGTCATCTGCCGGCGTTGCACCTCCGAGACGCGGCCCTGCGGGTGGAGGAGCGCGAGATCGACGCTCGGCAGGCCGGCGAGCGCGCCGACGGCGGCGGCGCCGGTGTCGCCCGAGGTGGCGCCGATGATCGTCACGCGCTCGCCGCGGCGCTCGAGAATCGCCTCGAAGAGGCGGCCCAGGAGCTGCATGGCGTAGTCCTTGAAGGCCAGCGTCGGGCCGTGGACGAGCTCCATCAGCCAGTGGTCAGGGCCGACCTGGACGAGCGGCGCGGTCGCCGGGTGGGTGAAGCCGGCGTAGACCGGGCGCGCCAGCGCCAGCAGCTCGTCCCGGGTGAAGGTGCCGGCGGTGAAGGGCGCCAGCACCGCGGCCGCCGTTGCCGCGTAGTCGAGCCCTTCGAGGTCCGTCTCGAGCCGCGGCCAGACGGCCGGCAGGTAGAGGCCGCCGTCGGCGGCGAGGCCCGCGAGCAGCACGTCCTCGAACCCCGCCTCCGGCACCTCGCCGCGGGTGCTGATGTAGCTGACCGCCACCGTTCTTCCTCCGTCTCGTCATGCCGTTCTACGCCGCCCGGCGCGCCGATCCAATGCCGCCGCATTGACACCAGCACGCGCGCGGGGCATCGCCCGGGCGAAGCGGGGAAGGGATCGTTCGATGGCGACTGGCATCGCGCTCGGGATCGTCGCGGTCGTGGCATTGGCCGTGCTCGGCTACGTCGCCGCGACCTACAACGGCCTGGTCCACAGCCGTAACCTCGCCCGCGAGGGCTGGTCGGGGATCGACGTCCAGCTCAAGCGCCGCGCCAACCTCGTGCCCAACCTGGTCGAGACGGTGAAGGGCTACGCCGCGCACGAGCGTTCGACCCTCGAGGCCGTCACCCGGGCACGCACCGAGAGCCTGGACGCGGCGACCACAACGGGCCAAGCGGAGGCCGAGAACCACCTGACGCAGGCGCTCGGCCGGCTGTTCGCGCTCGCCGAGGCCTATCCCGAGCTGAAGGCCGATGCCGGCTTCCGCCAGCTCCAGGGCCAGCTGCACGAGATCGAGGGCGATCTCGAAAAGGCGCGGCGCTACTACAACGGCACCGTGCGCCGGCTCAACACCCAGGTCGAGCAGTTCCCCTCGAACCTCGTCGCCGGCCAGTTCGGCTTCGCCCAGGCGGAGTATTTCGAGATCGAGGATCCGAGCGAGCGCGCCGTGCCGCAGGTCGACTTCGGCACGAGCGGGTGATGCGCCGGCTCGGCCTCCTCCTGGCGCTGCTGACGCTGGCCCTGCCGGCGCACGCGGCCGAGGTCATCGAGCGCTTCGCGAGCGACGTCGCCGTCACCGAGGCGGGCGCGCTGGAGGTCACCGAGACCCTCGTCGTCCGCGTCGAGGGCCAAGAGGTGCGCCGCGGCATCGTCCGCGACCTGCCGCTCACCAACGGCGACGGCGGGCGCGCGTCCTTCACGGTCGAGGAGATCACCCGCAACGGCCGGCCTGAGCCCTTCACGGTGAGCCCCGACGGCCGACAGCTGCGCATCCGCATCGGCGACGCGGCG
>CAYZSE010000036.1:0-7310 GCA_964481035.1 uncultured Geminicoccaceae bacterium | reverse complement strand
GGGCGCCATCGCCGGCGTCGGCGCGCTGCAGGGGCCTGCCACCTTCGGCCTGCCGACGCTCGCCGTGAGCCTCGGCGGGGCCCTGAGCCTCGGCGGGCTCGGCTGCTTCGTCCTGTGGTGGCGCTGGGGCCGCGATCCACGGCCGGGCGGCGTCTATCCGCGCTTCGCGCCGCCGCCGGGACTGTCGCCCGCGGCCTGCCGCTATCTCAAGCGTAGGCGGGTCGACGGGCGCACCTTCACCGCCTGCCTCGTCAGCCTCGCCACCAAGGGCGCGCTGCGCATCACCGATCGCGGCGCCGACATCCGCCCGCGCTTCGCCCTCGACGCCGTGGGCCCGGGGCGCGACCTGTCGCGCGGCGAGAAGGCGGTGCGCAAGGCCTTGTTCGCGCCCGGCGCCACCGTCGAGCTCGGCGGCCGAGGCGCCGCCGCGCGAGCGGTCGACGACGCGCGGCGCGCGCTCTCGACCTCGCTCACCGGCGAGTTCAAGGACGCCGCGTTCCGCCGCCATCAAGGGCTCGCCAACGCCGGCATCGCGCTCTGCGCGGCGCTCGCGATCGCGGCCCTGATCCTGCCCTACCGACACGCGCCGGCCACGCTCCAGGTCTACGTCTTCGCGCTGCTCTGGACGACGCTCACGACCTTCATCGCCACCCAGATGGTGCGCCGCTCGCGCGACCAGGGCCCGCGGCTCGCCGGCGTCCTCGCCGTGGTGCCGCTGCTGATGGCGGTCATCGCGCCGTTGGCGATGCTGCGCGACAGCGGTGCCGCGCTCTACGGCGACGGCGCCTTGGAGGCGGGCCTGCTGCTGGCCGCGGGCCTGGTTCTCGGGGGCCTGTTGGGGCTGTTTCGCGGCGCCATGGCCTCGCCGACCGTGATGGGCCGGCGCCTTCTCGACGACGTCGCCGGCCTCGAGCTCTACCTCGGCGTCGCCGAGGCCGAGCGCCTGGAAGCGCTGCACCCGCCGGACCGTACGCCCGCGCGCTTCGAGCGTCTCCTGCCCTACGCCATCGCCCTCGACCTCGTACCCAGCTGGACGGCGCAGTTCGCGGGCACGCTCGCCGCCGCGCCCGCCTGGTACACGGGACCGCGTTTCGAGGCGCGCGACTTCGGCGAGCGGCTCGACCAGGATCTCGACCGGGCGGTGGGCGAGACCACGGCTCGCGAGGGGCGCGGTGCCGGCGGCGGCTCCGGCTCGGGCGGCGGCGGCGGCTCCGGCGGCGGCGGAGGCGGGGGCGGCGGCAGCGGCTGGTGAGCGGGCCGACGGCCTCTCGCCCTCTCCGGCGCGCAACGCCCGCGTCGGCGCCGGGCGTGGGCCCGCGGCCGTCAGCTCGCGTCGTGGTCGCGGGTAAAGGTCGCATGCCGCTCGGCCGCCGCCGCGGCGACGAGCTCGCCGTAGGCCTCGCGCACGACCTGCTCGCCGTAGACGCGCTCGAGCCGGCGCACGGCGAAATGGCCGAGCGCGACCTCGCGGAAGTGCTCGAAGAAGAGCGCGTTGATCGCGGCGCCGGCCGCCGCGCCCAGCACCGGGACCGCCTGGGCGGCCGCCTTCTCGCCGACGACGACGCCGAAGCGCCGCGCGACCGTGCGCAAGAACGCCGCGACCGCCGGCAGCTCGGCCGGGGCCGCGAGCGCGTTCGGCCGCAGGCCAGTGAGGTGGAGCGCCGCGGCGGCGCGCAGCTCGAAGAAGCCGAGCTCGGCGTCGTCGTCACCCTGGTGCTGCCCGCCGAGGGCGAACACCTCGAAGCAGGCGAGCTTGGCCGCCGGCGCCGTCAGGTCCTCGCCCTCGCTGCGGGCGGCATCGGCGATGGTCCGCAACAGGAGCACGGTCGTTGCCGGCAGCTCGACGAGCAGCGCCGGCCAGCCGAAAAAGCCGCCGGCGGCGCCGAGCGCCATCAGGCTCGCGCGCTGCCGGCCGGGCGGCGAGGCGGTGCGGTCGAGATCCCGGAGCGCGACCGCGAGCGCCGTCGCCATCGCGCGGTCGATACGCCCCTGCAGCGCCTTCTGCCAGTCGCGCGGCAGCAGCTCGTAGCCGCGGGCAATGGGCGCGCCCAGCACCGCCGACAGGCGCACCGCCAGGCCCGGATGCTCGAGCCGCTGGAAGGCACGGCGCAGCGCCGCCTGGTCCTCGATGGAGAGCGGATAGGTCGTCGTCAGCCGGGACCCTGCGGTCGTCATCGCGCGCCTGATGTCGCCTCTCGGATGCGCTAGACTACACGACATGGGTGTCGAGAGCGCCAGGTCATCGAGGAACGGCGGGGCGGCCGCTGACGCGCGTGGCGTTCGCGTTCGCCATGCCGCCGTGCCGGGCCGCCTGCGGCTCGCCCTCGACGGCCTCAAGCGCCGGCCCGAGCGCGCGACGGCGCTGCTCGAGCGGCTGGCGCGCACGGCGCCGGAGCTCGACGTCGCCGCCAACCCGCGCACGGGTCACGTCCTGGTCCGGCACGACGCGCAGCGCCCCGCCGACGAGATCGTCGCCCGGGTGGACGAGGCGTGGCGCGCGCTCGTCGGCCCCGGGGCCGGGATCCTTAAGCCCGGCCCCGGCGTGCCCGCGCCCTGGAGCCGGGACGTCGCCGCCGTCGTCGCCGCGCTCGACGTCGATCCCGCCGCCGGCCTCACCCTGGAGGACGTCGCGCACCGCCGCGCGCGTGCCGGCCCCAACAGCGTCGAGACATCGCCGCCCCCTGGCTGGCCGCGGGCCCTCGCCGATCAGCTGCTGACCGTGCCCGTGGCCATGCTCGGCGCCTCCGCAGCGCTCTCCGCGGCCACGGGCGCGCGCCTGGACGCGGCGGCGATTGGCGCCGTCGTCGGGCTCAACACGGCGATCGGCCTCGCCACGGAGAAAGGCGCCGAGCGTGCCATCGCCGAGCTGCAGCGCCAGGGCCGACCGCGTTGCCGGGTGCGCCGGGCTGCCGGCGAGCGGGTCGTCGACGCCGCCGACCTCGTGCCGGGCGATGTCCTGGTCCTCGAGCGCGGCAGCTATGTCGGCGCCGACGCGCGGCTGGTGGCCGCGAGCGAGCTCGCGGTCGGCGAGGCTGCGCTCACGGGCGAGAGCGGCGGCGTGGACAAGGCGGCCGATGCCGTCGTCGACGTCCCGACGCCGTTGGCGGACCGCCGCAACATGGTCTTCGCCGGGACCGCCGTGATCGGCGGCAGCGGGCTCGCCGTCGTGACCGCGACCGGCGCCGCCGCGGAGATCGGCCGGCTGCAGCAGCTCGCCGCCGGTGCAGCGGCGCCGCAGACCCCGCTGCAGCGGGAGCTCGACCAGCTCGGCCGGCGTCTGGCGCTGCTCTTCGCGGGCCTCTGCGGGCTGATCTTTCTCACCGGGCTCGCCCGCGGCCAAGGCGCGCTGGCGACCCTCAAGCTCGCCGCGTCGATCGCGGTGGCGGCGGTGCCCGAGGGCTTGCCGACGGTGGCGACGACGACGCTCGCGCTGGGCGTCACCAAGATGCGGCGCCACGGCATTCTCGTGCGTCGCCTCGACGCCGTGGAGACGTTGGGCGAGGTCGAGACCGTCTGCCTCGACAAGACCGGCACGCTCACCCGCAACCGCATGGCGCTCGTCGCCGTCGACGTGGGCGACGCCTCGGGCCCGCCGCGTGCCGAGAACGCCTGGCACGTGCACCTGCTGGAGGTGGCGGCACGCGCGACCGAGGCGCGCATCGACGGGGCGGGCGACGCGGCAGTCGATGGATCGCCGACCGAGCGGGCGCTGCTCGAGGGCGCCGAGGCCCTGGGTATCGACGTCCGGGCGCTGTTTCGCGCCTCGCCGCGACTGCGGTTGCGGGCCCGGACCGAGCGCTCGCCGCTGGTCGCGGCCGTCCACGGCGCGGCCGAACGGCCGCGGATGGCGGTCAAGGGCAGTCCCGCGGCGGTCCTCGAACGGGCGAGCCACAGGCGTCGCGGTGGGGCGGTGGTGTGCTTGACGGCGGCCGACCGCGCCGCGCTGACGGCAGCCAACGAGGCGATGGGCGGGCAGGGCCTGCGGGTGCTCGCCGTCGCCGAGGGCGAGGGGGCCGACGCCCTCGACGCGGGCCGGCTCGTCTGGGTCGGCCTCACCGGCCTCGCCGATCCGCTGCGGGACGGCATGGCCGAAGCGCTCGCGCGGTTTCGCCGCGCCGGGGCCGCGACCGTCATGGTCACCGGCGACCAGACCGGCACGGCGCTCGCCATCGCGCGCCAGCTCGATCTCGCCGACGGTCGGCCGTTGCGCGTCCTCGATGCGGGCGATCTCGCCAAGCTCGACGCGGACGCCCTCGCCGCGCTCGCCGCCCGCACCGACGTCTTCGCCCGGGTGAGCCCGTCGCAGAAGCTCCAGGTCGTCCGCGCGCTCCAGGCGGCCGGGCGGATCGTCGCCATGACCGGCGACGGGATCAACGACAGCCCGGCGCTCAAGGCCGCCGACGTCGGCGTCGCCATGGGACGCGACGGCACCCACGCGGCACGGGCGACCGCCGACGTGGTGCTCGAGAGCGATGATGTCGGCGCGCTCGCCGACGCCATCGCCGAAGGGCGTGCCATCTACGACAACATCCAGCGCTCGGTGGACTTCCTGGTCGCCACCAATCTCAGCGAGATCGGGCTGACGGCCGCGGCCGGCGTCGTCGGGCTGCCGCCGCCCCTGACACCCGTCCAGCTCCTCTGGCTCAACCTCGTCTCCGACGTCCTGCCGGCGCTCGGCCTCGCCGTCGAAGCGCCCGGACCCGACGTCTTGTCGAGGCCGCCCAGGCGCCGGGACGCGCCGCTGCTGTCGGCCTGCCGGTTGCGGGCGCGCGCGCGCGAGGGTGCGGTGCTGACCGGGGCGGCGCTCGCAGCGCACGTCGTCGGGACGTGGCGCTACGGCGCCACGGAGCAGGCGCGCACGTTGACGCTCTCGACCCTGGTCCTGGCGCAGCTCCTGCACGCCTACCTCGCGCGCGGACGAGCGATCGGGCGCAACCGCGCGCTCGACGCCGCGGTGCTCGGCACGCTCGGCGTCCAGGCGGCGGTGCCTTTCCTGCCGGGCCTGGCGCGGATCTTGGGCGTGCGGCGGCCGCGCCCGGCCGACGTGCTCGTCGCCGTCGCGCTCGGCGCCGGCGCCTTGGCCATCAACCGGCGGCTGGCGGCCCCGCGCGCGCCCGACCGGCCGCCCGAACCGGAGACCGGCTGATGCACGGCGACTTCGTCCACACCTCGGAATCGGTCACCGCGGCGCATCCGGACAAGCTCTGCGACCGCATCGGCGACGCGATCGTCGACGCCCATCTCGCCGCCGATCCGTTGGCCCGGGTGAGCGCCGAGTGCGTCATCGCGAACGGCATCGTCTTCCTGGCGACGCGGGTCGCGGGCGACGCCGTCGTCGACGTCGCCGAGCTCGTCCGCCGCGAGACCGCCGCCGTCGGCTACGCCAAGCCCGAGCTCGACCCGGCGTCGCTCTCGATCATGACCTCGTTCTCCGACCGCGCGCCGGGGCCGCGGCTCGAGACGCTCGACGCGGACCCGGACCGGCTCGCGGCGGGCCACCTCGTGACGGCGTTCGGCTTCGCCGTCGACGAGACGCCCGAGCTCATGCCGCTGCCGATCGCCCTCGCGCACCGCGTCGCGCAAGCGCTCGCCGCGGCCGCTGCCGCGGGCCGGGTGCAGGGCCTCGGCATCGACGCCGTGGCCCAGGTGGCGGTGCGCTACCGGGCGTTTCGCCCCGTCGAGATCGACGCGGTCACGGTCGAGGTCGCGGGCACGCCCGGCACCGATGCCGAGACGCCGGCCTTTCGCCGCGCGGTGGTCGAAGACGTCGTCCTGCCGGCGCTGGCGGACGCGACCGTCCCGATCGCCACCGGCGCGCCGCTCCTGGTCAACCCGGCGGGCGCGCCGGAGCCGGGCGGGCCCGACCGCCACACCGGGCTCACCGGCCGCAAGCTCGCCGTCGACACCTATGGCGGGTTCGCCCGGCATGCCGGCTCGGCCCTCAGCGGCAAGGATCCCTGGCGGATCGACCGGACCGCGACCTACGCCGCGCGCCTCGCCGCCAAGCTCGTCGTCGCCGCCGGGCTCGCGCCGCGCTGCGAGTGCCAGCTCGCCTACCGCACCGATCGCGCCGCGCCCACCAGCGTCCAGATCGACACCTTCGGCGCCAGCCCGATCGCGGACGAGGTGCTCGCGCGGCGCCTCGGCACGCTCGTCGACTTCCGCCCGGCGGCGCTCGCCCGCACGCTCGGGCTCGCCGGTCCCGACCGCGGCGCCTTGGCACCGCTCGCCGCCTACGGCCAAGTGGGCGGTGCCGCCGCCGAGCGACCCTGGGAGGACGTGTCCGCTGCCGCGGCCCTGCGCGAGGGGCCATGAGCGGCCCTGCTTGGCCGCGCGCGGAACGGCAACCGCGACCCCGAGAGGACGGTCACGCCGTCATCGTGGTGCGGGCGGGCTCGCCCGGCGTCGGGACCGGGCGATGCCGGTCGGTCGATCCCGCGCGGTGACGTCAGCCTCGGCCGGTTCGCCGATCCGCCGCGATGAGGGCCGAGGCCGCGTAGGCCAAGAGCGAGACGGCGGGCGGCAGGATATCGCGCCGCGCGACCTGGAGGATCGACGCCAAGAACAGGATCAGGGCCACCCATTCCGCCGTCGAGGCGGCGTCGACGAAGGCCCGCAGCCGGTCCTGCGGCCGCTCGTCGCGGATCGCGACGTCGTCCGCGCGGTCGGCGACGAGCGTGAAGACGCCGCGGCCCGCCGCCTCCGCCAGGACGTCGTCCGCGTCGCCCGCGTGCCGAAGGAGCAGCGAGCCGGTGCGCGCCGAGGCACCGACCCGCTCGACGCCGCGCGCGGTCGCGAGCGCGAGGGCCGCCGCGTCGAACCACGCCCGATCGCCCCGCTTCTCGGCGATGCGCAGCCGGATGCGGCCCGGCACGCGATGAACGACCTGCGCCTCAGGGAGCATCGCTGGCGGTGTCGCCGGCACCGGTCGGCGCGTCTGTCTCCTCCGCGCGGCGCCGGCGCTCCGCTTCGATCTCGCTGCGGACCTCGGCCAGGAGATCGTCGCCCGCCTCGACCAGCTCGTCGATGTGCTCGCGGGCGCGCTCGTAGGCGAGCAAGCTCGCCTTCAAGGCGGACTTGGCAGCCGGGCGCGCGGCACGCCCCGCGTTCGGCAAGACCGCGGGGGCGACGACCGCGGCGCCGATCAGCAACGCCACGCCCGTCCAGCCCGAATTACGCAGCGTCTCGAACACCTCGCCCATCTCCTCTTGCGCACCGATGCTCTCCTATCATCGAGCAAGCGGCGTCGGCTAGCGCGTTTCCCGGTGAGGTTGATCTACGACCATCCCGCACCCCCGCCCGGCCGCCCA
>CAYZSE010000035.1:0-26267 GCA_964481035.1 uncultured Geminicoccaceae bacterium | reverse complement strand
ACCGCGTTAACGCAGAGGTGCCAAGCTCCGGCCGCATGGACCCGAACGCGATCGAGCTCGTCGAGGTGACCGAGGCCGCGGCATGGGAGCGGGCGCTGGCGCGCGCCGAGTGGTGCCTCTGGCAGCAGAGCTGGGCCTATGGGCTCGCGGCGCGGCGCAGGGGCCGCCGCGTCGTCCGCCTCGAGATCCGCGCGGAGGGTGAGCCCGTGGGCGCGGTCCAGCTCACCGGCCGCACCGCTTTCGGCGGCAGGCTCGGCCTCTGGCACGCGCTCGGCGGCCCGGTCTTCGCGACCGAGGCACCGGCGGCGCTGCAGGCAGCGGCGCTCCGGGCCCTGGGGCGACGCTGCGCCGGCCTCGCTCGCCTCCTGGTCGTCACCCCGGCCGCAGCCGCACCGGAAGCGCTCAACACGGCCGGGCTGCACCGGGTGATGACCGGCTACACGACCGCCCTGCTCGACCTCCGCGACGACGCGGCGGCGCAGCTTCGCGCCTGCAACCACGGCTGGCGCTACGAGCTGAAGCGGCCGCCGCCGGCGGTGACCTTCGATGCCGTCGTCCCCGGCGTCGATCCCCTCGCCCTCGCCGCGGCGATGGCGCGGCACGAGGCGAGCCGGCGGGTGCGCGGCTATGCGACGGTGCCGCCGTCGCTGGTCGCCCACGCCGCCCGCCACGGCCGGTCGCTGCTGGTGCGCGCCCGGCGCGACGGCGAGTTCATCGCGTTCATGCTGTTCATGCTGCACGGCCGGACGGCGACCTACCAGGTCGGCTGGACCGATCCCCTGGGGCTCTGGCTCGGCCGGGGCGCGCATCGCCACGTGCTGTGGCGCGCCCTGCCGGCGTTGCGCGCGGCCGGCTGCACGCGGCTCGACCTCGGCGGGCTGAACCTGCCGGCGGGCATCGCCGCCTTCAAGCTCGGCACCGGCGCGGTGCCGGTCACGCTGCCCGGGAGCTTCGCATGAAGGGCGATCTCAAGGCTCGAGCTCGGTGTCCCAGTAGAGGAAGTCGCGCCAGCTCTCGTGCAGGTAGTTGGGCGGAAACGCCCGGCCCGAGCGCTGCAGCTCGAAGGTGGTCGGGCGCTTCGGCGCGGCGAGCGGCCTCATCCCGCACTCGCGCGGCAGCTTGCTGCCCTTGGCGAGGTTGCAGCGAGTGCAGGCGGTGAGGATGTTGGCCCAGCTCGTCAGCCCGCCCCTGGACCGCGGGACGACATGATCGAAGGTGAGATCCTCGGCGCGGTGCCGCTGCCCGCAATACTGGCAGGTGAAGCGGTCGCGCAGGAAGACGTTGAAGCGCGTGAACGGCGGGAAGTGGCTCTGCGGCACGTACTGCTTGAGCGCGACGACGCTCGGCAAGCGCAGGCGCGCGTTCGGCGAGCGGATCTCGCGGTCGTAGTGGGAGACCACGGCGACGCGGTCGAGGAACATCGCCTTGACGGTCTCCTGCCAGCTCCAGAGCGACAGCGGGAAGTAGCTGAGCGGCTGATAGTCGGCGTTGAGGACGAGGGCCGGGCAGGAATCGAGGTGCGGCAAGCGCTGGACCGGCCCCAACCTCACGGTCGGGGCCTCCGTCGCCCGGCGGGGTGCCGAGCCGCCTCGGCCCGAAGTCGCGTCACCGTTCGCATGTCCACGATCCCATAGGCGGTTGGTGTGACAATTTGAGGACGCGGTCAAGGCCGGCCGGCCGTTAAGCAAGCGGCAAGCTTCCTCGTTCATGGTAGCGAGGATTAGAGATGGAGCACGAGCATGGAAGCGTCGACCTCAGCGGACCGTGCGATGGCCTTGGCGCGCCAGGCGCTGCTCGAGATGCGGGCGCGCCGGATCCCGCCGACGCCGGAGAACTACCTCGTCTGGTACACCGCCGCCGCCGACAGCGAGCCGACCTTGAGCCGCACGCTGGCGGTGCTCGACGAGCAGAAGGTCGCCTACGACGACATCCGCAACGCGGACATCCACGAGCGCTTCTTCGGCCGTGACCGCGAGCACGACCACCTGCGCAACGTCGGCACGCGCGTCGAGCGTCACTTGGGAGCGATCGGCGAGCTCCTGGGACAGATCGCGCACGGCACCCGGAGCTACGGCTGCTCGCTCGCCGACGCGGTCGAGGTCCTGCCGCGCGACACGGGCTATGAGGATGTGAACCGCGCGCTGTCGACGCTGCGCGCCGACACCCAGTCCATCCTCGACCGCACCGATCAATGGGGCGAACTCGCCAATTCGCATGCCGCCGAGGTCTCCAAGCTCAAGAGCGACCTCGACGCCGCCCGCCGCGAGGCCGAGACCGACGCGCTGACCGAGGTCGGCAACCGCAAGCGGTTCGACCGTCGGCTCCGCCAGTGCGCCGCTGCCGCTTGCGAGAGCGGCGCACCGCTCTCCTTGGTCCTCTTCGACATCGACCATTTCAAGAGCTTCAACGACACCTACGGCCACAGCCTCGGCGACCGGGTCCTCAAGCACGTCGCGAGCCGGGCGCGCCAGGTCCTCGGGGCCGAGCCCGAGCTGTTCCGCTACGGCGGCGAGGAGTTCGCGGTCCTGGCGCCGGGCGCGATCATCGGCCAGGCCGTCGAGGTCGCCGAGGCGGTCCGTAAGGCGGTGGCGGCGATGCGCGTGGCGCGCAAGACCGACAGCGAGCCGCTGCGGCGGATCACCGTGTCGCTCGGGGTGAGCCAGTACGAGCCCGGCGAGCCGCTGCCGCGCCTCGTCGAGCGCGCGGACAGCGCCCTCTACACCGCCAAGAACAGCGGCCGCAACTGCACGAGCATCAAGCGCCTCAAGCAGGCCGCCTGACGCGTCAGCCGGCGAGAATGGCGAGAATCAACAACGCCACGATGTTGATGATCTTGATCATCGGATTGACCGCCGGGCCGGCCGTGTCCTTGTAGGGATCGCCCACGGTGTCGCCCGTGATCGCCGCCTTGTGCGCCTCCGAGCCCTTGCCGCCGAAATGCCCGTCCTCGATGTACTTCTTGGCGTTGTCCCACGCTCCGCCGCCCGAGGTCATCGAGATGGCGACGAAGATGCCGGTGACGATGGTGCCCAAGAGCATCGCCCCCAAGGCCGTGAACCCGGCCGCCTGCCCGGCGATCAGGGCGACGGCAGCGTAGAGCGCGATCGGCGCCAGCACCGGCAGGAGCGACGGCACGATCATCTCGCGGATCGCGGCCTTGGTCAGCAGGTCGACGGCACGGGTGTAGTCGGGGCGGCTGGTCCCCGCCATGATGCCGCTGTCGGCCTGAAACTGCCGGCGAACCTCCTCGACGATGGCGCCCGCGGCGCGGCCCACGGCCTGCATGCTCATCGCGCCGAAGAGGTAGGGCAAGAGGCCGCCGACGAACAGCCCGACGACGACGAACGGGTCGCTGAGGCTGAAACTGACCTCGAGGTCGGGAAAATAGTGGCGGAGGTCCTCGGTGTAGGCGGCGAACAGGACGAGCGCCGCGAGGCCCGCCGAGCCGATGGCGTAGCCCTTGGTCACGGCCTTGGTGGTGTTGCCGACGGCATCCAAGGCATCGGTCGTGTTGCGCACCTCGGGGGGCAGGTCGGCCATCTCGGCAATGCCGCCGGCATTGTCCGTGACCGGGCCGTAGGCGTCGAGGCTCACGACCATGCCGGTGAGCGCCAGCATGGTCGTCGCCGCGATGGCGATGCCGTAGATGCCGGCCGCCAGGTAGGCGGTGAGGATGCCCAGCGCGATGACGACGACCGGCAATGCCGTCGCCTCGAGGGAGATCGCGAGCCCGGCGATGATGTTGGTGCCGTGGCCGGTCGTCGAGGCTTGCGCGATCTTCTTGACCGGCCGGTAGGCCGTGGAGGTGTAGTAGTCGGTGATGAACATCAACAGCGCCGTCACGCCGAGACCGACCAGGGCGCAGAGATAGACGCCGACGCCGGTGAAGGGCGCACCCGAGGACGGCTCGTAGAGCGTGGTGAAGCCCAGGATCAGCGCCGTGAACGGGACGAGGGCGACCGCCGAGATGCCGGCCGCACCCCAAAAGCCCCGGTACAGCGCGCCCATGATGTCGTTGTTGGGACCGAGCTTGACGAGAAAGGTGCCGACGATCGACGCCACCAGACAGACCCCGCCGACGACGAGCGGGAACAGCATCAAGGTGGCCTGCGTCGGGCCGGTGAAGAAGATGGCGCCCAGCAGCATGGTCGCCACGACCGTCACGGCATAGGTCTCGAAGAGGTCCGCGGCCATGCCGGCGCAGTCGCCGACATTGTCGCCCACGTTGTCGGCGATCACCGCAGGGTTGCGGGGATCATCCTCGGGGATGCCGGCTTCGATCTTGCCGACGAGATCGGCGCCGACGTCGGCGCCCTTGGTGAAGATGCCGCCGCCGAGCCGGGCGAAGATCGAGATCAACGACGCGCCGAACGATAGGCCGACGAGGGCTTCTACGATGGTCCGCGTCTCGAGGCCGGCGAGGAGCAGGATGCCGTAATAGCCGGCGACGCCGAGGAGGCCGAGGCCGACGACGAGCATCCCGGTGATGGCTCCTGCCTTGAACGAGACGTCGAGGCCGGCCGCGAGGCCCTGGCGCGCGGCCTCCGCGGTTCGCACATTGGCCTGCACCGACACCAGCATGCCGATGTAGCCGGCGCAGCCGGAGAGGACCGCGCCGAGCAGGTAGCCGATACCCACCGGCACGCCCAGCATGAACGTCAAGAAGATGAAGACGACGACGCCGACGGCGGCGATCGTCATGTATTGGCGGTTGAGGTAGGCGCGTGCCCCCTCCTGGATCGCGCCGGCGATCTCCTGCATCCGCTCGGTGCCGGCCGGCAACGCCAGGACGGCGGCGCGCGTGCGCACGCCGTAGACGAGACCGGCGCCGCCGCACAGCAGCGCGAACGTGAAGAAGAACCACTCGACACCCGTCACAGCCGATCCCCCAGCGTTATCTTCGTTGACCCATCGGCGGGAGGCGGCGTCACGGCGCCGCGGCGAGGCTTCACCGGCCTCCTGTCTTGCGTCGGCTCTTAGCCAACGGCCCGGGGGATGTCTACGTTACGCGCTTTGCGCTTTAAGCCAGTGCCAGACCGACGATGGCGACGGTGAGGAGGACCATCTGCACGCCGTTGAGGACGACGCTCGCGCGGTGGCGCCGGTCGAAGCGAGCGCTCGCCGCCGCGTCGCCGGCCGTGGCCGCGTCGCGCGATCGGTTGATCGCCGGCATCAGGCCCTGACGCAAGTAGACGAAGACGAGTGCGGTGAGGAGCAGCACCCACCCCGGCCAACGGCCGATCGCGGCGAGACTAGCCGCCGCCGCGATGGTCCCGCAGGCGGCGTAGTAGACGGGAAACAGCGCCCGCACGAACTGTCCGCCGCTGTCGGCGTCGAGAACCCGGAAGATCACCGGGGCGATGCCGACGGAGAAGAAGAGCATGATGCCGAGGCAGGCGGCCGCGAGCACCAGCGCGAGAGGAGCGAGCGTTTCCATGCGGGGGAGCTAGATGGCACGCCGTCTCGATCAAGCCGGTGGAGCGCAGCCGTCGCCGTCCGTGGTCGCGGCCCCTCGGCAGCGTGCCTCGCCGTCGCGCGAGCATTGCGCCGGCCGTCCACCGGTGCCAAGACCGCCGCGGCCAGCGCGAGCTTGTCCGACGCCGGCGAACCCTGGAGTTCGATGCTTGCTGCGTGCCCTCTACGATTGGACCATGGCGCAGGCCGAAAAGCGCTACGCAACGCGGACGCTGGCGGGGATCTCCTTCGTCGAGAGCTCCATCTTTCCCATCCCGCCCGACATCCTGTTGATCCCCATGGTGCTCGGCGCGCGCCATCGCGCCTGGTCCTACGCCGCGCTCTGCACCGCCGCCTCGGTGCTCGGCGGCCTCGCCGGCTACCTCATCGGCGCCTTCCTTTTCGAACTGGTCGGCCAGCCCGTGCTTAACTTCTACGGCTACGCCGCCGAATTCGACACCTTCGCCGCCCGCTACCATGAATGGGGCGCCTGGATCGTCTTCTTTGCCGGTGTGACGCCCTTTCCCTACAAAGTGGTGACGATCGCCTCGGGCGCGGTGCATCTCGACATCCTCACCTTCCTCGTCGCCTCGGTGCTGGCCCGAGGGTTGCGCTTCTTCGCCGTCGCCGGCCTGCTCTGGCAATTCGGCCCCCCCATTCGCATCTTCATCGAGAAGAACCTGGGCCCGCTGCTCACCCTGTTCTTCATCCTGCTCTTCGGCGGTTTTCTGGCGATCAAGTACCTCTGACATGATGACGAGCGAGCGGAGCACCCTCGCGGGCCTGACGGCGGCGTCTCTGGCCGCACTGACCTTGGCCCATTTCGTGCAGTACGGGCTCGGCTATCCGCCCTGCGCGCTGTGCCTCCAGGCTCGCCTGCCGCATTGGGCCGTCCTCCTGATCGGCCCCCTCGGTCTCTATCTCGGTCGACCTCGGCTCGCGCTCTGGCTCGTCCTCGCGGCCCTCGTCGCGGCCTTCGCGATCTCGCTCGCGCACGTCGGGGTCGAAGCCGGCTGGCTGCCGCTCCCTGGAGGTTGTGCGGTGAGCCCCTTCGAGCCGACGACCCAGGGCGATCTGAGAACGGCGCTCCTGGCCCGGACGCAGCCGAGCTGCGACCAGCCGGGACCGGCATGGCTCGGCGTCTCGATGGCGAGCTGGCACGCCGCGGCGGCGCTGCTGCTCGCCGCCCTCGCCGCGGTCACCTTGAGCCGGGCCGGCGCGCGAAGGTGACGGCACCGGCCCAGATACGGCTCACCGCGGTGATCGCGCAGGCGGCAGCGAAGCCGTAGGCGAGCCAAGGGAACCACGCCGGCACGAGGCACATGAGCAACAGCACGGCGGCGGTCTCGGTGCCCTCGGTCAGCCCGCCCAGATAGTAGAGCGACTTGCGACCGCGCAGGTCGGAGGCGATCCCGTTCTTCTGGGCGAAGACGGCGTAGGCGAGAAACGAGGTGGCGGTGCCGACGAAGGTGAAGAGGAGAATCGCCGCCGGCAACGCGTTCGCTCGCGGGTCGGCGATGGCGAAGGCCACGGGCAAGGCCGCGTAGACGACGAAGTCGAGGCTGATGTCGAGGAAGGCGCCGCGGTCCGTCGGGCCGTGCACGCGCGCGACGGCGCCGTCGAGCCCATCGAGGAGGCGATTGAGCGCGAAGCCCAGGACCGCCCAGCCGGGCGCACCGAGCGCCACGGCCGTGGCGGCGGCGATCCCGGCGGCGAAGCCCGCGAGTGTGAGCGTGTCCGCGCCGAGACCGGCGCGCGCGAGCGCCGCGGCGAACGCGCCGAGCGACGGGTCGATCCGGCGCCTGACCCAGGGATCGAGCATCGCGCTCAGGCTCCGCGCCGCAGGAAAACGCCGTCGAACTGGAGCTGGCGGGCGAGCTTGCCGTCGAAATAACCGGGCAGGACCAGGGCGAGCTCGAAGCCGAGCCCGGCGAGGCGCCGACAGGTGTCGAGGTAGGTCGCCTCGCCGGCGTAAAGGGAGCTGAGCGCGAGCTCGAGCTGCAGGCCCACGACGTGCGCCCAGAGGCTGCCGAGGCCGTCGAGGACCGCGGCTTCGCCGCCTTGGACGTCGACCTTGACGAACAGCCGTTCACCCGGTTCGGGTGTCACCTCCAGGGCGAGCGGGCGGACGTCGACCTCGACCCGCTCGACGATCGCCGAGCTGGGTGACAAGCGCTCCAGGAGCGGCGTCTGGGGCCGCAGCGAGCTCATGTCGCTCTCGGCAGAGCGGTGGAAGGTGGCACGGCCAGAGGCGGCGGCGATCGCGACCGGCGGCGCGATGTGCCAGAGCGGATCGTCGCCGGCCATCGCCTCGAGCGCGGCGTGCAGGTCGGCCAGCGGCTCGAAGGACAAGATCGCTCCGGTGTAGCCGGCGCGGCGCAGGCGCCGGGCGTACTGGCCCGCGTTGGCGCCGACGTCGAGGACACGATCGACCCGCGTCGCCTCCAGCGCCAGCACGATCTGCCGATCGAGATCTCGCGGCTTCTCGCTCACGACGGCACCGGCCTCTCCGGCGCGAACAGCTCCATGTCGCCCGACACCCCGCGCACGGCATGGGGGCCGAGCGGGCGAAAGGGCCGATCGCTCGAGCCGGCGACGGCCGCCGAGACGATGATGGTCTCGCCCAAGCGCTTGGTCAGCTCCTCGAGGCGCGAGGCCACGTTCACGGCCGGGCCGAGGACGGTGAAGTCGAGCCTGGCCTCGGTGCCGATGTTGCCGTAGCCCACGCGGCCGCGGTGGAGCGCGAGACCGAAGCGGATCGGATCCGCCCCGCCGGCGTCGAGATCGGCGTTCGCCCGTGCCAGCGCCGCCTCGCCCGCGAGCGCCGCCGTGACCGCGCGCGCCGCCGCCGTTCCCCCTTCGTCGAGCGGGAAGATGGCGAGCAGGCCGTCGCCCATGAACTTGAGGATCTCGCCGTCCTCGGCCTCCATGGCCGCGCCGAAGGCGTCGTAGAAGACGTTCAGGCGCGCGACGACCGCGTCGGCGCCGGTCGCCTCGCTGAACCGCGTGAAGTCACGCAGGTCGAGGCACGCGATGACGGCGTCGATCGTCACGAGGTCGCCGCGGACGATCTGCCCGTCGAGCACCCGGGCACCGGCCCGGCGCCCGAGATAGGTCTCGGCGATGTTGCGGCCGAGCCGGCGGACGATGCGGATCTCCGCGGCCATCGCGAGCACCTGACGCAGCGCGTCGAGCTCCATCAGATCGTCCGTGCGCCAGCCGCCCGGCCGGCGCGTGGCCCAGCTCGAGGCGATGCGCTGGTTGTTGGTGAAGACCAAGGGCAGGGCCACGTAGTCGGTGTAGCCCTCCGCCTGCAGCTCGCCGTAGATGGCGAAGGCCGCCGCCGGCAGCGGCACGTCCAGGCGCTGGCGCAAGCCCTCGGCGCCCTCGAACAGCGCCCGGACCGGGCTGTTGCGGAACGCGGCCGATTGCAGCGTCGCGTCGCCCACCCGCAAGAGCTCGGCACGGGCCTCGCCTTGGTGCCAACGCAACCGCACCGCGCGGAACTGCGGGTGCAGGGCGCGCAGGTGCAACGTCGCCCGGTCGAGCGGCAGGCCGGCCGCACGGAGCGCCGTGCAGACCCCGGCGAAGACGTCCTCCAGAAAGGGCAGGCGCGCGCCGTCGTCGAGCAGCCAGGCGACGGCGGCTTCGGCGGCGCCCTTCACGACGCCTCGGACGCCGCGAGCTGGGCGCGAGCGCGGGTCAGCGCCTGGGTGGTGTGGTGCAGGCGCGAGGCGAGTTCGGCCATGATCGCGATCCCCACCTGCGGGAACTGTGTCACGAGGTTGAAGAAGCCGTCCTTGGAGATGCGCAGCGTCACGAGGTCGGTCAGCGCCTCGACGGTGGCGGTGCGCGGTACGTCGCAGAGGATGGCGATCTCGCCGACGATGTCGTGGCGCCCGATCCGGGCGACCTCGACGACGCCCGTCGGTGTCTGCACCAGCACGGCGGCCTCCCCTTCGAGAAGGATGTAGGCCGCGTCGGCGGTGTCGCCCTGATGGAAGAGCGCATCGCCGGCCATGAAGCTCAAGCGCTCGCTGGTGAACGCGAGCAGCTTGAGCTTGGCCGGCTCCACCTTGGCGAACAAGGGGATGCCCTTGAGCGCCTGCACGTCGTCGTTGAGGCTCATGACCAAGCGTTCTCCCGATGCTTCAGGCCCCCGCCGCCGGCGACAGCCCGGCCGTGCGCGACCTGACCTGCGTCGGCGTACCGACCGCGGCCACCCGGCCGGCGTCGAGGACGACGACCTGGTCGAAGTCGTCGGCCCACTCGTCGTGGGCGTGCGCCCAGACCAGCGAGCGACCGGCACAGGCCTCGAACACGCTGTCGCGCAGCCGCTCCTGCTCTCGCCGGTCGAAGACGGCGGTGGCGTTGTCGAGGATGAGGATCTGCGGTCGCCGCACCAGCGCCCGGGCGATGGCCAGCCGCTGGCGCTGCGGCTGCGAGAGGCGTATCCCGCCCACGCCGGCCTCGGCGTCGAGCCCGACCTCGATGATCAGCGCGCGCAGGCCCATGTCGTCGATCATCTCCGCCATGTGCGCCATGACGGTGGCCTCCGCATTGGCCTGGTCGAGCGCGATGCGGCCGAACAGGATGTTGTCCTGCAGCGAGGCGCCATGGTTGAAACGATCGGGGTCGAAGAAGGCGATCTTGTCGCGGTCGGCCTCCGGCAGCGAGGAGCGCAGGCGGTGCCTGGCCGTCACCAGCCGCGCCTGCAGCTCGTCGTCGACGAGCCCGAGCCGGTGGCGCGCGGGGATGAGCTTCATCGCCAGCGCCATCAGGCGATCGGCGTCATCCTTGTCGCGCAAGGCGCCCACGTCCTCCGGGGCGATCCGGGCGACCAGAGCGCGGTAGTCCGGCAAGTCGTCGGCGCCGATGAAGCTGAAACGCCGGTAGTACTCGTGATCGGCCGACAGCTCGGCAAACAGCTCGACCATCGTCGCCGCGACGTCGTAGCCGAGCCGCAGCAGCGCGGCCTCCAGCTCGAGATCGCGCAGCACGTCGCGCACGACGCGGTTCTGCGCCAGGTGCTCGATGTCGTAGGCGGAATCGAGCGGCGTGCCGAACAGCAGGTTCTCCGCCAGCGTCGCGTTGAGATTGTAGCGCTCGGGATCGAACCCCTCGACCAGGCGGGCGAGCCGCCGGCTCTCGCTGCGCAGCCGGGCGAACCGCCGTCGCGTGTCGACGACGCGCTCCGCCTCCGCCGCGGCCCGTTCCGGCCGCAGCCGGCCGCGCAGGCCGAGCGCATAGACGTCGCGCTCGAGGTTGACCGCCGCCAGCACCTCCAACAGCCGGCGTTCCAGCTCGGCCCGATCGGCAACGCCGGCGAGCTCGAGGTCGACCCAGTCGGCCGCGCTGTCGTGCGGCGAGTTCGCGGCGGCTCGCGCCTCCGTTCGCTCGACGGCGCCGCGCCCGCCCCCCTCAGCCGCCGGCTGCAGCGGCCGCGGCTTCAAACCGTAGAGAAGGTTGTCGCGCAGCGAGCCGGCGAACACCTGCGCCGGGTTGCCGACGAAGGCGAAGGCCCGGCCGGTCACGCTCTCGGGCAGCCGTGCGACATCCTCGTCGCCGACGAGCAGCGTGCCGGGCCGTATAGGCAGGAGGCCGGCGAGCGCCTTCAAGAGAAGGGATTGACCTGCGTCGGGCGGGCCGAGGACGGCGATGCGCGCGGGCTGGGCGATCTCGAAGCGCACGTCGTCGAGTCCCCCGCCGTCGGCATCCTCCAGGCTGAGGCCGCGCGCGATGAGCGGCCCCTGGAGGTCGATCGCGGGCGCCGGTTGGGCTTCGTCGCTCGCCACCGGCCGCATCTGGGGCGGGTCGAACTGCGCCACGACCTGCTCGTATTTGATCTCGGCGTCCCACATCAACTGGTAGTAGGTGAGCAGCTCCTTCCATGGGCTCGCGAGCTTTTCATGGGCCGCGACGATCGCCAGGATCGCGCCGATCGTGAGCTCGCCCTGCAGCACGAGAAAGCCACCGACCGAATAGAACAGGAAGGGCGCGAATTGCGCCAGGAAGTTGTTGAGAAATTTTATGAAGAACTTCTTACGGTAGATCTGCATGCGGATGAAGAAGACACGGCCGAGCTCGTCCGAAAAGCGCGCGCGCTCGAAGGTGCCGGCAGCGTTGGCCCGAATGTCGTCGACACCCGTGGCGGTCTCGCCGATGCGCTCGGCGAGGACCCGGACCTGCCGGACCCGGGCCTTGCCGAGCAGGTTCACCTGCCGCTGCAGCCGCGGGATGATGAGGATCTGCAGCGGGTAGAGAATGATCGCCGCGACCCCCATCAGCGGGTTCTGCAAGAACATGAAGGCCAGGATCGTCAGCAGCATGCCGCCCTGGTAGGCGGGTAGCGAGTAGGCGTCGCCGATGAAGCCGCCGAGCGGCTCGACCTCGGCGTTGATCATCTGCACGAGCTGACCCTGGCTGACCACCCGAAAGTGCCCGGGCGGAAAGCGCAGGATCCGGCTGTAGAGGTCGTAGCGCAGACGCCGCAGCATCCGCTCGCCGACGATACCCTTGTAGACGTTGATGATGTACTTGAAGATGCCGTTGACGATCACCAGCGCCAAGAAGATCAAGCAGAGCGCCAAGAGAAAGTCGAGACGCGCCAACTCGGCACCGAACAACGTGCGGGTGCCGGGGCCGCCGCCGAGCGCGTCGTCGACGATGCGCTTGGGCAGCTCGACCCAATAGTAGAAGAAGGGCAAGGAGACGAGCGTGAGGGCGAGGATGGCGAGCTGGTCGCGCCAGCTGTGCGCGCGGACGTAGGCGAAGATCGACCGCTGCATCGCCGCCGCCCCGGGCGGACGGCTCAAGCGGCCGCGGGCGGCGCGTACGGTGTCCCCTCGCGACGCACCTGCGCCGCCTGCGGGTGATCCGCCGCGAGGTAGCGCCGCCCGCAATACTTGCAGACGACCTCGCCCTTGGTACCCAGGGTCATGTACTCGACCGGGTGCCCCAGCGCCCCGCCGCCGCCGTCGCAGGCGACGTCGTGCCGCGACGTCAGCACCACCTCGCGGTCGTCGACCAGGAAGAACTCATCTGCGGCCATGCCACGCCCCTTTCGCGAAGGGCCCTAGTGTAATCGCCGCGGCGGCGCCTACAAGACGGCCGCCGCCCCTGCCCATCACGTTCCGCGGAGAGCCATGCCACCGCTCGACGACGTCCCCGCCCTCGAGATCCGAGGTCTCGCCAAGACCTACCGCCCGCAGCGCAACCAGCCGGCCAAGGAGGCGCTCCGGGGCGTCGACCTGGCCGTCCCCGCCGGCAGCTTCTTCGGCCTGCTCGGGCCCAACGGCGCCGGCAAGTCGACCCTGATCAACATCCTCGCCGGCCTCGTCACCAAGAGCGCCGGCGAGGTCTCGATCTGCGGCATCGATCCCGACCGCAACCCCCGGCGGGCACGGCGCGCCATCGGCGTGGTGCCGCAGGAGCTCGTCCTCGACGCCTTCTTCACCCCGCGCGAGGCCCTCGAGTTCCAAGCCGGGCTCTACGGCGTGCCGCGGGCGCAACGGCGAACGGCGGAGATTCTCGAGAAGGTCGGGCTCAGCGACAAGGCGGACGCCTACGCGCGCTCGCTCTCGGGCGGCATGCGGCGCCGGCTGCTCGTCGCCAAGGCGCTGGTCCACAGCCCGCGGGTGGTGATCCTCGACGAGCCGACCGCCGGCGTCGACGTCGAGCTGCGCCGCAGCCTGTGGGACTACATGCGCGAGCTCAACGGGGCCGGCGTGACCGTCGTCCTCACGACCCATTATCTGGAGGAAGCGGAAAGCCTGTGCGACCGGATCGCGATCATCGACCAGGGCCGGCTCGTGGCGGTGGACACCAAGGACAAGCTCGTCAGCCGCCTCGACGACAAGACGCTGACGCTGACGCTCGCCGAGCCGCCGGCGACGATACCGGCGACGCTCGCCGACCTCGGTGCCGGGCTCGACGCGGCGTGCCGGCTGGTCGTCCGCTACCAGCCGAGCCGGGCGCGGGTCGGCGACATCCTCGAGGCCGTGCGCCGCGAGGGCCTCGCGATCGTCGACCTCGAGACCCGCGAGGCCGACCTCGAGGAGGTCTTCGTCAAACTCACCGGGGCGGGACCGCATTGATCGGCGCGGAAAAGCTTTGGCGACCGCCCGGCCATGCGCTATAGAGCGCCGCTGCTGCGCCCGTAGCTCAGGGGATAGAGCGTTGGTCTCCGGAACCAAAGGTCGGAGGTTCGAATCCTCCCGGGCGCACCAACCCGTTGCGTAACCAAGAGGGGCCCTCGCCTTTACGAATGAGGTGAGCGGTCCTAACGACGGTGTTTACGCCTCCAGCCGCGGGACACCATCGTGCGTGCATACGGTCTCTGCCTGCTTGTGTTGTTCGGTCTCGCCGTTTCGGTGGGGCCCAGCCGAGCGCAAACCGAGCCGGCCGCGGCCATCACCGTGACGGTGCCGGCCGACCTCGATCCCGCGATGCGGGCCGAGGTGCTCGAAGCGCTCGGCGCTGCGGGCGCGATCGTCGGCGAGCCGTCGACGCCGGCGAGCGCCGGCTGGCAGCAGGCGTACGCCGCCCAACTCGATCAGGCGGTCGTAGCGAGCGCGGCACTGGCGATGCGCTTGGCCGCGTATTGGGACCGGCTCGGAGGCCTCGGCGGGCTCGTGCTCGTCGTCGCCGCGGTTGGCCTGGGGCTGTTCGGCTGGGCGGTCGCCGAACGGTGGGCGGCGCCCGCACCCGAGCCGCCGCTCGATCGAGCGCGGCTGCCCTTTCGAGCGCGGCTGCACCGGGCGCTGCGGAGCCTCACCGGCGACATTGTCGGGATCGCGGCCTTTCTGGCGCTCAGCTTCGCCGCCGGCTACCTGCTGCTGCCGGTCGAGCCGCCGGCGGCCAGCCTCACGCTCGCGGGCGTCGCCCAGATCGTCACGACGGCGCTGGCGCTGATCGCGATCGCGCGAGCGTTGACCAACCCCGTCCAGCCCGGCGCGCGCCTCGCCCCGCTGGAGAACGACGAAGCGCGCCTCGTCTGGCGCGCCGGGCTGGTGGCGATCGTGCTTCCCGTGCCGTTCAACATCGTCGAGGCCGTCGTGGTCGCCGTCGCCGCCAGACCTGCGGAGGCGGCCCTCACCGTCATCGCCGTCGAGACCGTCGTGACGGCGGTCCGGATCTGGCTCTTCTGGGCCATCCGCCAGCCCATGCGGGGGCTCATCGAGCACACCTTCGGCAACGGCCGCGGCCAACCGCAAGCCATGATCGTGCGAACCCTGGCAGGCGGCTGGTTCGTCGTCTTCAGCGCGCTCGCGCTCCTGCGCCTGCTCGCCGTGGCCTCCAGCCAGCTCCAGGGCCACGCGGCGGGGACCGCCGCCGATCTGTCCTTCATCCTGCTCACCTTGCTGCCGTTCATGTTGGGCGGAATCGGTGCCTGGTTCGACGACCGAGCCGCCAGCGGCGAAGATGAGCCCGGGCCGACGACGATCGCCCAAGTCGGCAAGTCGCTCCTGCAAGGTGTCGTCCTCGTCGTCGGCCTGGTCGTCATCCTTCGCGCCTGGGGCATCGATCCGCTGACCGACGAGGCGGTCGGCGTCGAGGATCGCATCGCCGGCGCCCTCCTGGAGGCATCGGGCGCGCTGATCATCGGCTGGGCGCTCTGGCGGGGTGTCGTTGCCATCCTCGACCGCTACAAGCCCGGCTACGCGCCCGGCGAGGACGCGGCTGAGAGCGAAGAGCCGGGGATGGGCAAGACCGGCTCGCGGATCGACACGCTGATCCCGCTGATCCGCAGTGCCGCATTCGGGGTCATCGTCCTCGTCTCCTCGCTCACCGTGCTTTCGGCGCTCGGCATCAACATCACGGCGCTGCTCGCGGGCGCCGGGGTCATCGGCCTCGCCGTCGGCTTCGGGGCGCAAACGCTGGTCAAGGACATCATCACCGGCATCTTCTATCTGCTCGAGGACGCTTTTCGGGTCGGCGAATACCTCGTCACCAGCGAGGGCAAGGGCGTGGTCGAGAAGATCTCGCTGCGCTCGGTGAGGCTCCGCCACCACCGCGGTCCGGTCTACACCATTCCTTTCGGCTCGTTGGGCACGATCCAGAACCACAGCCGCGACTGGGTAAAGATCAAGCTGATGTTGCGCGTCCCCTTCGACACCGACATCGAAAAGGTCAGGAAGCTCATCAAGGGCGTCGGGCTCGAGATGATGGAGGAGCCTGTTCTCGCGGAGCACATCATCCAGCCCGTCAAGTCGCAGGGCGTCCTCGACGTCGACGATTCCGCGATCGTCATCGGGGTGAAGTTCTTGTGCAAGCCGGGGGAGCAGTTCCTCATCCGCCGCGAGGCCTACGCCCGCATCAAGAAGGCCTTCGCCGACAACGCCATCGACTTCGCCCCCAAGCGGGTCATCGTCGAGAGCGACAGCGCGGCCGGCGCCCAAGCGCGCGCGGGCGCGGCGGCGGCGGCGGCGGCGCACATGGCGGACGAGGGAATGGACGCCGCGAGCTGACGAGCGCGACGCCACCTCTTACGGCCCCTCCACGAATCGTCTATACATTGCTCAACGGGCGGAGTCGGTATCGCGCCCGACGCCAAGAAAGGGGAAGGCTGATGACAACCAGAACATGGTCCGCCGGCGCGGCGGCCCTGGCTATTCTTTGCGGCCTCGTCGGCAACGCGGGCGAAGCGGAAGCCCAAGATCAGGTCCGTTGGAAGCTCGCGAGCACCTATCCCGGCTCGCTGCCACAGCTCGGCACGCTGGGCGTGCGCATCCAAGACCAGTTGGAGGCGATCTCCGACGGCGCCATCCGCCTGCGCTTCTACGAGCCCGGCGCGCTCGTGCCGCCGCTGGAGGTCTTCGACGCCGTGTCCGAGGGCTCGATCGAAGCCGCCTGGTCGACGCCGGGCTACTGGGTCGGCAAGATCCCTTCGGCGCCGCTGTTCTCGGCGGTCCCCTTCGGTCCGGCCGCCAGCGAGTACATCGCCTGGTACTATTTCGGCGGCGGTCGCGAACTCTACGAGGAGATTTTCGGCGCCTTCGACATCAAGCCGATCATCTGCGGTGTCCTCGCGCCGGAGGCGTCGGGCTGGTTCCGCGAGGAGATCACCTCGACCGAGCAGCTGAGCGGCTTGAAGATGCGCTTCTTCGGCCTCGGCGCCAAGGTCATGGAGAAGATGGGCGTCTCGACGCAGCTGATCGCCGCCGGCGACATCTACCCCGCTCTCGAGCTCGGCTCGATCGACGCCACCGAGTTCTCGATGCCGGCGATCGACTACAATCTCGGCTTTTATCAGGTGGCCAAGCACTATTATTTGCCAGGCTGGCATCAGCAATCGACGCTGTTCGAGCTGCTCATCAACCAGGACAAGTGGGACGAGCTCAGCCCGCAGACGCAGGCGATGATCGAGACGGTGTGCGGCGACAACGTCCGCTACGGCATCGCCGAGGGCGAGGCGATCCAGATCGAGGCGCTGCGCAAGATCGAGGAGGAGGGCGTCACCATCCACCGCTGGCCCGACGAGGTCCTCGCCGAGCTGGAGGCCGCGTGGCTCGAGGTGGTCGAGGAGGAAAGCGCCAAGGACGCCGACTTTGCGCGGGTGTGGGAATCGCTCTCGACCTTCCGCGAGAACTACGCGCAATGGCGCGAGCTCGGCTACCTCGACTGAGCCGGCGGCGAGATTGACGCGCTCGGGCCCGGCCGCGGCCGGGCCGCCCCACGGATCGAGGTCACGACCATGACCTGGCTGGTGACGATCAGCATCCGGCTGGAGCAGTTCGTCTCGTTCTTCGGCCGCCTCGCCGCCTGGGCGTCGGTCCCGCTGATGCTGGTCATCATCTTCGATGTGGTGACGCGCAAGCTCAACCTGCTGCAGGGCAGCGCGCTCGACGGCATCATCACCTCGACCAAGCTGCAGGAGGCCGAATGGCACCTGCACGCCATCCTCTTCCTGCTCTGCCTCGCCTGGGCCTATTTCAACGACGCGCACGTCCGCATCGACCTGCTGCGCGACCGCTTCTCGCCAAGGACCAGAGCGACGATCGAGCTGCTCGGCTGTCTTTTGTTCCTGGTCCCCTATGCCGCCGTCGTCGCCTTCCATTCCTACGAGTTCTTCTGGCGATCCTGGCTGATCGACGAGGGCTCGGCGGCGACCACCGGCCTGGCGCACCGCTGGGCGATCAAGTTCGTGCTGTTCTGGGGCTTCCTCCTTCTGCTGATGGCCGGAATCTCGATGTTTCTCAATCGCCTCGCCTACCTTCTCGGCCACGACGTCTCCGATCATCACGGCGACGCCGAGCGCACGCTGCACGGCAAGTAGGGGCGCGCGCCTTGTACCTCGAGGACCTGCTGCCCCTGTTCATGTTCGGGGCCCTCGCCATCCTTCTGTTCTGCGGCTTTCCGGTCGCCTTCGTGCTCGGCGGGGTCGGCCTCATCTTCGGCTTTATCGGCTGGTGGCTGGACGTCTTCTCGCTCATCGAGTTCTTCAACATCAGCTCACGGATCTGGGGCGGCGTCGCTGAGAACCTGGTCCTCGTCGCCGTGCCGATGTTCACGTTCATGGGAACGATGCTCGAGCGTTCCGGCGCCGCCAAGGACCTGCTGGAGTGCCTCGAGGTGCTGCTGCGCCGGGTACCGGGCGGCCTCGCACTCTCGGTCACGCTCATGGGCACGGTGATGGCGGCGACCACCGGCATCATCGGCGCCTCGGTCGTGATGATGAGCCTGCTCGCGCTGCCGGTCATGCTGCGCGCCCGCTATCACCCCGCCTTGGCAACGGGCACGATCTGCGCATCGGGCACGCTCGGCATCCTCATCCCTCCCTCGATCATGCTCGTCTTGATGGCCGACCTCTTGTCGGTCTCGGTCGGCACGCTGTTCATGGCGGCGATCGCGCCCGGCTTGCTGCTGTCGCTGCTCTACTACCTCTACATCTTCATCCTGGCGCGGGCCCGGCCGGGGTTGGCGCCACCGCTCGCCGACGATATCGGTCCGGCGACCAAGGGCGAGCTGTACCTCCTCGTGCTGCGCAGCTTCCTGCCGCCGATCTTCCTCATCGTCCTGGTGCTCGGCTCGATCTTCGCGGGTTGGGCGACGCCGACCGAGGCGGCCGGCGTCGGTGCCTTCGGCGCGACGCTGCTCGCCGCCTTCAACCGCAAGCTCACCTGGGCGACCTTGAGCGACGTCGTCCGCCGCTCGGCGCTGACCAATGCCATGATCTTCGGTATTTTCGTCGGTGCGACGATGTTTTCCTACGTTTTCCGCTCGCTCGGCGGCGACTTCATCATCGAGGATCTCATCCTCGGCTCCGGCCTGACCGACTGGGGCATCCTGCTGTTGATCATGGGGGTCGTCTTCGCGCTCGGCTTCTTCTTCGACTGGCTGGAGATCACGCTCATCGTGCTGCCGGTGTTCGCGCCGATCGTCGCGGTGCTCGCCGGCCTCGGCGAGCACGTCGGCGATGCCCGCTGGGTCGTGCCGTGGTTCGCCATCATCATTGCCGTCAACCTCCAGACGAGCTTCCTCACCCCGCCCTTCGGCTTCGCGCTCTTCTACCTCAAGGGCGTCGCGCCCAAGGAGGTGAAGATCGAGCAGATCTATCTGGGCATCGTCCCCTTCGTGCTGCTGCAGCTGGCGGGGCTGACGCTGGTCATGGTGTTCCCGCAGATCGCGCTGTGGCTGCCGGCGACGCTCGGCCTGCTGTGACGTGCTCTGACGTGCTCCGGGCAGCAGGCGCGCCGCCGCCCCGGCGACGGCCCTGGCCGTCGGGCCGACGAAGGTCTAGACCGAAGCGCAACGGCGTGCGGCCGAGGAGCGCGTGCACAAGGAGGAGCCGCGGTCATGGACGACGATCTCGATCGAAGATGTCGCGAGATCTTCGATGATCTCGCGGCGCAGCTGCACACGCGCTTGCGGCCCGAGGACGCGCAGCGCGCGGAGGGCTTCGTGCGGCTCTACTACGCCGGTGCCGCCGCCGGCGACGTCGTCGCCATGGACGTCCTCGATGTCTACGGCTCGGCCCTCGACCACTACCGCCTCGCCGCCGCGCGCCGGCCCGGCGAGGCGCGGGTTCGCGTCTACAACCCGGACCTGGAGCGCGACGGCTGGCAATCGACCCACACCGTCGTCCTCGTCGTCACCGACGACATGCCGTTTCTCGTCGACAGCCTGACCGCCGCCGTCAACGTCCGCGGCCTCGCCATCCACCTGCTGGTGCACCCGATCCTGACCGTCGAGCGCGACGCCGAGGGCACGCTCACCGGGGTGTCCGACACCGTCGACGGCCGGCACGAGAGCTTCATCCGCTTCGAGGTCGACCAGCTCGGCGACGCGGCGCAGCTCGACGCCCTCGAGACGTCGCTCGCCGGCGTCCTCGCCGACGTCCGCGTCGCCGTCGACGACTGGCGCGCGATGCTCGACGCCCTGGCCCGGGCCCGCGCCGACGTCGAGCCCGTCCGCGCCCGGCTCGGCGACGCCGAGACCGACGAGCTCCTGGCCTTTCTCGATTGGCTCAAGAAGGACCATTTCACCCTTCTCGGCTACGGCCGCTATGCGCTGGAGCGGCGCGCGGACGGGCTGCATCTCGACCGCGAGAGCGAACGGACGCTCGGCATCATGAAGCGGCTGCAGCGCGGTACCGGCACGACCTTCGCGCAGCTGCCGACCGATGTCCGCGAGCGCGCGGCCGAGCCGCATCGGCCCTTGCTGCTCACCAAGGCCAACGCGCGCTCGACCGTGCACCGCAGCGGCTATCTCGACTATGTGGGCGTGAAGCGCTACGCGGCCGACGGCAGCGTCGTCGGCGAGCATCGGTTCCTGGGCCTCTACACCTCGGGCGCCTACAACCGCACGCCCCGCGACATTCCGCTGATGCGCCGCAAGGTCGACCGGCTCATCGCCCAGGCCGGGATGCGTCCGCACTCGCACGACGGCAAGGCGCTGTTGAACATCCTCGAGACCTACCCGCGCGACGAGCTGTTCCAGGCCGACGAGGAGACGCTCGGCCGGATCGCGCGCGAGATCCTGCACCTCCAAAACCGCCAGCGGCTCCGGCTGTTCATCCGCCACGACCCCTTCGGCCGCTTCGCCGCGTGCCTCGTCTTCGTGCCGCGCGACCGCTACACGACCGCCGTGCGCGAGCGCTTCGAGGCGACACTCAGGCAAGCCCTGAACGGCACCGACGTCCAGTTCGAGACGCGGCTCGGCGAGGACGTCCTCGCCCGCATCCTCTTCGTCGTCCGCACCCCAGCCGATCCGAGCCGGCGCGAGATCGACGTCGAGGCGCTCGAGGCGGAGCTTCGCGAGCAATCGCGGACCTGGAGCGATCGGCTGGCGAGCGCGCTCGTCGAGGCGCTGGGCGAGGCCGAGGGCCACCGCCTGCACCAGCTCTACGCGAAGGGCATCCCGGCCGGCTACCAAGAGGCGGTGCCACCGCGCTCGGCGGTGCCGGACCTCAAGCACGTGGCCGCGCTGGCGGGTGGTACGGGCCCGCTGGCGCTGAGCCTCTATCGGCCGATGGTGCCGGGCTCGGAGCTGCTCCGCCTCAAGCTGATCTGCGCCGACGAAAAGATTCCGCTCGCCACCGCGATGCCGATCTTGGCCAACATGGGCCTCACCGTCGTCGACGAGCAACCTTACAGCTTCAAGGACGTGCATGGGCGCACCTTCTGGTTGCACGACTTCGGGATGGCGGTCACCGAGGGCACCGCCGTCGCCATCGAGCAGGTCCACGACCGCTTCCGGCGCGCCTTCGTCGCCGTCTGGGACGGGCTCGTCGACAACGACGGCTTCAACCGGCTGGTGCTGCTCGCCGGCCTCGACGCCCGCCAGGTCAAGGTGCTGCGGGTCTATTGCCGCTATCTGCTGCAGATCCGCATCCCCTTCAGCCAGAGCTACATCGAGGACACCCTCGCCCACCATCCCGAGATCGCCCGGACGCTGGTCGACCTCTTTTCCGCCCGCTTCGACCCCGCGCTCGAGGAGGACCGCGCGCCGCGGGTCGACGAGTTGGCCGCGCGCATCACCACGCTGCTCGACGACGTGGGGGTGCGCGACGAGGACATCATCGTTCGCGCCTATCGCGAGGTCGTCCTCGCGACGCTCCGGACCAACGCGTATCAAGCAGCTCGCGACGGCCGGCCCAAGGCCTATGTCGCGCTCAAGCTCGACCCGTCGCGCATCCGCCTGATGCCGGAGCCGCGGCCGGCCTTCGAGATCTTCGTCCACTCGGCACGGTTCGAGGGCGTGCACCTGCGCGGCGGCAAGGTCGCCCGCGGCGGCCTCAGGTGGTCGGATCGGCGCGAGGACTTCCGTACCGAGATCCTCGGCCTGATGAAGGCGCAGCAGATCAAGAACAGCATCATCGTGCCCGTGGGCGCCAAGGGCGGCTTCGTCCTCAAGCGCCCGCCGGCGGGCGGGCGCGAGGCGCTGCAGGCCGAAGGCGTCGCCTGCTACAAGCTCTTCTTGAGCGGCCTTCTCGACATCACCGACAACCGCAGCGAGGAGCGGATCCTTCCGCCCGAGCAGGTGATCCGCTACGACGCCGATGATCCCTACCTCGTCGTCGCCGCCGACAAGGGCACCGCCACCTTCTCCGACATCGCCAACGGCGTGGCGCGCGATTACGGCTTCTGGCTCGACGATGCGTTCGCCTCGGGCGGCTCGGCCGGCTACGACCACAAGCAGATGGGCATCACGGCCAAGGGCGCTTGGGAATCGGTCAAGCGGCATTTTCGCGAGCTCGGCCGCGATTGCCAGAGCCAACCGTTCACCTGCGTCGGGATCGGCGACATGTCGGGCGACGTCTTCGGCAACGGCATGCTGCTGTCGCGGCAGACGCGGCTGATCGCGGCCTTCGATCACCGCCACATCTTCATCGACCCCGATCCCGATGCCGCGACCAGCTACGCCGAACGCGAGCGGCTGTTCGCGCTGGCGCGGTCGAGCTGGGACGACTACGACCGCACCAAGATCGGCCGTGGCGGGGGGATCTGGCCGCGCACCGCCAAGACTATCCCGCTCTCGGCCGACGCCAAGCGGGCGCTTGCGATCCACGACCCGGCGCCGGCACCGAGCGACCTCATCAAGGCGATCTTGCAGGCGCCGGTGGATCTCCTGTGGAACGGCGGCATCGGCACCTACGTCAAGGCGACGACCGAGCGCCACGCCGAGGCCGAGGACCGCGCCAACGACGCGGTCCGCGTCGATGCCTCGCAGCTCCGCTGCAAGATCGTCGGCGAAGGCGGCAATCTCGGCTTGACCCAGCGGGGCCGCATCGAGTTCGCCCTCAACGGCGGCAAGATCAACACCGACTCCATCGACAACTCGGCCGGCGTCGACTGCTCCGACCACGAGGTCAACATCAAGATCCTGTTGGGCCGCGCGGTCGAGTCGGGCGATTTGACGGTCAAGCAACGCGACGAGCTCTTGGCCGGGATGACGGACGAGGTGGCCGAGTTGTGCCTGCGCGACAATGTCCTGCAGAACCTCGCGCTATCGATCGCCCAGGCGATGCCGGCCGATTATCTCGACACGCAGCGGGCGCTCATGCACCGGCTCGAAGCCAGCGGCGCGTTGGTCCGTGAACTCGCGCTCCTGCCCGGCGACGAGGCGCTCGCCGAGCGCCGGCAGGCCGGTCGCGGCCTGACGCGCCCCGAGCTCTCGGTGCTCATGGCGCACACCAAGAACGCGCTCTACGACGACCTCTTGGCCTCTGACGTGGTCGACGAGCCCTACCTCGCCGCCGATCTCGCCAAGTACTTCCCGCGCGAGCTGCGCCGGCGCTACCCAGCGTTGATCGCGGGGCACGGCCTCAAGCGCGAGATCGTCGCCACATGGCTCGGCAACTCGATCGTCAACCGCGGGCTCGACGTCTTCGTCGACGAGCTGGTCGAGATCACCGGCCGGGACGTCGCTGCGATCGCGCGGGCCTACGTCATCACCCGCGACGCCTTCGGGCTCTTGCCGCTCTGGGCGGCGATCGAGGGCCTCGATCGCTGCTCCGCCGACCAGCAGATCGTTTTCTTGAACGAGGCGCGGCGGGCCGCGCGGGAGGGCACGGCGTGGTTTCTCGCGCATCTCCCCGCGACGACACCTATGCCCGAGGCGATCCGCCGGTTCGGCGCGGGCATCGACGAGGTCGTCGCGGCGCTGCCGGTGAGCCTCGGCGGCGACGGCGCCGCCTTCCTCGACCGCCGGCACGGCGCGTGCGTCGAGGCAGGCGTCGAGACGAGCGTTGCGCCACGGCTCGCCGCCCTGCCCTATCTCATGGCCGCCTGCGATATCGTCGAGGTCGCAAGCGAGGCCGTTGCGCCGATAAAGACGGCGGCGGCCACGTATTTCGCCCTCGACGACAGCCTATCGCTCGGGCGGATCCGCCGCTGGCTCGAGGACGTGCCGATCCGGACGCGCTGGGACCGCCTGACCGCCGCCGGCCTCTCGGACGCTCTGTACCGCGAGCTCCGCCGCCTGTCGCTGCTGGTCCTCGCCGAGCCCGGCGACGGCGCGACGGCCGAGCACGTCGGCGGTTGGATCGAGCGCCATCGGCCCCTCGTCCAACGCCAGGAGCGGCTGTTCACCGAGATCGAGAACGCCCCGACGCTGGACCTTTCGATGATCGCCGTCGCCGTGCGCGCGCTCGGCGATCTCGGCAAGCCCTGACGGCCGTGCCCGCCCTGCTCGGCGCCTACGGCGCGGTCGGCGTCCTCGCCCGCCCGCTCGTCGCCACGCTGCTTCGTCGCCGCGCCGCCCGCGGCAAGGAGGATGCGACACGGCTCACCGAGCGCTGGGGCCATGCGCGCCGGCCGCGCCCGCCGGGCCGGCTCGTCTGGATCCATGCCGCCAGCATCGGCGAGAGCCTCGCGGTGCTGCCGGTCATCGACCGGCTCGTCGCCGACGGCTTGGGGGCGCTGGTCACGACGGTCACCCGAAGCAGCGCCGAACTGCTCGACGAGCGCTTGCCGGACGGCGCCTTCCATGCCTATGCGCCCCTCGACCTCGAGCCGGCGCTCGACCGCTTTCTCGGCCATTGGCAGCCGGACGCGACGGTGCTCGTGGAACAAGAGCTGTGGCCGCTTCTCCTGGCGAAGAGCCCGGCCCCGCGCCTGCTCGTCAACGCGCGGATGTCCGTGCGCAGCGCTCGTCGCTGGCGACGCTTTCCCGCGATCGCCCGTTGGCTGGTCGGGCGCTTCGACCGCCTGCTCGCGCAGAGCGAGGCCGACGCAGCGCGGCTGCGCGGGCTCGGTGCGCGCGCGGTCGAGACGCCCGGCAACCTCAAGACGGCGGCGCCGCCCTTGCCGGTGGACGCGGTGGCCTTGGCCGCGCTTCAGGGCGCTTTGGCCGACCGTCGCGTGTGGGTCGCCGCGAGCACCCATCAACCGGAGGAACGCTGGATCGAGCAAGCGGATCGCGCGTTGCGCCGCACCTATCCCGACCTGCTGACGGTGATCGTGCCGCGCCATCCCGAGCGCGCAGCGGCGATCCGGCACCAGCTCGGCCGCGCCGACGCCCGACTCAGAAGCGAAACGGCGTGCCCGAGCACGGACACGGGGCTCTATCTCGTCGATGGCTTCGGCGAGCTCGGCCTGTTCTACCGCCTCGCGGACGTGGCGTTCGTCGGCGGCTCGTTGATCCCGCACGGCGGGCAGAACCCGCTCGAGCCGGCGCGCCTCGAGCGACCGATCCTGCTCGGTCACCATGATGCGAATTTCGCGGATGTGGGCGCTGCGCTGCACCGGGCCGGCGGCGCGCGCCGGGTCGCGCCCGACGAGCTTGCGACCGCCGTCGGCGACTGGCTCGCCGACCCCGGGGCCGCGCGGCGCGCCGGCGCCGCGGCCCGGGCCTGCGCCGACGCGCTCGGCGACGCGGTGCTCGAGCGGACGGTGCGCGCGATCCGTGACGCGGTGCCCCGACCGTGAGGGCACCCGCCTTCTGGCGGCGCGACGGGCTCGCGGCAAGGCTCCTCGCGCCGGCCGGGACGCTCTACGACGCGCTGGGCCGGGCGCGCTGGGCGATGACGACCAGCGAGGTGGCTCCGCTGCCGGTGCTCTGCGTCGGCAACGCCACCGTCGGCGGCACCGGCAAGACGCCGATCGTGCTCGATCTCCTGCGGCGCCTGCGGCGGCGTGGCCTCGATGCGCACGGCCTGTGCCGCGGCCACGGCGGGCGCGTAGGCCAGATCGTTCGCGTCGATCCCGCGCGACACGACGCCGGCGACGTCGGCGACGAGGCCCTGCTGCTCGCCGAGGTGGCGCCGACCTGGGCCGGCCGCGACCGGCTGGCGGGAGCGCGTGCGGCCGCCGCGGCGGGAGCGGAGATCATCGTGCTCGACGACGGGCTGCAATATCCGCGGCTCGCCAAGACCTGGAGCCTGTTGGTCATCGACGCCGCCGTGGGCTTCGGCAACGGCCGCGTCGTGCCGGCGGGTTCGCTGCGCGAAGCGTCCTCACGCGCTCTTGATCGCGCCGACGCCGCCGTCCTCGTCGGCAGCGAGGGCGCGGCCGGCGTGCATCTGCCGGCGAGGCTGCGACCGGCTTGGCGCTGCGATCTCCGCCCCGCGCCCGGCTCGGCCGCCCTCGCAGGCGTCCGATATCTCGCCTTTGCCGGGATCGGCAGGCCCGAGAAGTTCTTTCGGACGGCACGGGGCCTCGGCGCCGAACTGCTGGACACCCGAGCCTTCGCGGACCATCACCGCTTCCGGCTGCGAGAGCTGGAGGCGCTCGGGGCCGACGCGGCGAAGCTCGGCGGGAAGCTGCTCACGACCAGCAAGGATCGGGCACGCATACCGGACGGGTGGCGCAGCCGTGTCGAGGTTCTCGAGATCGAGGTCGCTTGGAACGACGAGGGCGTCGTGGAGAGCT